>NZ_LQGY01000055.1 GCF_001620055.1 Agromyces sp. NDB4Y10 | reverse complement strand
GCGGCGCCCGGCAGTCCCGAGCGCGCCCGCTACCTCTACCGCGGGGCCAGGGCGCGCCCGGCGCGCAGCGACAGGACGCCCCAGCCGAGCGCGGCGATGCCGAGCCCGGCCAGGGCGACCTGCGTCGCACCCCCGGCACCGGCCGCCAGCGCCGCGAGCACGAGGCCCGCGCCGAGGGCGCCGAGCATCGGCCAGCTGCGCGTGATCACGGCCAGTGCGGTCATGGCGGGCTCCCTAGGCCGTCGCCACGCGTGCGGAGCGCTCGGCTCCGAGACCGACGCCGAGCAGCACGATCGCGCTGGCGAGGGGGAGGAAGTGGTCGGCGGGGTTGAGGGCGAGGATGTTGGCCGCCGTGCCGGCGATGAAGAAGCCGACGATGCCGAGCAGCAGGTACGCGGCGCCGACCGTGGTGTTCGTCGCCTTCGCGGCGGCGACGTTGGAGAGCCCCGCGATGAGCAGCGCGGCGCCGATGGCGAGGTGCGCGATGTTGTGGAGCGGGTTCACCGCGAAGATGCCGAGCAGCAGGCCGCCCTCGGTCGCGATGAAGTCGACGCCGCCCGTGACGCTGAAGCCGAGCAGTCCGACGAGGACGTAGACCGCACCGAACACGGTCGCGGCGATGCGGTTGGGTGAGTTCTTCATGGCGATGCCTCCTTGTCGTCGCGCGGCGTTCGCCGTGCTGGTCGTGGTTCGGCGTGCCCGCGCAGACGGATTGGCGGTCGGTTCGGGGGACACCGTCCGGCGGCCCGGCGCCCCGGCGTGGCCGAACCGTGACGTGCCGATCAGGGCGACGCCGGTCGAGCGGGTTACAATCGCTGCGGACACACGGCGGGGGGCTCGGTGGCTTCAGGAGCAGGTCGCGTTCGGCGGAGGATCGCCGCAGCGGTCGCGTCCGCCTGCGCCGTCCTCCTGCTCGCGGGGTGCACGACGCCCTCGCAGGCCATCACCGAGTACGACCAGGTCGATGCGGAATTCGCTCCCGAGGTCGTCGAGCGCCTCGATGCCACCCTCGAGGAGGCCGTGCGCCTGAGCGGGTCGAGCGGCGCGGTCGCGGGCGTGTGGGCTCCCTGGGCCGGCGCGTGGACCACCGGCGTCGGCACGGTCGACTTCGGTGAGGGCGCACCCGAGGTCACGCCCGACACCCGGTTCCAGCTCGCCACCACGACCGGGGCGATCACGTGCGCGCTCATGCTCCGCCTCGTCGACGCCGGCGTCGTCGCGCTCGACGACCAGGTCGGCACGATGGTGCGCGGCGTGCCCGGTCTCGGGGGGATCACGCTCGAGCACCTGTGCCGCCACCAGTCGGGCATCGCCGACTACTATCCCTCGCTCAGTCGGTTCTTCGTCGGCAACCCGCAGCGCGTGTGGCCGGCGACCGAGCTCGTCGCGAGCGGCATGGCCGCGAGTCGCCGGTTCGACCCGGGCACCGGGTGGGCCGAGTCGCGGACGGGCGTCATGCTGCTGGCCACCGCGCTGGAGCAGCACACCGGCCGCACCTGGGCCGACCTCGTCGACCAGTACGTCTTCGAGCCGCTGGACCTCGACGAGACGAGCATCCCGCCGGCGCAGGCCACCGACCACACCGGGGCGCTGGGCGGCTACGCCGCGGGCGTGCTGCCCGACGGCAACCGGGACTGCGAGGTCGTGATGGACGTCTCGGACCGCTCGAGCTCGATCGGCGGCACGGCGGCCGGCGCCTACTCGACGCTCGACGAGGCGAAGCGGTTCAGCGAGGCGTTCGCGAACGGCACCCTCTTCAGCGAGAACACGGCGCGCAAGGTCTGGACGACGACGCCCTTCGGCGGTGACGCGCCGGCGTGGCAGTCCCAGGGCATCGGCGCCCAGCAGTACGGCCCGATGCGCGGCCTCGCGGGCGTCACCACGGGCGCCCTGACGGCCGTCTTCACGGAACCCGAGACGGGCCTCACGGTCGTGGTCGCCCTGAACAACTCCTCGTCGGGCGGCACGCTCGCGCGCGAGGCCGCGTTCGCGCTGGCATCCATCGCCTCGAAGGCGACGGCGTCGGGCGAGGAGACCCCGCCGCTCATCGAGCTCCCGTGGTCGTACGAGCAGGCGGTCGAGCGGATGACGGCCGCCGCCGTGTGCCCGCTGCCGGCCGAGGTCGAGGCGACCGAGGAGACCCCGGCCGAGGAGCCCGCCACCGACGGGTGACCCGTCCCGCCTCCCGCTCGACTCGTGGAGGTGGGGACTTTCGGCCCGTCCGAGCGCCCGGCCACGCACGAGACTGACCGGCAGCGACGCCCGTGCGGAGGTCGCGGTCAGGAGGGACGCCCATGTGCCGGTGGCTGGCCTACTCGGGGGAGCCGCTCCGGACGTCCGCGGTGCTCCTCGACGCGACCCATTCCCTCGTGGCCCAGTCGTTGGACTCGCCGCTCGGCGCCGAGACCGTGAACGGCGACGGCTTCGGGATCGGCTGGTACCCGCCCGGTGCGGTCGCCGGCAGCATCCCCGCGGTGTTCCACAGCACGGAGCCCGCGTGGAACGACGAGAACGTGCGCGAGCTCGCGCGCGCGATCGAGAGCCCGCTGTTCTTCAGCCACGTGCGCGCCGCCGCGGGTCCGCCCATCCAGCGCACGAACTGCCATCCGTTCCGCTGGGAGAACTGGCTGTTCATGCACAACGGGTTTCTCGCGGAGTTCGCGAAGGTCAAGCGGGACCTGACGTTCGCGATCGACCCGTCGCTGTATCCGCACGTCACGGGCACCACCGACTCGGAGGTCCTCTTCCACCTGGCGCTGACGTTCGGCCTCGCCGACGACCCGGTGAAGGGGCTCACCGCGGCGGTCGACCACGTCGAGCGCGTGGGGCGCGAGCACGGCATCCTCTTCCCCATGCAGGGCACCGTGGCGGTGTCGGACGGCGCCACCATCTGGGCGCTCCGCTACTCGTCGCAGGGCCGGTCGCGGTCCCTGTTCCACTCGGCCGACATCCCGACGATCCGCGAGATGTACCCGGACGCCGAGCGGCTCTCGCAGTTCGGCGATCACGCGCACGTCGTCGTGTCGGAACCGCTGAACGACCTCCCGGGAGTATTCCTCGAGGTACCCGAGTCGACCATCGCCGTCCTCGACCGAGAGGGATACCACCATGAGCCCTTCCGATCCGCCGCCTGACGCGGCATCCACCCCACCGGCACCCGACACGACGACGGATGCCGCGAAGACCTCGTGGACGGTCGTCATCGCCCTCTCGGCGGCGCAGTTCGTCATGGTGCTCGACAGCACGGTCATGAACGTGTCGATCTCGCAGGTGGTGAGCGACCTCGACACGACGGTCTCGGCGATGCAGGCCGCGATCACCTTCTACACGCTCACCATGGCGGCGCTCATGCTCGTCGGCGCGAAGCTCGGCGACGTCTGGGGTCGGCTGCGCGCGTTCGTGATCGGCTCGATCGTCTACGCGCTCGGCTCGCTCACGACGGCCCTCAGCCCGAACATCGTGGTGCTGTTCCTCGGCTGGTCGGTGGTCGAGGGGATGGGCGCGGTGCTCGTCATCCCCGCCATCGCGGCGCTCATCGCCGACAACTACACCGGTCGCGCCCGGGTCACGGCGTACGCCATGATCGGGGCGGCATCCGGTGCCGCGGTCGCCGCGGGCCCGCTCATCGGCGGGTACCTGACGACGTACGCGTCGTGGCGGTACGTCTTCATCGGCGAGGTGGTCGTCATGGCGGTCGTCGTGCTCTTCGCCCGGCGCATCGTCGATCGGCACGAGCCCGTTCGCATGCGGATCGACCTGATGAGCATCGTGCTGTCGTCGGCGGGGCTCGTGCTCATCGTGCTCGGCCTCCTGCAGAGCAAGACCTGGGGCTGGATCCTGCCGCTCGACTCGCCCGATATCAACGGCTTCCCGATCGCCCCGTTCGGCATCTCCCTGACGACGTGGTTCGTGCTCGCCGGCGGCGTGCTCATCGCGTGGTTCTTCCGGCGCCAGCGCCGGCTCGTCGAGGCGGGCCGTCCGCCGCTGCTCGACGTGACCCTGCTGTCGATCCCGCGGCTTCGGAGCGGGCTCGGTGCGCTCGGCGCCCAGTACGCCGTCACCGCGGGCCTGTTCTTCATGATCCCCGTGTACCTGCAGATGACGCTCGGACTCGACGCGCTCGAGACGGGCCTGCGGATCTTCCCGCTGTCGATCTCGCTGATCCTGTTCTCGTTCGCCGGCACGCGGCTCTCGAACGTGTGGTCGCCGCGCACCATCGTCCGGATCGGGCAGCTCGTGCTCGCGGCATCCGCCGTGGTGCTGCTCGCCTCGGTCGACGTCGAGCTCAAGGTGCCCGCGTTCGGGATCGGCATGTTCACGGCGGGTGCGGCCCTCGGGCTGCTCGCCTCCCAGCTCGGCAACGTCAACATGTCGAGCGTCGGCGTCGAGAAGTCGAGCGAGGTGGGCGGCATGCAGGGCGTCTTCCAGAACCTCGGCTCCTCGCTCGGCACCGCGCTCATCGGCTCCATCCTGATCGGCGCGCTGGCGACCGCGTTCGCCGGGGGCGTCGCCTCGAGCGCGCTTCCCGATGACGTCAAGCAGGAGGTCGCGACGGCCACCGCGGGCGGTGTCGAGCTCGTGCCGGCGTCGTCGGTGCAGCAGATCGCCGAGGACGCGGGGCTCTCGGAGGACGACGCGGAGGCGCTGACCCAGACGTACGGCGAGTCGCAGGTGCAGGCGCTCCGCATCGCGTTCGTCGGGCTGATCGCGATCGCGCTCGCCGCGCTGCTGTTCTCGAGGAACATCCCGAGCGAACGACCCGTACGACCGTCGCCGCGGGCGCGCGCGACCGAGGTGACGGAGGAACCACGATGACCGACACGGATGCCGCATTCGATCCGGCACCCCGCGACGACTTCGCGGCGCGCGCCGAGGCGGGGCGGTCGGCGCGGCGGCGCGCGCCGAGGTCGTCGCACGCCGGCTGGACGCCGCCCACCGACCGACCGGACCCGGTCGCCCTGCTCGAGGAGCAGGCGGTCACGCGCGTGCCCGAGCTCGTCCCCATCCGCTACGCCCGCATGGCCGTCTCGCCGTTCACGTTCTACCGCGGTGCGGCGCTGATCATGGCGTCGGACCTCGCCGGAACCCCCGTGTCCGGGCTGACTGCGCAGATCTGCGGCGACGCGCACCTGTCGAACTTCGGCGTGTTCGCCACGCCCGAGCGGGACCTGATCTTCGACATCAACGACTTCGACGAGACCCTGCCCGGCCCTTGGGAGTGGGACGTCAAGCGGCTCGCGGCGAGCTTCGAGATCGCCGGTCGCCACCGCGGCTACTCGGCGGTCGAGCGCCGTCGCGTCGTCCTCGAGGCGGTCGCCGGGTATCGCGAGCGGATGCGACGGGCGGCCCGTTCGGGTGTGCTCGCCGCCTGGTACGACCGGCTCGACGCCGACCGCATGGTGCAGTGGATCCGCGAGGAGCGCGAGGCGAACCGGGTCGGCAGCAAGCAGGTCAAGCGGACGCAGGCCGCCCTCGCGAAGGCGCGGACGCGGGACAGCGTGCGCGTGTTCACCAAGCTCGTGGAGGTCGACGACGGCCGCATGCGGATCCGGTCGGAACCGCCGCTCATCGTCGCGATCGAGGACCTCGGCCTCGAGCCCGGCACGGGCGAGGCCGTCGAGGACTGGATGCGGCAGATGCTCGCCGAGTACCGGTCGACGCTGCCCCTCGAGCGGCACCCGATCGAGGAGTTCCGCTACGTCCACCTGGCGCGCAAGGTCGTCGGGGTCGGCAGCGTCGGCACGCGCGCGTGGATCGTCCTGCTCCGCGGGCGCGACGACCAGGACCCGCTCATCCTGCAGGCGAAGCAGGCCGAGGCGTCGGTGCTCGAACGCTTCCTGCCCCCCAGCCGCTACGACCACCACGGCGAACGCGTCGTACGCGGCCAACGACTCATGCAGGCGGCGAGCGACCTGTTCCTCGGCTGGCAGCGCATCGTCGCGCCCGACGGCGTCGAGCGCGACTTCTACCTGCGCCAGCTCAACGACTGGAAGGGCTCCGCCGACGTCGAGGTGATGCTGCCCCGTGGCGCCGAGCTCTACGCCCGTGCCTGCGGCGAGACCTTGGCGCGGGCGCACGCGCGTGCCGGGGACCGCGTCGCGATCGCCGCCTACCTCGGCGGGTCCGACCGGTTCGACCGCGCCATCGCGGAGTTCGCGATCGACTACGCCGACCAGAACGAGCGCGACTACGCGACCTTCCGCGAGGCCCTGGCGTCCGGTCGCCTCGTCGCCGCCGACCTCGTCTGACGCCGCCGCCGCGTCGGTGAACGGATGCTGCGGCATCCGCCCCGCCCTTGGTACGGTGCAGGCAGCCAGTCGCGAGCCTTGGGAGGTGCGATGTCACAAGCGGGCGTCGAGCAGCACGGACAGCATCGGCAACCTCGGGAGCAGTGGACCGGCCAGGTGGGCTTCATCCTGGCGGCCATCGGCTCGGCGGTCGGCCTCGGCAACATCTGGCGGTTCCCGGGAGTGGCGTACGAGAACGGCGGGGGAGCGTTCCTCATCCCGTACCTCGTGGCGCTCATCACCGCGGGCATCCCGATCCTCTTCCTCGACTACGCCGTCGGGCACCGGTTCCGGGGGTCCGCACCGACCGCGTTCCGGCGCCTGGGCGGCCCGCGCGGGCGCTCGCTCGAGGCGCTGGGATGGTTCCAGGTCGCCATCTGCTTCGTGATCTCGCTGTACTACACGGTCGTGATCGCGTGGGCGCTCAGCTACTTCGTCTTCTCGTTCGACCTCCGCTGGGGCGACGATCCCGCGGGCTTCCTCGTCGGGGACTACCTGCAGGCGAGCGACCCGGGTTTCAGCCTGTCGTTCGTGCCGAGCGTGCTCATCCCGCTCGTCCTCATCTGGGTCGCCGTGATCGTGGTGCTCGCGCTCGGCGTCGCCCGCGGCGTCCAGCGCGTCAACGTGATCTTCCTGCCCCTGCTCGTGGTGGCGTTCGCGGCGCTGGTCGTGCGCGCGCTGTTCCTCGACGGCGCGGCCGAGGGCCTGAACGCCCTGTTCACGCCCGACTTCGCCGCGCTCGCCGACCCGAACGTGTGGATCGCCGCGTACAGCCAGATCTTCTTCTCGCTCTCGATCGCGTTCGGCATCATGATCACCTACGCGTCGTACCGTCGCCGTCGGTCGAACCTCACCACGCCGGGCCTCGTCGTGGCGTTCGCGAACTCGTCGTTCGAGATCCTCGCGGGCATCGGCGTCTTCGCGACGCTGGGCTTCTTCGCGTTCCAGCAGGGCGTCGCGGTCGGCGAGCTCGAGGGCCTCACGGGCGTGGGGCTGTCGTTCATCACCTTCCCGGCGATCGTCTCGCAGATGCCGGGCGGGCCCATCTTCGGCATCCTCTTCTTCGGGTCGCTCGCGATGGCCGGGTTCACCTCGCTGCTGTCGGTGCTGCAGGTGGTGTCCGCGGGCTTCCAGGAGAAGTTCGGGCTGACGCCGCGGCAGGCGGCCGTGCGGGTGGGCGTGGTCGCCGCGGTGCTGTCGATCCTGCTCTTCTCGACCACCACGGGACTGCTCGCGCTCGACACCGTCGACAACTGGGCGAACAACATCGGCATCGTCCTGTCCGCGATCCTCGCGAGCGTCTTCGCGTTCTGGGTGCTGCGGAAGGGCCCGGAGCTGCGCTACCACCTGAACAGCGTGTCGACCTTCCGCGTGGGCGGCACCTGGACCGTGCTCGCGGGCATCCTCGCCCCGGTGATCCTCGGGTACATGCTCATCTCGCGCATCGTCTCGCTCATCGTCGACGGCTACGCCGACTACCCGCAGTGGTACCTGCTCGCGCTCGGCTGGGGCGCCATCGCGGTGATCGTGCTGGGCGCGGTGCTCCTCACCGTGCTGCGGTGGCGTCAGGACCCCGACGACTTCCGGGCGTGGCCGCCGCTGCCCGACCACACGCCGCCGCATCATGCGGCCGCGCCGGCGAAGGGAGGCCGTCGATGACCGGCATCGCGATCTTCTTCCTCGTGCTCGCCATCGTGCTCGTCTGGGGCGGGTTCACCGTGAGCGTGCTCTACCTCAGCCGTCAGCCCGACCGGCACGACTTCCCCCCGGGAGGCGAAGACGACCACCGCGAGGACATCGCGCCGGTCGAGCGCGACACGTAACGTGTCTGCATGAGTTCGAAGTCGGAGACCGACGCCACGAGCGGAGGCGACCCCGCGGCATCCGCTGCCGAGGAACGGAAGCAGGGGCGCCTGCGCCGCTTCCACGAGCGGTTCATGGTCGAGGAGCGCTACGTCTCGCCCGGCGGCAAGCGCAACCTCTACCTCGTGGCGGCGGCGCTCGTGGTCGTGGGCCTCGTCGGCTTCCTCATCGTGCTCGACTCGGTCCTCGAGGCCGACGACCTGTCGTTCATCGACGCGCCGATCGAGCAGTGGATCGAGTCGGGGCGCGACGGCTGGCTCACGACCGTCATGATCGTGCTCGCGATCGTCTTCGGCCCGGTCGCGATGCCCATCATCATCTTGGTGACGACCGTCGCCTGGGGCGTGCTCGCCAAGCACGCGTGGCGCCCCGTCCTGCTCGCGGGCGGCATGATCCTCGGCGTGATCATGGTGCAGCTCCTCGCACCGATCATCGCGAGGGACCGGCCCCCGGCAGCCGACATGATGATGGGCTACGACCCGACGTCCTCCTTCCCGTCCGGGCACGTCATGGGCGTCGCCGACTTCTTCTTCATCGGCACCTACCTCGTCTTCTCCCGGCACTGGCGCCCGCTCATCACGGTGCTCGCGTTCGCCGCGGCGGCGTTCGTCGTGCTCCTCACCGCCGCGTGCCGCATCTACCTCGGCTACCACTGGCCGACCGACGCCCTCGGGTCGATCATGCTCTCGCTGGTGGTGCTCGGCATCGTCATCGCGGTCGACACGTGGCGCACCGTCCGCGTCGGGTCCCAGGAGCAGGTCGAGGCCTCCGACGCGCGACCCGAGGCGTGGGGGCGCGATGAGCGCTGACCACGACGGCGAGTCCACGTCCGGGCCCGCCGCGGGCGCGGCATCCGCTTCGGAGGAGGGGCCGTCGCTGCCCGTGCACCACGCGCCGGCACCCGTGCGGGTCAGTCGCCGGCCGTGGATGTGGACGGGGCTCATCGCGCTCGCCCTCGTCGCCGCGCTGGGCGCGGTCATCGTCGTGAACCAGGCCCGCGAGCCGTTCCAGTTCGAGTCGGCGCTCATGAGCGCGATCGTCGCGATCCGCACGCCGGGCGTGACCGCCGTGGCCGCGGCGTTCGACTTCCTCGGCAGCGGACGCGTCTCGAGCTTCGTGGTCCCGGCCGTGGTCGTGATCGGGTTGCTGCTGTGGCGACGGCCGTGGGCGGCGGGCTTCTTCGTCGCGGCCGTCGCCGCGAGCGGCCTCGTCACGCAACTCGTCAAGGTCACCGTGGGACGCGTGCGACCGGAGGACATCCTCGTGCACCCCGACTTCGGGTCGTTCCCCTCCGGACACGCCTCGAACGCCGCGGTCATCGCGATGGCGCTCGGCCTCATCTTCCTGCGGACCTGGGTCTGGATCGCGGGCGGCGTCTACACGCTGCTCATGATGGCGAGCCGCATGTACCTCGGCGCGCACTGGGTGTCGGATGTCGTGGGCGGCGTGCTCGTCGGCGCCGGCGCGGCCCTCATCGTGTGGGCCGGCTTCTCCGAGCGGCTCTACCGCGAGAACCGGCTCCCGCATCCGCCGATCTGGCAGAAGGTGGAGCGGACGCGCGGTGGCTGAGCGGATGCCGCGCTGGATGCCGCCCGGCATCGTGACCGCGCGGCACTACCGACGCGAGTGGCTGTGGCCCGACTTGCGAGCCGGCATCGTCGTCACCGCGCTGCTCATCCCGGCCGGCATGGGCTATGCGCAGGTCGCCGGGCTGCCGCCCGAGACCGGGCTCTACGCGACCATCGTGCCGCTGATCGCGTACGCCCTCGTGGGGCCGTCGCGGATCCTGGTGCTCGGTCCGGACTCGGCGCTCGGCCCGATCATCGCGGCCGCGATCGTGCCGCTCGCGCTCGGCGACGACGATCGCGCCGTTGCGCTCGCCGGGCTGCTCGCCATCATGGTCGGCGCCATCCTGCTCCTCGGCGGCGTACTCCGCCTCGGGTTCGTGACCGACCTGCTGTCCAAGCCGATCCGCGTCGGGTACCTCAACGCGATCGCGTTGATCGTGATCATCTCCCAGGTCCCGACGCTGCTCGGGTTCTCGACCGACGCCGACTCGCCCATCGGCGAGATCGCCGGGATCTGGATCGGCGTCGCCGACGGCGAGGTGCAGTGGCTGCCGCTCGCGTTCGGACTGGGTTCGCTCGCGGTGATCGTGGCGCTCACGCTCGTGAAGTCGCCGGTCCCGGGCGTGCTCGCGGCCGTCGTCGCCGCCATGGCGCTCACCGCCCTGCTCGGCCTCTCGGACGAGCTGCCGGTGGTCGGCGCGCTGCCGCAGGGCCTGCCCGCGCCAGCGCTCGGCGGCCTGCAGTGGGCGGATGTCGCGGCGCTGGCGCTGCCGGCGGCGGGCATCGCGCTCGTGGCGTTCGCCGACGCGGGCGTGCTCTCGCGCACGCTCGCGGCCAGGCGCGGGGAGACCGTGAGCGGCAGCCGCGAGATGGGCGCGATCGGCACCGCGAACCTCGCGGCGGGGGTGTTCGGCGGCTTCCCGATCACCGCGTCGTCGTCGCGCACCCCCGTCGCCGAGCAGGCCGGGTCGAAGTCGCAGCTGACCGGGGTGGTCGGGGCGGTCCTGCTCGTGGCGTTCATGCTCCTCGCACCGGGCCTCACCGAGTTCCTGCCGTCCGCGACGCTCGCGGCGGTCGTGATCTTCGCCGCGTCGCGCCTGATCGACGTCCGCGGGTTCCTCCGGCTCGTGCGCATGGACCGGGTGGATGCCGCACTGTCGGCGGCCGCGTTCGTGGGCGTCTTCGCGTTCGGCGTGCTCGAGGGCATCGCGGTGACGATCGGGCTCTCGCTGCTCGCGTTCGTGAACCAGTCGTGGCGCCCGTACCGTGCGGAGCTCGGACGCGTGTCGGGACTGCGCGGGTACCACGACCTGTCGCGGTACCCGGAGGGCGAGCGCATCCCCGGCGTGGTCATCGTGCGGTTCGACGCGCCGCTGTTCTTCGCGAACGGCGGGCTCTTCGACGACTTCGTGCGCTCGCGCGTCGAGGCCGCCGGGCCCGGCATCCGCACCGTCATCCTCGCCGCCGAACCCATCACCGACGTCGACACGACCGCGGCCGACGAACTCGTCGAGCTCGACGAGTGGCTCGCCGCACGCGGCATCCGTCTCGTCATCGCCGAGATGAAGGACCCGGTGGTGGACGTGCTGCGCGACTACGGCCTGACGCGGCGGTTCACGCCCGACCGGTTCGCGCCGACGGTCGGTGCGGCCGTCGACGAGGTGACGGGCACCCTGCGCGGCGACCTCGAAGGCACGAGGTGGGAGCAGGACGGGACGGAGGGACCGGACGACGCCGACCGCCCCGACCGCGCCTGATCACCAGGTGGAGTCGCCGCGGAGGACGACGTCGGAGCCGCCGTCGATGAACACGACCTGACCGCAGAGGTGGCCGTTCTCCTCGCTCGTGAGCCACGCCAGCAGGTAGGCCGCATCGCGGGGCTCGAAGATCCCGCCGAGCGGCATGGGCACCATCTCGAGGATCGCCCTCCGCGCCTCCTCGGTGCCCGTGAACTGCTCGGTCATGGGTGTGACCACGACGCCCGGGGCGATCGCGTTCAGCGGGATCCCGGCGCCGGCCCACTCGGGGGTCGCGGCGTTGCGGCGGATCCAGCGGGACAGCGCCGCCTTCGTGGTCGCGTAGATCCGGTTCGCGACCTCGGGGGCGGATGCCTCGAGCTCGGCGCCGCGCGCCATGGCCGCCTCCTCGTCCCCGGCGAGCAGGGCCTCCATGAGCGCGTCGTCGGTGGGGAACAGGGAGGCCATCGACACGGTGGCGACCGCCCGGGGTGCGGGGGACCCGGCGAGCAGCGGGCGCAGCCCCTCGAGCGTGGCGACCGCGCCGAAGTAGTTCACGGCCACCGTCGCGGCGGTGGGCGTGGCGAGGCCCGCGTTGGCGATCACCGCGTCGATCGTGCCGCCGCTCAGTTCGCGCACGCGCTCGACGAGCTCGGCCCGGCCCGTCGCCGACGCGAGGTCGACGTTCACGTCCGAGCCGGCGAGGTCGACGCCGATGACGCGATGACCGCGTTCGACGAGCAGGTCGGCGGTGGCCAGGCCGATGCCGCTCGCGGCTCCGGTGATGACGTAGGTGCGGGGCATCGGGGGGCTCCTTCCGGGGGCGATGCCGTCACGCTATCGACGGGGGAGCGGCGCCATCCGGGACCAAAGACCGTCCGCGCGACCGCCTCGGGAGTAGCGTGTGCACCAGTCGGAGGCGAGCGGAGGGAGCCGACCATGGACCTGTGGAGCTGGATCTGGTTCTACTTCTGGATGTTCGCGTACCTCGCCTACCTGCTGGTGCTCGTCTACATCGTGATCGACATCTTCCGCGACCACTCGCTGAACGGGTGGATGAAGGCGCTCTGGCTGATCCTGCTGCTGTTCCTCCCGTGGATCACGGGGCTCGTGTACCTCATCGTGCGGGGCAAGGGCATGGCCGAGCGGTCGGCGCGCAAGCAGGTCGAGTACCAGGAGTACAGCCGGGAGGAGATGCGCGCGATCTCGTTCGCCAGCCCCACCGAGGAGATCGCCAAGGCGCAGGCGCTGCGTGACCAGGGCGTCATCAGCGACGGCGAGTTCGAGGCGCTGAAGGCGAAGGCGCTCGGTTCGACGTTCTGATGGCGGAGCGCGAGGAGCGGCACCACAACGCGAGGTACCGGGAGATCGCGGCGACCCTCCGTCGCCACAGCCTCGGGTTCCTGGCCGGGCTGCTCGGCCTCGGGCGGTTCGTGCCGCGCCGCCGGTCCACCGAGGCCGCCGGCGCCGCCGACCCGGGGTTCGCCGCCACGTCGCCCGAGCACCTGCGGCTCGCGCTCGAGGAACTCGGGCCGACGTTCATCAAGCTCGGGCAGCTGCTCTCCACGCGATCCGACCTGCTGCCGCCCGCGTTCGTCGATGAACTGGCGAAGCTGCAGGATGCCGCGCCGCCGGTCCCCACCGCCGACATCCGCGCCGTGATCCGCCGGGAGCTCGGCGCCGAGCCCGAGGCGCTCTTCGCCGAGTTCGACGACCGGCCCCTGGCATCCGCGTCGATCGGGCAGGCGCACACGGCGACGCTCGACGACGGCACCGCGGTCGTGGTGAAGGTGCGGCGTCCCGGGGCGGTCGCGCAGGTGCTCGAGGACCTCGAGATCCTCCAGAACCTCGCCGCGCGGGCCACCCGTCGCTGGGGGCCCGCACGCGACATCGACGTGTCGGGCGTGGTGGACGAGTTCGCGGAGACGCTCCGCGCCGAGCTCGACTACCTGCAGGAGGGGCGGAACGCGGAGCGGTTCGCCGAGAACTTCGCGGCCGAGGACGACGTGGTGATCCCGCGGGTGTTCTGGGAGCACACGACCTCGCGGGTGCTGACCCTCGAGCGCATGGGCGGCATGAACGTGGGGGATGCCGAGGCGCTCGACGCGGCGGGGGTGGACCGGAAGCGGGTCGCCCGGCGCGGCGCCGAGATCGTGCTGAAGATGACCTTCGAGGACCGCTTCTTCCACGCCGACCTGCACCCGGGCAACCTGTTCATCCACGCCGACGGCACCATCGCCCTCATCGACTTCGGCATGGTCGGCGCGATCGGCGAGGACCTCCGGGGGCACCTCAGCGCCCTGTTCGTCGCGCTCGTCCGCAGCGACCCGGAGATGCTCGCGGGCGCCCTCACGGGCGTCTCGGTGGGCTCGGCCCCCGCGGACCGCGAGGTGCTCCGCGAGGACCTCCGGGTCTTCCTCGCGAAGTACCGGTTGCGGTCGCTGCGCGAGACGCCGTTCGCCCGGATGATCGCCGACCTGTTCGCCATCCTGCGCGCCAACCGCCTGCACCTGCCGCGCGAGATGGCGCTGCTGTTCAAGGCGCTGCTGCTCATCGAGGGGCTCGCGCTGCGGCTGGACCCGGAGTTCCGGCTGGGGGAGTCGCTCGAGCCGTACGCCCAGCGGCTCGCGCGCGAGCGGGTGAGCGCATCGGCCCTCGCGCGGCGGATGGCGCGGGCGGGCATCGACCTCGGCGAGCTCGCGCTGGAGGCGCCCGGCGTGCTGCGACGGCTCATCGACGCGGCCGACGGCAGCGGCATGCAGGTGCACCTGCGCGCGGCGGAGCTCGAGCCGCTCGTGGCGCGCACCGAGCGCATCGGCAATCGACTCGTGGCGGGCATGATCAGCGCCGCGCTCATCACCGGCGTCGGCAGCATCGTCACGAGCGAGCGGCGCTTCCGGCGCTGGGAGGGGACGCTGCTCGGCACGGGGCTGGGTGTGCTCGGCACGCTCGGCGGCTACCTCGTGGTCACCGCGGCGCGTCGGCGCCGGCCGCGCTAGCCGCGTCCCCTCCGTTCCGGGGGCCCTTGGGCCCGACGCCGAGCAGATGACGCGGCGTACCGTCGGCCCTGGAGGTGCGACATGGGCGACAGGGGCTCGAACGCCGGCGTGGCCGGCGGCGGGGCGATCTACGGGCTTGGGATCTTCGGAGCCTGGGTGTACTTCTGGCAGCAGGCCGACGCGTTCTGGGAGTACGTCTGGGCGATCTTCCAGGGCCTGTTCTGGCCGGCGTTCATGGTCTACGAGCTCTTCGCAGCGCTCGGTGACTGATCAGCCGAACGGGGGCATCAGCCGTCGGGGCCTCCTCGTCATCGGTGCGGCGGCAGCCGGCGCAGCTGCCGTCGGCGGCGGCCTCGCGCTCTGGAATCGCGGCGAGGACGACGAGGCGGTCCCGCCGGGCGCGACGACGACCACCCCCCAGACGGATGCCGCCGGCCCGGGCCCGGCGGAGACCTTCCGCGAACCCGACGAGCTGCGCAGCGCCGGCGGGCGGCTCGACCTCGAACTCGTGGCCGCGCTCGCCGCGGCGAGGGTCGCCGACCGCGACGTGCGAGTGCTGACCTACAACGGCATGATGCCGGGCCCCACGTTGCGCGTGCGCCCCGGCGATCGCGTGACGCTCCGGCTCCGGAACGAGCTCGCGGCCGTGACGAACCTCCACACGCACGGCCTCGTCGTCTCACCCGAGGGCGACAGCGACAACGTCTTCACCATGATCGAGCCGGGCGCGGCGTTCGACTACGACTACCGGCTCGGCGCCGACCATCCACCGGGCCTGTTCTGGTACCACCCGCACCACCACGGCACGACCGCCGACCAGCTCTTCGGCGGGATGTACGGCGCGATCGTCGTCGAGGAGGACGAGCCGGCGCCGGTCGCCCGCGAGCGACTGCTCATCATCGCCGACATCCGGTTCGGTGCCGACGGCGCAGTGGCGGGGGCGAACCGCTTGGACCGGATGCTCGGCCGGGAGGGCGATCTGCTGCTCGTGAACGGGCAGCTCATGCCGACGCTGGTCGCGAGGCCCGGTGACCGGGAACGCTGGCGCATCGTGAACGCGTGCACCTCGCGGTACCTGCGGCTGCGCCTCGACGGGCAGGGGATGGATCTCCTCGGCGTCGACGCCGGGCGCTACGCCGAGCCGCGCCGTCTCGATGAGCTCGTGCTCCTGCCGGGGAACCGGGCCGACCTCATCGTGACGGCGACGGAGGGCGAGTCGCTGCTGCAGACGCTTCCGTTCGATCGTGGGCGGACCGGCATGGGGGCACCGCCGAGCACGACCACGGGAGCGGACCTGGCCAGGTTCACGGTCGCAGGGCCCCCAGGTGGTCCTGCGGGCGCGCTGCTCGCCGCGGGCGCCGTCCGCGACCTGCGGGCCGAGGAGGTGACGGGACGTCGCACGGTGACCCTCGCGATGGGCGGCATGGGGATGGGTGGTGGCATGGCCTTCACGATCGACGGCCGCGAGTACGAAGAGGGCCGCACGGACATCGAGGTGCGCGCCGGTGCGGTGGAGGAGTGGACCATCGAGAACCTCAGCACGATGGACCACCCCTTCCATCTTCACGTGTGGCCCATGCAGCTGGTGGAGGTCGACGGAACTCCGGTCGACGGGGTGGACGTCCGCGACGTGGTGCCCGCGCCCGCCCGGAGCCGGGTCGTCGTCCGGGTCGCCTTCGAAGGCATCGTGGGACGGACCGTGTACCACTGCCACATCCTCGACCACGAGGACCTCGGCATGATGGGCGTGATCCGCGTCGGCTGACTGATACCCGTGGGGTGTTTTGACAATACCCCCGGGGTATCCGTACGATGGGATCATGACTTCCCAGCGGTACCTCATCATCGGCGGTGTCGCCGGCGGCATGTCCGCCGCGACCCGCCTGCGCCGGCTCGACGAGCACGCGCAGATCACCGTCCTCGAGCGTGGTGGCTACGTGTCCTTCGCCAACTGCGGGCTGCCCTACTACCTGGGCGGCGTCATCGAGGAGCGCTCGAGCCTGCTGCTCCAGACGCCCGAGTCGCTCGGCAGCCGATTCGGCCTCGACGTGCGCGTGCGCACCGAGGCGGTCGCGATCGACCGCGCCGCCCGCACCGTCACCGCGCGTGACCTCACCACCGGCGACGAGACGGTCCTGCCGTACGATGCGCTCGTGCTCTCGCCCGGATCCGTGCCGATCCGCCCGCCGATGGAGGGCGGCGACCGGATGCTGACCCTGTGGAACATCGACGACGTCGACACGGCCATGGCGCGCCTCGAGGTGCAGCCGCGCACCGCGCTCGTGATCGGCGCCGGCTTCATCGGGCTCGAGATGGTCGAGAACCTCGTCCACCGCGGTCTCGAGGTCACCCTCGTCGAGCTCGCCGAGCAGGTGCTCCCGCCCATCGACCCGGAAATGGCGGGCCCGGTCGCGCAGCGCCTCATCGACGCCGGCGTCGACGTGCGCCTCGGCACCAAGGTCGTGGCCATCGGCGCGGAGACGGCGACGCTCAGCGACGGGTCCACCGTCCCGGCCGAGTTCGTGCTCGGCTCGGTCGGCGTGCGCCCCGAGACGTCGCTCGCCGCGGCGGCCGGGCTCGAGCTCGGCGAGCGTGGCGGCATCCGCGTCGACGAGCACCTGCGCACGAGCGACCCGCACATCTGGGCCATCGGCGACGCCGTCGAGAAGGTCGACGCGATCACCGGCGAGCCGCGCATCGTGGCGCTCGCGGGCCTCGCGAACCGCCACGGCCGCCTCGCGGCCGACGCGATCACGGGTCGCGAGATCCGGGTGCGCGACGCACTCGGCACCGCCGTGGTCGGCGTCATGGGCCTCACCGTCGGCACCACCGGGTGGAACGAGAAGCTGCTGCGTGCGCGAGGGCGCGACATCCGCGTGTTCCACACGCACCCCGCCTCGCACACGGGCTACTACCCCGGCGCCGAGGGCATGTCGCTCAAGCTGCTCGTCGACGCCGGGACCGACGCCATCCTCGGCGCCCAGGGCGTCGGCGGCGAGGGCGTCGACAAGCGCATCGACGTCATCGCGACCGCGATGGCCGGCGGACTCACCGCCTCCGAGCTCGCCGAACTCGAGCTGGCCTACGCGCCGCAGTACTCGTCGGCGAAGGACCCGGTGAACATGCTCGGCTACGTCGCCATGAACGCCGCCGACGGCCTCACGCCGTCGATCCAGTGGCACGAGGTCGATGCGGCCGTCGACGCCGGCGCGACCGTGCTCGACGTGCGCAACCCGGGCGAGGTCGCCGACGGCGCCATCCCCGGCTCCCTGCGCATCCCGCTCGACGAGCTCCGCGACCGCCTCGAAGAGCTGCCCGAGGGTCGGCTCATCGTGCACTGCAAGGTCGGCCAGCGCGGCCACACCGCCGTACGGCTGCTCGCGCAGCACGGCCACGATGCCGTCAACCTCGACGGCGGCTACCTGACCTGGAAGGCGGGGATCGACGCGCGCGAGCTCGTCGCCGACGTCGCCGACCTCGCCGCCTGACGCCCACTCTCGCTGGTCGAGTAGCGCCGAAGGCGCGTATCGAGACCCCGCAACCTGAAGGAGAACCACCATGTGCAGCCCCGTCACCTGCGAGACCTGCGGTAGGACCACCTGGGCCGGCTGCGGCCAGCACGTCGCCGACGTGAAGGCCTACGTGCCCGCCGAGCAGTGGTGCGACGGCGACCACCGTCGCTGACCGCCCCCCTCGCCCCCTTCCGCCTTCGAACCACGAGGAGAGCACCCATGTGCCGAGCCACCACCTGCCGCAAGTGCGGCATGACCACCTGGGCCGGCTGCGGCCAGCACGTCGACCAGGTCATGCGCGGCGTCCCGCGCAACCAGCGCTGCGCCGGGCACGAGGACGAACCGTCGACCGGCTTCTTCGCGCGCCTCTTCGGACGCTGATCCGATGAACGCCCGCGACGAGGTGCGCCGGCTGCGGGCGGCCGCCGCCGAGGCGTGGGCGGCGACGATGGGGGATTCCACGTCGTGCGCCCTCGCCAAGGACGGGCGCTCGTACCCCGCGGGCAAGTACCACGAGGGTCGCGTCGCCGCCCTCGGCGAGTGGATGCGGCGGCTGACCCCCGAAGCGGATGCCGCAGCGGCCCGCCAGGTCGCCCGTGGCCTCGCCGCCGACTGGGCGGCACGGATGCCGCTCGGCGACGGCGCGAACCGCGACTGGGAGAGCTATCGTGCGGGCGGCCTGGCGGCGCTCGGCGAGTCCCTCCCGGAGTAGGCGGGTCCCGCCCCCGCCCTGTGGACGGTCAGCGACCGTCCAGCCGGGGCTCGCCTACACTCCCTCGGATGACCGAACACGACGGCGCCGTCGCGCCATCCGCTCTCGGATCATCGGCCCGACCCCGGCCCGGCGCGCACACTGCCGGGCCCGAGGCCTTCACGTCGCTCGTGCTCGCCGCGCAGGCGGGCGCCCAGTGGGCGTGCACCGACCTGTGGGTCGCATACGCGCCCGCGGTGGCGGCGTTCCTCCACGCACGCGGTTCGCACGAGCCCGACGACCTCACGAGCGAGGTCTTCCTCACGGTCTTCGACCGGCTCCACACCTTCGAGGGCGGTGAGGCCGACTTCCGGTCCTTCGTGTTCACGATCGCGTACCGCCGGCTCACCGACGAGCTGCGGCGGCGGGGCCGTCGCGGCGTCCACGAACCGTTCGACGCCGACGCCGACCCGCGGCGCGTGCCGAGCGCCGAGCACGACGCCCTGCGCAACCTCGGCGATGCCGCCGCGCTCGAGCTGCTCGACGGGCTCTCGCGCGACCAGCGCGACGTCATGGTCCTGCGCGTGGTCGCCGACCTCACCGTCGAGCAGGTCGCCGAGGTCCTCGGCAAGCGGCCGGGGGCGGTGAAGGCCCTGCAACGGCGGGCGCTCGAGACATTGCGCAGAAAAGTTCGTCCGACCCGTACCCCTGCACGGGGTTCCGACGATGGCAGGGAGTGAGATGAGGAACCGACGGATCACCGACGACGAGGCAGTGGCGCTGCTTCGCGGGCAGGCACCCGCCGCCCGCGACGACCTCGCGCCGCTCGCCGACGCGCTCGGCGCACTTCGCACGGCGTCCTCCGACGCGCCGCCGCGGCCCACAGCCGCGCTGGCGAGTCGCCTCGACCTCGACCGAGCGTCGTGGATCTCGACTCCCCGCACAGAGGACCCGACCACGGCGCCGACCCTGTCGACTCGATCGACGGCGCCGAGAAGCAGGAGAAGGAACATGGCAATCGAGTGGTTCGCAGGACTCGGCATCGCGGCGAAGATCGCGATCGGCGCCTCCGCCGCCGCGGCGGTCAGCGTGAGCGGCGCGGGCGCCGCGGGCGCGGCCGGGATGCTGCCCGCCCCGGCGCAGCACGTCTTCGACCAGGTGACCGGCGGCGGCGCCGTCGACACCGTCGTCGAGGAGGGTCGCGAGACCGGCGACATCGCGCGTGAGACCGCAGGCGACGTCCGCGACCGTGCCGAGACCGCTCGCGAGGGCGCGCTCGACGATGCCACCGGCACCGTCAAGGACGGCATCGGCGAGGTCGGCTCGGCGGTCGACTCGGTCGAGGAGCAGGCGACCACCGGCGTCGACTCGGCACGCGACGCCGTCGAGGGCACCGCGGACGAGGCCGAGGACGCCGTGGACCGCGCCGGCAGCACCGTCGAGGACCGCGTCGGCTCCGCCACGGACGCGGCGAAGGACCTCACCGGTCGCTGATCCGCCACCGCGTGAACGAGGGCCCCAGCCGGATGGCTGGGGCCCTCGCTCATGCGGGACTCGCTACTTCAGGAGCTTGAAGTCCGCCGTGTGGGTGGTGCCGTCGTTCAGCTTGACCTGCAGCGTTCCGCACTTCCCGGCCCAGTTCTTGTCCGTCTTCCAGACGTAGTTGTACTGGTTCGTGAGCGGGTCGTAGCTCAGGCTGCTGCCGCCGGCGGTCGAGACCGTCACCTCGATCGGGTCGACCGTGGCGCCGGCCGAGCATGCGATCCACTTGAGCGTCGGCGCCCCGTCGAGGATGCCGAGGCCCTGGTCGCCGCCGAGGCTGAACTTGATCGGGACGGCGCTTCCGGCCTTCACCGAGTTCAGGGTGCCGCCCATGTCGACCGGCCGGAAGAACCCGGTGAAGTCGTACACCACCGAGTAGCTGCACTCGTTGGATGCCAGCGACGTGTTCCCTGCGACGTCGCTCACCGCGCCCGCCGGGACCTTCAGGGTCTTCGCGCCCACGCTCGACGTGCTCACCGGGATGGAGCCGCTGTCCGCGCCGGCAAGGCCGGAGCCGGGCGACGGGTCGTAGGCGGTCCACTGCGCGTCGGGCACCGCTTCGCCGAGGAGGAACGGTCCGGTCGGGCAGGTCAGCTCGACCACCGGCGGCGTCTTCTCCGTGACGAAGTAGTCGCAGCTCGTCTCGGCCGACGTGTTCCCCGCATTGTCTTCGGCGGTGCCGGCGGGGACCACGAGGGTCGCAGGACCGTATGCCGTCGTGGGGGCGAGGATCTGCCCGCTCGCTGCGGTCTTCAGGCCGGAGCCGCCCTCGTCGGTGGCGGTCCAGTTCCCGTAGACCTCTGCGCCGATGAGGATCTCGCCTGTCGGGCAGGTGACCTGGACGACGGGCGGGATGTCCTCGGTGACGAAGTAGCCGCACGATTGCGCGGCCGACGGGTTCCCGGCCGCGTCGGTGACGAGGCCGGCGGGCACCGAAGCCGTGGCCGCTCCGTACGTCGACGTGTCGAGCGGAACCGAGCCGCTGGTCACTGCGCCGCTCGGGAACCCGGTCTCGTCGGTGGCGCTCCAGGTCGCGGACGCGGTGGAGTTGAGCATGACGTCGTCGGTCGGACAGGTGAGCGTCACGACGGGCGCCGTCGTGTCCGGCTGCGTGCAGCTGTTCACCGTCCACCGAACGCTGAGCGTGACGGTGTCGGTATGGGTCCCACCCTTGGTGTTCGTCCCGGACGCACGGTAGCTGACCGTGCCCGTGAAGCTGCCCGCCGTCGTGGTGTCGACCGTGATGGTGGACGTGGCCGCGTTGGACAGCGTGTTCGTCGAGGACGTGACCCAGTTGCTGGGCGTGGTGACCGTCGAGGGTGACGGATCGCTGGCGTTCACGTTGCTCTGCGAGGTCTTCGTGATCGACACCGCGGTGCTGTTGGCGAATACGGGGCTGTCGGTGCCACCACCGCCCGGCGTGTTCCCCTGGCGCCGCAGCTTCAGGTCGATGGTCGCCGACAGGCCCTGGCCGCAGTCGACCGTGCCGAGCTGCAGGTTGGGTCCTGCCAGCAACTCGTCTTCGGCTACGAGGGTGTCGGCATACGCGATGCCTCCGCCGGCGAGCATCATCGCTCCGGCGACGAACGCCGCGGCGATCGTCATGCCCCTTCGTTTCATCGTGTTCTCCCCACGCTCCACCCCTGCACCTCGGGTTGGCGCAGTGAGTGTGCCAAACGTATGCGGATGGATATGTCCGGCGGCATCCCCCGTGAGGGTGCCAAGTGCGGGGGCGTCAGCGACCCGTGGTGACCGTGCGAGCCCGGCTCGTGGCATCCGCTCGATCGCCGTCGCTGCGGCTCGCGGTCGCACCCGCGGGTCGCAGCGCGACGAGTGCACCGCGCACGAGGAAGACGCTCCACGCGGCGAGCCCGAGCAGCTTCGCGCCGTCCTCGACGAGCACCGACGCGACGGTCGCGGGTTCGGCGAGCACGTCGACGGTCGCGGAGGTGCCGAGGCCGAGCAGCGCGAGGATGAGCAGGCCGACGTCGAGGTGCCGCAGGATCGGGGTGCGGAAGCGCCACAGGTAGGCGGCGAAGCCGACGGCGTATGCGGCGGCGATGGCCTTCGGCATCCATGAGGCGAAGGTGGCGCCCTCGTGCAGCAGCAGCAGGTCGTCGAGCGCGACGACGAGGCTGGCGACGCCGCCCCATGCGAGGGCGCGGCGCAGCCGGTGGCGACGAGCGGATGCCGCGGCGGCCCCGATGAACGCGGCGCCGGCGCCGACCGCCGTCGCCAGGATGCCGAGGTTCGAGACGAGTCCGTGCGCGGTGTGCGTCGAGTCGCGCAGCACGGCGACGGCCTGGCTGTCGCGTACGAGGTCGGTCGGCGGCATCCACGGCTGGGTGACGACCGCGACCATGATGACGGCCACGGGTGCGACCGCGGCGGCGTACGCGAGCGGCGGGGTGCGGTCGGCGGCGCGCGCGGTCGCTCGCACGAGGCGGCGAACGGATGCCACGGGGCCGGCGGTGCGGCCGGGCGCGGGCGTGGGGCTCGTGGGCACGTCGGCTCCTCTCGTCGGGTCGAGCGGCGTGCGTCGGGCGAAGTGGGAGATCCGGCGGGTGGGGGCGCGCCGGAGCGAACGGCCAGTGTACCCACGCCCACCTGGGTGCGGAGGGGACGCCCGATCAGCCCGGCCTCACGCGGCGCGGCGGATCTGCTCCACGACGTCCTCGGCGGCGGACAGGGTCGCGACCTCGGTGACGCCGCCCAGCGGCGGGACCAGCGAGAGCACGACGAAGTGGTCGCCGACGGCCTCGACGTGCGCCAGCAGGCATCGGGCATCCCACAGCGGGAAGGACGGGTCGATCGCCCGCCACGAATCGGCCCCGGCCCGGTACAGCGCGATGCGGGATGCTCGCGCGGGGTCGTGCTGCGTCATGGGACCTCCAGCTTCATCGCGGACGGTGAGCCTCGACCCTACGAGGGCGGTTCGAGCGCGACGAGACGGTTGACATCCGGTGAAGCAGAAGTCACTCGTCGCGCATGCCGGAGGAGCCGAGCACCCGTTCGACGGTGAGCTCGAGCACGACGCGCTGGGGGTTGGGACGCGGCTCCCGGTAGCGGGCGGCGTACAGCTCGACCGCGACCGCGACGGCGTCCCGGTCGTCGAGGACGCGGACGGGGCCCTCGAAGCTGATCCACCGGGCGCCGTCGACCGTGTTGACGCTGGCGCGGCCGCTGCGTTCGGCGTTGAGGAACTTCTGCGACCCGCGGCTCCCGATCACCCGGACGATGCCGTCGAGGTAGGTGATGCCGACGGGCACCGAGTGGATTCGGCCGCGTCGGTCGAGCGTCGAGAGCGTCGCGAGGTGGCGTTCGGCGAGGAACTCGCGCGCGGCGTCGGTGATCACTCGTGGCACTCCATGGGGTCGCGGGCGGGGTCGGCCGCCGGTCTCCAGTGTGCCATCGGGCCGCGCAGGGTTCGCCGCTGCACCGCTCCGGGACCTTCGGCACTGGATTTCGGCATCCGCACCCGGGACGATCGAGGTCTGACGATCGGGACGAACGGGAGCGGATGACGACGACGAACGCAGGAGCACGGCCGGTGCGGGTGCTGTTCGGATACGACGCCTCGCGATCCGCGATGGATGCGGTCGACACCGCGGGACGACTCCTCCCGGGCGCGTCGGCCACCGTCCTCTTCCTGTGGGAGCCGCCGTTCGCCTCGGCCGAGCTTCGGCAGCGGCTTGCGAGCCGGGCTCAGAGCGTCGACCGGCTCATCGACCTCCTCGAGGACGAGGGGCGTGCGGAGGCCGAGCGGCTCGTCGCGCAGGGCGTCGTGCTCGCCCGCGCGGCCGGGTGGGACGCGGAGCCGAGGGTCGAGCGGAGCTTCAACGAGGGCTACCAGCTCGCCCGGATCGCCGAGCAGGACGCCTTCGACGTCATCGTCCTCGGGTCCCGGGGGATGGGCGGCGCGCAGGCACTGCTCGGCAGCACCTCCGACCTGGTCGTGCACGTCAGCCGCGTGCCGGTGCTCGTCGTCCCCGCCGCGCTCATGTCCGCCGAGCGGGCCGCCGCTGGATCCGGACCGATCCTCATCGCGTTCGACGGGTCGCCGGGCGCCGAGGCCGCCGCCGCGGCAGCGGAACGGCTGTTCCCCGGCCGCGAGCTCGAGCGAGTCACCACCGCACCCGAGGGTGAGGCGCACGCCGAGGGGGAGGCGACGCTCGTCCCGCTGCGCGGTCGCGCGGGCAGCGCGCGTGCCGTCGGCGGGACGCTCACCGAGTACGCCGCGGAGCGCGGAGCCGGCGCGATCGTCGTCGGCTCACGCGGCCGGTCGGCGAGCCGGGAACTGCTGCTCGGCAGCGTCGCGAAGGCGGTGCTCCACCACGCCCACCGCCCGGTGCTGGTCGTTCCGCACCCGCGGTCCGCCTGAGGGGGCTCCCGTCGAGGCGACACGGTTCGGAACGGACGTCCTAGTGGCCCGCCCCGAGCTTGCCGGCGAGGCGCCCGTGGAGGGTGGTGCTGGCCTCGTTCATGCCGACGATCACGGCGCGCTTGCCGTGGTGCTCGTACTTGTTGGTGATGGTGTCGAGTGCGGCGACGGTGGAGGCGTCCCAGACGTGCGAGTCGGACATGTCGATGACGACCCGCTCCGGATCGTCGGCGTACTCGAACTGGGTGGTGAGGTCGTTCGACGACGCGAAGAACAGCTCGCCCGTGACCGTGTAGTACGCCGTCGGGACCGGATCGTCCCGCTCGACCCGTCGTTCGACCGTCGCGAAGTGCGCGACGCGGCGGGCGAAGGCGATCATCGCGACGACGACGCCGGCGATGACGCCGACCGCCAGGTTGTGGGTGATCACCACGATCGCGACGGTGGTCACCATGACGGCGGTCTCCGACTTCGGCATCCGCTTGAGCGTCGACCAGCGGATGGAGTGCCAGTCGAAGGTCGCGACCGAGACCATGATCATCACGGCGACGAGCGCTGCCATCGGGATGATCGCGACGATATCGCCGAGCACCACGACCAGGATGAGCAAGAAGACGCCGGCGAGGAACGTCGAGATCCTGGTCCGCGCCCCGGAGGCCTTGACGTTGATCATCGTCTGCCCGATCATGGCGCAGCCGCCCATACCGCCGAAGAGGCCCGAGAGCACGTTCGCTGCGCCCTGACCGAGCGCCTCGCGGGTCTTGCGCGAGTGCGTGTCGGTGACCTCGTCGACCAGCTTGGCGGTCATGAGCGACTCGAGCAGGCCGACGAGAGCCATCGCGAGCGAGAACGGGGCGATGATCGTGAACGTCTCCCACGTGAGCGGCACGTTCGGGATGAACAGTTCCGGCAGGCTCTCCGGCAGTTCGCCCTCGTCTCCGACCGTCGGCACGGTGATCGCGCTCACCACGACGACGATGGTGATCAGCACGATCGCGACGAGTGGCGCCGGCACCACCTTCGTGAGCCGCGGCATGAGCACCATGATCCCGATGCCCGCCGCCACGAGCGGGTAGACCAGCCAGGGCACGCCGATCAGGTGGGGGATCTGCGCCGAGAAGATCAGGATCGCGAGCGCGTTGACGAAACCGATCATGACGCTGCGCGGAATGAACCGCATCAGCTTCGCGACGCCCAGCACGCCCATGCCCAGTTGGAAGACGCCGGCGAGGATCACCGTGGCGATGAAGTAGTCCATGCCGTAGTCGCGGGCCACCGGCGCGATGACGAGCGCCACGGCGCCGGTGGCAGCCGTGATCATCGCGGGCCGGCCGCCGAGGAACGCGATCGACACGGCCATCACGAAGGACGAGAACAGGCCGACCCGCGGATCGACGCCGGCGAGGATCGAGAACGAGATCGCCTCGGGGATGAGCGCGAGGGCGACGACGAGACCCGCGAGGACCTCGCGCGTCAGGATGCGGGGCGTGCGCAGCGCCGTGAGGACGGATGGCTCGGGCCGGTAGCGCGAAAGCGCATCGGCACGCCGAAGGATGGCCATGTCGGTCTCCTCGTGGGTGGGGCTCTCAGTGGGCCGGGATTACAGTCGTGGGAGCGCCCCGTCGCGCGAGCCGACAGCGTCGGCAAGGCCGGCGCACCGGCCGTGGACAAACCTACCCTAACGTGAGGGTAGGGTTCGAATCGAGGATGCAGTGAGTGGAACCGACCGCACGATGCACATCGGCGAGCTCGCCGAGCGGACCGGCCTGTCGCTGCGGACGATCCGGCACTACGACGAGATCGGGCTCCTCAAGCCGTCGGGCCGTACCGACGGGGGCTTCCGGCTGTACACGGAACCCGATCTCGAACGGCTTCTCCTGATCCGGCGGATGAAGCCCCTCGGCTTCACCCTCGACGACATGGCCGAGTTGCTGCGGATCATCGAGGCGCGCGCCACCGTGACCGCGGGCACCGAGGACGCCCGCGACGGCTTGCAGCGCTACCTCGCGGAGGCGCGCTCGCGGCGCCAGCGGCTGCAGGAGCAGTTGGCGATGGCCGACGAGTTCATCGAGCGGCTCACGCGGCTCGCCTGATCGGCCCTCGGGCTCGCATCACGACCGGGCGGTCTCGGCCGGCGGCGCCGGCAGCTCGAACAGTACGCGTGCGCCGCCCCCCGGACGGTTCTCGGCGCTCGCGTCGCCGCCGTGGGCGCGGGCGATGCCGCGGGTGATCGCGAGTCCGAGCCCGGCCCCGCCGGTGACGTCGAGGCGGTGCGGGGAGCGGGCGGTCGAGCCGCGCCAGCCGGCCTCGAACGCCGATGCCGTCTCGCCGTCGCCGAACCCAGGACCGTCGTCCTCCACGGTGACGCGCACGCGGTCGCCATCCGTGCGAACGCTCACGTCGACGTGCCCGCCGGCGGGCACGTGCTGGATCGCGTTGGCGAGCACATTGGCGACGGCGCGCGCGAGTTGGCCGGGGTCCGCATCGACCACGGCCGCGTCGGAGGCGGTGACCTCCAGGCGGATCCCGGCCGCGTCGGCGAGCGAGCGCAGGTCGGCGGCGGCGTCGCTCGCGAGGTCCGCGAGGGAGACGCGCTGCCGTCGGGGAGCGAGCGTCCCGGCGTCGATCTGGGAGACGGCGAAGAGATCGGACACGAGCGCGTCGACCCGGTCCACCTGGGCGGTGATGCGCGCGAGGTAGCGGTCGGGGTCGGCGGCGAGGCCGTCCTGCAGTGCCTCGGCCTGCGCGCGGATCCCGGCGAGCGGGACGCGCAGGTCGTGTGCGATACGGGTGACGAGCTCGCTCCGCGCGTGTTCCTGTCGGGTGATGGCGTCGCGCGCGGCCCGCAGCCGGGCGTCGGATGCCGCGAGCTGGTCGAGCACGTCGCGGAACTCGCGGACGGGCAGCGGGCGGTCCGTCACGGGCACGTCCCGGCCGAGGTCTTCAGCGACCGACCGGAGCTCCCGCGCCGAACGCGAGATGCGCGACCCGAGGATCATCGCCGTGATCACGGCGACCGTGCCGCTCGTGAGCGCGATCGCGATCGTCACGCGGGCGTCGTGCTCCGACAGGTACATCGCCTGGGCGGCGATGAGGACACCGCCGACGACCGCGGCCACCGCTGCGACCACGACCGTCACCAGGTGCACGACGATCGGCGCGCGGGCGATCGATCGCAGGACCAACCAGGCCGCTGCGCCGACGACCGCGGCGATCGCCGCCGACAGCGCGATCACGAGCAGGAGGTCGGAGGCCGTCACGACGCGTCCTCCGGCGGGTCGAACCGGTACCCGTAGCCCCACACGGTGACCAGCAGGCGCGGGTCGGCGGCATCCGTCTCGATCTTCTCGCGCAGCCGCCGGACGTGGACCGTCACCGTGGACAGGTCGCCGTGGCTCCATCCCCACACCCCGGCGAGGAGGTCCTCGCGAGAGAACACCGTGCCCGGTCGGCGCGCGAGGAACGTCAGCAGCTCGAACTCGCGCTGCGTCAGGCCCAGGCGGCGACCGCCGAGGTCGACCGTGCGCGCCCCGACGTCGATGCGGAGGGGTCCGCGCTCGATCACCGCCGACGGCGTGCCGGCCGTGACCGCGCCCACTGTCTCGACGGCGAGGGCGCGGCGGAGCACCGTCCGCACGCGGAGGGTGAGCTCCCGCGGCGAGAACGGCTTGGCGAGGTAGTCGTCCACGCCCGCCTCCAAGCCGGCGATGCGGTCGTCCTCGGCGCCGAGCGCGGTGAGCATGATGATCGGCACGGCCGACGATGCGCGGATGCGGCGGCACACCTCGATCCCGTCGAGCCCCGGCAGCATCCGGTCGAGCACGACGAGGTCGGGACGTTCGCGCTCGACGCGTTCGAGCGCCGTGAAGGCGTCGGCGGCCTCGGCGACGCGGAACCCCGCCTGTTCGAGGTAGCTGCGGCACACCTCGAGCACGGTCGGGTCGTCGTCGACGAGCAGCACGAGGCGCCCGTCGAGCAGCAGGTCCGCGTCAGCCGCCACCGATCACCTCCTCGAGGCGTGCGATCGGATCGTACAGCCCGGCGTCGAGGATCCACGTCTGCAGCTGCTTGTCGAAGCCGGTGACGACGATGACGCCGACGGCGATGAACACGACGCCGATCGCCCGGCGGAACCATCCGTCGGGGTTCGCGAGCCAGCCGAGGCGGCGCACGAGGCGGCGTCCGAGCAGGGCGATGAGCAGCAGCATCCCCGCGAGGCCGATCGCGTAGGCGACGACGTACGCCACCCCCTCGGCGAACGAGACGGGCAGCACGGCCGCGACGATGAGCGCGTACGTCGGGCTGCAGCTCGAGAATACGGGGCCGAGCGCGGCGCCGGTCAGGATGTCGCCGCCCACGCTCTGGCGGCGGACGGACCGGTCGAGCATCGCGCCGCTGCGCGCGCCGAGGCCGAGCGCGGTCGAGGCCCGGTCCCACAGCTGCGGGAACAGCAGGTCGACCCCGAGCAGGATCACGATGCCGCCGGAGACCACCTGCCAGACCTGCGGCGGCACCCCGAGCAGCGCGGTGGTCGCCTTGAGCAGCAGCGTGAAGGCGACGACGGATGCCGCGAGCGACCCCGCGATCACGTACGGCCGCCACCGCGCCCGGCGCGCGTCGCCGTCCTGCACGATCGCGCCCCCGACCACCACCGGCAGGAGGGGGAGCACGCACGGCGCCGCGACGGTGAGGACGCCCGCCGCGAGCGCGAGGGTGAGCGATGCGTTCATCGGCTCAGGGCATCGCCGCGGTGAGCGATTCCACCGACGGGTCGTCGTACAGGACGACGCTGGACACCTTCTCGCCGGCGTCGTCGAGGAACACGATCGTCGTCTGGAGGGTCACGCCGTACTTCTGGCGCAGGTCGGTGCGGGAGTCGTAGTCGACCTTGAAGACGGTGAGCCCCTCGGGTGCGCCCTGCGCCTTCAGGTCCTCGTCGAGCGCTCGGCACTTCGGGCACCAGCTCGCGTGGAAGAACAGCGCCTTCGGGCCCGCGGTCGCCTCGATCGCGCCGTCCTCGTAGTCGAGGTAGGCGCCGTCGGCCGGTGCAGCCCCGCCGTCGTCCATCGGCTCGGCGGATGCCTCGGGGGTCTCGGAGGCGTCGCCCATCGGCTCGGAGGTCATCGCGTCGGATCGCGGCGTGGCCGACGGGTCGGCGCTTGCGCCGGAGGCATCCGTCGTCGCGCACCCCGTGAGCGCGAGCGCGCCGGCGAGCAGCAGGACCCAGCCCCCGCGGACGACCCGACCGTGTGCTCGTGCGCGCATCATGACCCTCGTTCCGCGGGCGCCCTCGGCCCGCTCCGATCCACACGCTACGCGCGGGCGTCGGCCGGCGTCCCGGCCGGGCGATTACGAAACCCTGACGGATGCCGCGCCGCGGGACCGTCGACCCGGATACCAGCGTCGAGCCCGCGACCGCAACGCCCTTGCCGCGTTCCCGGCGAACTGATCCCGTGGACGCACCCGATCCCCGGAGGTGCGAGCACCATGTCCACAGGCAAGCCGAATGCTTCCGAGCGCGAGCGCGAGCACGGGTCCGAGCAGGACTCGAAGCACACCCTGAAGACGTACCTGCGATTCGCCGCGATGATCCTCACCTCGATGGTGGTGATGTACTTCGTGATGTTCGCCGGTTCATGGGAGTGGACGCACATCCGCTTCAGCCAGAGCCGCATCTTCATGGCGATCACCATGGGCGGCACCATGGGGTTGGTCATGCTGGCCTGGATGCTCGGCATGTACCGGAGCACGAAGGGGAACATCGCCGTGGTGGCGGTCAGCGTACTGCTCATCGGCGGCGGGATCGCCCTCGACCGCACCCAGGCCACCGTGAACGACACGTCGTTCATGCGCGCCATGATCCCCCATCACTCGCTCGCGATCACGCGCTCGGAGCGCTTCCGGAACGAGGACGTCCGCGTGTGCGAGCTCGCCGTCGCGATCAGCGAGGCGCAGCGCCGCGAGATCGACGAGATGGACTGGCTCATCCGCGACATCGAGGAGAACGGCATCGCGGCGACCGCGGAGGATGCCGAGGCTCGGGCGGTGCCCGACTTCACGCGCTCGGCCGACCGGGAGTGCCCCGCCCCCTGACGCGGGGCGGCGACGTACCGGACCCTGTTCTCCGGGCCGCCGCCTCGCTATCGTGAGCGCTGTGGGCCGGCATCCCGCACGGCCCGTGAGGGGGACGGGCATGGCAACGGGGGGAGCGTCGGGACCGAAGCCGGCGACCGAGCACACGAAGGCGGCCAACCAGGCGGCGCGAGACGGACTGCCGCTCGGCGATCGCCGCGATTACGAGGACGCGGCACGCGGCTTCATCGGCACGCTGGACGATCCGGTGATCCGCGCGGCCGACGGCAGGCCGGTGATGGACGTCTCGGCGCACGACTTCGTGGCCGAGTCGGACGAGGCGCCCGACACGGTGCACCCGAGCCTGTGGCGCCACGCCCAGGTGAACGGCCACCACGGCCTCTTCGAGGTCGTCGACGGCGTGTACCAGGTGCGCGGCCTCGACCTGGCGAACATCACGTTCGTCGAGGGCGACACCGGCGTGATCGTGATCGACCCGCTGTCGTTCGTCGAGACGGCGGCCGCGGCGCTCCAGCTCTACCGCCGCCACCGAGGCGATCGACCCGTCTCGGCGATGATCTACACGCACAGCCACCCCGACCACTACGGCGGCTCGCGCGCCGTCGTCGAGGGAGCCCGCGACATCCCGGTCATCGCACCCGACCACATGCTCGCCGAGGCGGCGGCCGAGAACGTGTACGCCGGCACGGCGATGACGCGGCGCGCCATCTACATGTACGGTCCGATGCTGCAGCCCGGGCCGCAGGGGCACGTCGACGCCGGCCTCGCGAACGCGCTCGCGAACGGCGGCGGCTCGACGCTCGTGCCGCCGACCGACCTCATCACGCGCACGGGCGAGACGCGCACCGTCGACGGCGTCGAGATGGTCTTCCAGATGGCGCCGGGCACGGAGGCGCCCGCCGAGTTCCTGGTCCACTTCCCGCAGCGGCGTCTGCTGTGCGCCGCGGAGGACGTGAACCACCTGATGCACAACCTGTACACGCTGCGCGGGGCGCAGGTGCGCGACGCGGCGACGTGGTGGAAGACGCTGAACGAGACCATCCGGCTGTTCGGCGACGACACCGACGTGATCGTGGCGCAGCACGGCTGGCCGCGGTGGGGCACCGGCGACGTCCGGGAGTACCTCCGCGACCAGCGGGACCTGTACAAGTTCATCCATGACGAGACCCTGCGGCTCGCGAACCTCGGCGGCACCATGACCGAGATCGCCGAGCAGCTTCGGCTGCCCGCGAGCCTCGACCGCCAGTGGTACAGCCACGGCTACTACGGGTCGCTGAACCACAACGCCAAGGCCGTGTACCAGCGGTACCTCGGATGGTACGACTCGCATCCCGCGCACCTGCACGTCCTGCCGCCGACCGAATCCGGCCGACGCTACGTCGAGTTCATGGGCGGGGCGGACGCCGTCGTCGAGCGGGCCCGGGCGTCGTTCGACGAGGGCGACTACCGCTGGGTCGCCGAGGTGCTCACGCACGTCGTGTTCGCCGACCCGGGGAACCGGGCGGCCGCCGAGCTCCAGGCCGACGCGCTCGAGCAGCTCGGCTACCAGGCCGAGAACGCGACGTGGCGCAACGAGTACCTGATGGCCGCGGTCGAGCTCCGGAACGGCGTGCGCGACCTCGGAAGCATCCAGCTCGCCACACCCGACGTGTTCGCTGCGATGACGACCGAGATGATCCTCGACTTCGCGGGCATCAAGCTGAACGCCGAGCGGACCGGCGACCTCACCGCCACCGTCGTGTGGACCGTCGAGGACACCGCCGACGGGCCGGTGGACTACCTGCTCGAGGTGCGCAACGGCGTGCTCGTCTACACGGCCGGTGCGCGGCATCCCGAACCGGATGCCACGGCGAAGTCGTCGAAGGGCGCGCTCGCCGAGGCGCTCTTCGGCGGTCGGCCGCTCGACGAGCTCGTCGCGGCATCCGACATCGCCATCGAGGGCGACGCCGACCTGGTGGCGCGGATCTTCGGCCTGCTCGACGACTTCCCGCTGTGGTTCGAGATCATCCGGCCGTGAGGCAGCGGCCGTTCGCCGGCCTGACGCGACGAAACCTCGGCACCGAGCTGGTGGCGGGGGTGACCCTGCTCGCCATCGCGGTGCCGCTGAACATCGGCTACGCGCAGATCGCGGGCCTGCCGCCGACCGCGGGGCTGTACGCGTTGATCGTGCCGACGATCCTCTACGCGCTCGTGGTGTCGTCGCGTCAGGTCGTGGCGTCGCCGGATGCCGCGGCCGCCGCCCTGGTCGCCTCGTCGATCGGCGGGCTCGCGGTCGCCGGATCGGCCGACTACGCCGCGCTCGCCATGGCGCAGGCGATCATCAGCGGCATCCTGTTCGTGCTGCTGGCCGTGTTCAAGCTCGGATTCCTCGCCAACTTCCTGTCGAAGCCGATCCTCGTGGGGTTCGTGGGCGGACTCGCGCTCGACATCCTGCTCAGCCAGGTGGCGAAGATGCTCGGGGTCGGCATCGACTCGGGGGCCGAGTTCCCTGAGAAGCTCGTGCAGCTGGTGACGCAGCTCGGCACGACGAACGGATGGTCGGTGCTCATCTCGGCCGTCGCCGTCGCGGTGCTGCTCGTCGGGCGGCGCCTCGCGCGTGCGGTGCCGTGGGCGCTCATCGTGCTCGTCGCCGCGACCGTCGCGGTCGTCGTCGGAGGCCTCGAGGAGCGCGGCGTGGCGGTGCTCGGCGAGGTGCCGGCCGGGCCGCCGGCGCTCACGTGGCCGATCCTCGACTGGGCGACGTGGCTCGCGCTGGTGCCCTCGGCGATCGCGCTCACGCTCGTGACGACGGCGGAGGGGCTGCTCGTGTCGCGGTCGTACGCCGAGAAGCGGCGCTACCCGTTCCGCGCGAACCGCGACCTGCTGGCGTTCGGTGTGGCCAACGTGGCAGCGGGCGCGCAGGGCAGCTTCGCCATCGGCGCGTCGACCTCCCGCACGGCCGCCGTCGACCAGGCCGGCGCTCGGACGCAGCTGCCGTCCGTCGTCGTCGCGGTCGGCACGCTGCTGCTCCTGCTGTTCGGCACGGCCTTGCTCGCCGACATCCCGTCGCCGGCGATCGGGGCCGTCGTGGCCGTCGCGATCCTCCCGCTGCTCGGCATCGGCGAGTTCCGCGACCTCTGGCGGCGCGACCGCTTCGAGTTCGTCATCGGGGCGGCGTGCTTCCTCGTGACCCTGCTCGTCGGCCCGATCGCCGGGATCCTCGTGGCGGTGGTGCTCGCGCTCGTCAACCTCGCCAAGCGCGCGGCGAACCCCGCCATCGACGTGCTCGAGTCGGGCGGCGAACCGACCGACTCGCTGCTCGACGCGGCACCCCGCGGTGCGGTGACCGCGCCCGGCGTCATCGTCGTCCGCCTCGCGGCGCCGCTCTTCTTCGCGAACGGCGGCGTCTTCGCCGACGCGGTGAAGCGCGCGGTCGACGCGGCCGACGCGACCGGGAACGGCCCGGTACGGCATGTCGTGATCGACCTCGAAGCGGTGACCGACGTGGACGTGACCGGCGCCGAGAGCTTCCAAGCGCTCCTCGAATGGCTCGAGCGCCGCGAGATCGGCGTCGCGCTCAGCCGCGTCCGCCCCGGCATCCGCCAGCGTCTCGCCGCGCTCGGTGTGCCCGGCCCGCCGGACGTCTACGAGACCAATCGCGCGGCGATCGCCGCGCTCGCATCGACCCGCACGGAGGACGGAACGTGAACCAGGTCATCGGCGACATCCTGCCGCTCGCGCTCGGCGTGGCCATCAGCCCCATCCCGATCATCGCGGCGATCCTGATGCTGCTCTCGCCGCGCGCGCGGGGCACGAGCCTCGGGTTCCTGGCGGGCTGGGTGGTCGGGATCGCCGTCGCGGTGACGGTGTTCACGCTGCTCGCGTCGGTGATCCCCGAACAGGATCCGGAGGCGTCGACGCCCGTCGCCGGCACCATCAAGATCCTGCTGGGCCTCCTGCTGCTGTTCCTCGCGCTGCGGCAATGGCAGGGGCGCCCGAAGCCGGGCGAGACGGCGGCCCTGCCGAAGTGGATGGAGGCCATCGGCGAGATGACCGCCGCACGCGCCTTCCTGCTGGCGTTCGCGCTCGCGGCGATCAACCCGAAGAACCTCATCATGGCGGCCGGCGCCGGGGTCCTCATCGGCAGCGCGGGCGAGGGCGTCGGCGGGTCGACCATCGCGATCGCGGTCTTCACCGTGCTCGCGGCGAGCTCGGTGGCGATCCCGGTGGTCGCCTACCTGCTCGCGTCCGAGCGGATGTCGGCTCCGCTGGAGTCGCTCCGTCGGTGGCTCGTCGACCACAACGCCGCGGTGATGGCGGTGCTGCTGCTCGTGATCGGCGTCGTGATGATCGGAAAGGGGATCGGCAGCTTCTGACTGGTGCCGCGGCCGGGCGCCTAGAACTCGTCGATCGACGGGTGGTCGACGTCGTGATCGCCGTGGTCGCCCGAGGACGGCCCGGCGCGGAGTGCGCGGATCCGGGCGCGCAGCTCGCGGACCGCCGCGTCGTCCACGAGCTCGTCGTGCTCGACCTCGACGTCCCGCGCGACGATCTGGCTGGCCGGGCCGATCAGCAGCGTGGTCTGCAGGATCGAGCCGTCCTCGCCGAGCGCGGGGAACGTGACCTGCGACGCGTCGTCGTGCCGGGCGAGCGCTTCGGCGAAGTCCATCACGGCTTCCGCGATCGCGGTGCCGGTGAGGACGTCACCGCCCGCGTAGGTGAGTTGCTTCATCGCCTCATCGCAGCAGATCGGCTGCGGCGCGGCAACCAGTTGACGTGGGCGGGTTTCCGCGCATCCGGCTCAGCCGAACGCGCTGAGGACCGCGGCGGCGGCGTCCGCGACCAGTGCGTCGTCGCTGGGGGCGTCCGGGACGCCACGGGTGGTGAGCACTGCGATGACGATCGGCTCGCCGTCGACGGGCCAGACGATCCCGAGGTCGTTGCGCGTGCCGTGGCCTCCGGTGCCGGACTTGTCGGCGACGATCGCCGCGTCGGGCGCTCCGGCCCGGATGAGGGTGTCGCCCGTGGCATTGCCGCTCATCCACTCGATCAGGGTGTCGGACCGGGCGTCGGTGAGCAGGCCGCCGAGCGCGAATCCTCGGAGGGACTCGACCAGCGCTCGAGGCGTGCTCGTATCGCGCGTGTCGCCCGGGACGGCGGTGTTCAGCTCGGTCTCCACCCGCACGGGGTTGGTCGTTGCGTCGCCGGCCTCGGCGAGCACGGCGGCGAACCCCTCCGGGCCACCGAGCTGATCGAGCAGCAGGTTCGCCGCGGTGTTGTCGCTCACGCGCACGGCTGCCTCGGCGAGGTCGCGGACGCTCAGTCCGCCGCCGACGGCCCCGGAGGTGACGGGGGAGTGGCTCCCGAGCACGTCCGCGGAGTAGGGGACCACTCGGTCCAGGTCGTCCACCTGCTGCAGGATCGCCGCCGCGAGCAACGCCTTGATCGTCGAGGCGTAGGCGAAGCGCTCGTCGCCGCGGTAGGCGACGACGTCGCCTGAGCCGGTGTCGATCGCGTAGACGCCGACACGGGCGCCGTACTCCTGCTCCAGTGCGCTGAGCTCGTCGCTCGCGTCGAGCTCCTGCGCGGCATCCGGGGTCGCTGCGGCGGTCTCGCTCGCAGACGAGGTCGGCGAACCGCCGGATGCGGCGGGAGTGCATGCCGACGCTATCAGGGCGAGGGAGGCCGCCACCCACAGCGCGCCGAGCGCCCTGGTGCCGCGAACGGCGCTTCGAGTCATCCGTGCGCCCCTCGTCTCCCGGCCCTTCGCAGGCCCCGGTCCCGACCGAGCCCCCATCCTGCCAGACGAGGTGCGGACACCGGCAGGATCACGTGGCGTCGTGTCACCGCTCGCCGGCGAACCTGGAGCTGCCGATCCCCTCGATCGCCAAGGCGAGTGCGGTCTCGAGCGGGCGGAGGTCGCCGCGGGATCGGGCGAGGACGAGCCCGCCCTGGTAGGCGGCGAGGAGGGAGTCGGTGAGGTCGTCGGCCGGAAGGTCGGTTCTGGCCTCGCCACGGCGCTGCAGCTCCGCGATCCATCCGCTCATGAGCTCTCGCCACTGCGCGAAGCCGGCCTCGAGTGCCGAGGCGGCGTCGGCGTCGCGATCGGACAGTTCGACGACGAGGGATCCGAGCGGGCACCGCATCACGGGGGACTGCTCGTGCTGCAGCACGGCTTGGCGGGCCCACTCCTGAAGATCGTCGAGCCGGTGCACCCCCAGTTCACGCTGCGGCGCGAGGGTGCCCTCCACCTGATGCCGGATGACCGCGCTGACGAGGTCGCCCTTGTCGGTGAAGAAGTGGTAGAGCTGGCCCTTGCCGGCGCCGGAGGCGGCGATCACGTCGCCGAGGCCCGTCGCCGAGACGCCGCGCTCGTAGAAGAGCTCGGCTGCGGCATCCACGATCCGCGCCCGCGTGCGTCGACCCTTCTCGGTCGTCGGCCCGGTGCTCATCCGACCATCCTCCTCGTTGCGCCGTCGTTCGTTCCGACGTATTGTACCGATCGGTACATTCTATCGAAGGGAGCCGTATGATCCGCGAAGTCCGCGCGACGGATGCCACGGAGATCATCGATGTCGCGGTCGCCTCCACACTGTTCGCCCCCGAGGACCGACCCTTCGTGCAGGAGATCGTGGACGGCTACCTGGCGACCGGGGCCCCCGAGGGGCGGCGCATGCGCGTCGTCGAGATCGACGGACGCATCCACGGGGTCGTGTACTACCAGCCGAAGCCGGCGGCCGCGGGCGTGTGGGACCTCACGATGATCGCCGTCCCGAAGGCGGCGCACGGGCGCGGTCACGGCTCCGAGCTGATGCGGCACGTCGAGGCCGAGCTCCGGGAGCAGGGCGAGCGCCTGCTCCTGGTCGAGACCTCCGGCACCGACGCGTTCACCGCGACCCGCGGGTTCTACTCGGGCCTCGGCTACGAGGAGGTCGCGCGGGTCCGCGACTACTGGAGCGACGGAGACGACCTCGTCCTGTTCCGCAAGGACCTGCGTCGCTGAAGCCGACAGCGGACCGGATCACGCGGGGTCAGCGCACTGCGCGGTCCTCACGGGCGTCCGTCTCGGTGACCCCGGCCGCCACCCGATCGGCCGCCGGGATGCGGCGGGCACCGCGCGTCTTGACGATGCTCGCGACGGTGGCCACGGCGATCGTCACCGCGATGAACAGCAGTGACAGCCAGATGGGGACCTCGGGGATCACCGTGATCGGCTCGCCGCCGTTGATGAACGGCAGCTCGTTCTTGTGCAGGGCGTGGATGAGCAGCTTCACGCCGATGAACGCCAGGATGACGGCCAGCCCCTGGGCGAGGTACACCAGTCGCTCGAGCAGGCCGCCGATGAGGAAGAACAGCTGTCGCAGCCCCATCAGCGCGAACACGTTCGCCGTGAACACGATGTACGCCTCTTCGGTCAGCCCGTAGATCGCCGGGATCGAGTCGACGGCGAAGATGAGGTCGACGAAGCCGATGGCGATGATGGTCAGCAGCATCGGCGTCACCCATCGCCGGCCATCCATCCGCACCGTGAGCCTGTCGCCGTGGTACTCGTTGGTGACCGGGAGGCGCCGGCGGATGAAGCGCATGAACCTGCCGTCGGCCGGGTTCGAGCTGTCGTGCGCGAACGCCTGGTGCCAGGCGAGGTACAGCAGCAGGGCGCCGAAGAGGTAGAAGACCCAGGTGAAGTTCTCGATCAGGGCGGCGCCGACGGCTATGAAGATGCCGCGCAGCACCAGCGCGATCACGATGCCGATCATCAGCACCTTCTGCTGGTAGATCTTCGGCACGGCGAAGCTCGCCATCACGATGAGGAAGACGAACAGGTTGTCGATCGACAACGCCTTCTCCGTCAGGTAGCCCGCGAAGTACTCGCCCCCGAACGTCCAGCCGGAGACCACGCCGATGCCGACGCCGAACAGCAGCGCGAGCGCGATGTAGAACGCCGACCATCGGGCCGACTCCCCGATCGTCGGCTCGTGGGGCTTCCGCACGTGGGCGAAGAACTCGTAGACGAAGAAGACGATCGTGACCGCGATCGTGATGGCCCAGACGAGCGGGGTGACATTCAAGAGGGACTCCAAACCTGGCGTGACGGATCGACGCCAAGGTCTCCTCCATCCCTGCGATCAGGAACCGATGGCCCGGGATGCGACGTGCATCCGTAATGACGAGCGACCGTGCCGGAGTACTCCCCTCGGATGGCCCAGTCTAAACGGCTGCGCTGCGCGAAGCCCGGAAAAGTCTGAGCGTGTGCGGCGCCACGGGGCTCACCCGATCGGATGGCGCAGAGCCCCGACGGCCGCGCGGAGCGTGCCGGGGTCCAGGCCGAGCGCCCACTCCGCCATGTCGGCCACGACGTGATCCTGCGCCGGATGCACGGTCTCCGAAGCGCTGTTGACGTACGACCCGCTGCCGTCCACGGCGATGAGGATGCGGATGCAGGCCGCCTCCGCGTCCGCGACGGGGAAGCGGCCGGTCCGCATGCCATCCTCGATGATCTCCGTGAGGCGCTCGCGATCGAGGGCATCCTGCTCCTGAAGTGCCGCCTCGAGCGCGGGACTGAATCGGGACAGGTGCCGCGCGTTCAGCCACAACCGGGCGAGCGGCGTCGACGCGCCGCTCTCGACATGGGCGATGAAGTGCGCCATCCGGTCCAGCGGTTCGCCGGATGTCGGGAAGAACTGCTCCCGTTCGTGCACCGCCGCCCGAACGAACGCCTCGATGACGAGGTCCTCCGCGGCGGGGAAGTAGTGGGTGATCAGGCCGGGCCGGACGCCGAGCCGCTCGGCGACGGCTCGCAGCGTGATCCGTTCGAGCCCGCCCTCGAGCGCGATCGCGGCGGCGTGGGTCAGGATCTCCTCCCGCCGTTCCGCCGGGGGCTTCCGGATTCGAGTCGCTGCAGGACTTGACGTCACGTCGGCCAGCCTATTGAATGACTGACCAATAGTCCATTGGGCACGTGACCAATAGCAACGATGCTTCCCGTGAAAGGCGCCCCCATGACCCAGACCCCGCCCGCGCTGCACGCGCCGCCCCACCCCGACGCGTTCGTCGACGCGCCATCCCGCCCGGAGACGCGCGGCATCGAGCTCGTCAGCGATTCGGAACGACACGGTCGCGCCCGCGACCTGTTCTTCGTCTGGGCGGCACCGAATGTCAGCATCCTGAACCTCACCATCGGAGCCACGCTCATCCTGCTCGGACTGGAGGTCTGGCAGGCGCTCGCCGTCATCGTCGCGGCGTCACTCCTGTGGGTCTTCCCCGGGCTCATCGCCGGAAGCGGACCCGCGGCCGGCACGTCCGGGTCCGTCGTGACCCGAGCCATGTACGGCATCCTCGGCAACCGGCTGTTCGTGGCGTTCGTCGGATGGTTCATCGGCGCCGTCTTCCTGTCGCTGACCTGGCTCGCGTCATCCTTCATGGGAGCCGACCTCCTCCGACGGCTCGGCATGGACGACCCCGTGTGGGTGCCGATCGGCGTGACGGTCGTCGTCGCGACGATCACGATCGTCGTCGCCATCTTCGGCCACGGGCTCATCGTCCGTGCCTACTCCTACATGGCCGCGGCGCTGTTCGTGATCTTCCTCGTGGTCGCGGGCTTCATCCTGCCGACCGTCGACTGGCAGTACACCGCTCCCGAACCTCTGACCGGGGCCGCGCTGTGGTCGTCGCTCACGATCGGGTTCACCATCCTCGCCTCGACACCGCTGTCGTTCATCAACAGTCCCGACATCGCGCGGTACCTTCCGCGTTCGACGAAGCCCTCGCGCATCGCCCTCGCGACGGGGCTCGGCGGCGCCGTCCCCTTCATCGCCTTCACGAGCGTCGGCGTGCTGCTCGCGACCGGGATGAGCGCGGCCGCCTTCGACGGCGGACTCGACGCCGCCCTGCTCGACCTCCTGCCCGCGTGGCTCGGTCCCGTCCTCGTGGTGGGCGTCGTGATCAACACCATCGCGCTCAACGCCATGACCACGTACACGTCGAGCATGGCGTTGCAGGCCATCGGGTTCCGGCTCCGCCGCATCCCGGCCGCGATCATCGTGGGCGTGGTGGGAACCGCCCTGACGATCTACCTCGTGCTGTCGTCGAGCCTGCTGGAGGCGGCGAACCTCATGCTGCAGTTCCTGGTCATCGTGTCGGGACCCGCAATGGCGATCTTCGTCGTCGACGTGCTGCTGCGCCGCTACGCGTACGACGGTGCCGAGCTGTTCGACGACCACCCGGGGGGCCGGTTCTGGTACACGAGGGGATGGAGCGTCCCGGGCGTGGCCGCCCTGCTCCTCGGTGGGCTGGCGACGGCGCTCTGCCTGGCCACGAGCGTCTGGGCGGGCCCCGTCGCGGAAGCCACGCAGTTCATCGACCTCTCGGTGCCCGTCGGCATGCTCGTCGCCGGCGCGCTCTACGCGGGCCTGCTGCGCACGCCGCTCGGAGGAAGGGGCCGCCCGTGATCACCCGCTATGTCAACGGGCGCGTCTTCACCGCCGACCCCGCCCCGGAACGCGCGTGGGCCGAGGCCTTCGCCATCCGCGACGACACCATCGTGTTCGTCGGCGCCGACGACGATGCGCCGCCCGCCGACCTCACGGTCGACCTGCGCGGCCGGCTCGTGCTCCCGGGATTCACGGACGCCCACACGCACCTGCTCATGATGGGGGCCGCCCTCGCCCAGGTGCACCTGACCGATGCCCGATCGCTCGACGAGATCCAGGCCCGCCTGCGCCGGGCGCGCGAGGAGGATCCCGAGGCGACCGTGCTGCGGGGCCGGGGGTGGCTCTTCGATTCGGTGCCGGGCGGCGCGCCCACCGCCGCGATGATCGACGCGGTCGTCGCCGATATCCCCGTCTACCTCGACGCGAACGACTACCACTCATGCTGGGTGAACTCCGCGGCGCTCGCCGAGATGGGCATCACGCGCGACACGGCCGACCCGCTCGGCGGCGAGATCGCCCGGGATGCGGGAGGCGAACCGACCGGACTGCTCTACGAGACCGCGGCGATGCAGTACGCGTGGGCGCAGCGGGACGCGGCAGCGACCGACGAGGACCGCGACGAGGACGCGCAGCGCGCCATCGACGCCTACCTGGCGAGCGGGGTCACCGGCGTGGTCGACATGGCGTTCGACGAGTTCGGCCTCGCGGCGTTCGAGCGCGCCCGCGCGCGTCACGGCGGGGAGCTGCCGCTCCGCGTCGCCGCGCACTGGATCATCGACAACACCGGTGACGAGGCCGCGAACCTCGCCCAGGTCGCACGCGCCGCCGAGCTGGCCGCCGACCCGCCGTCGCCCTGGTTGCGGGTCGTGGGGATCAAGCTCATCCTCGACGGCACCATCGACGCCTGCACCGCCGCCCTGCGCCATCCGTACGCCGACGGATCGAACGCGAGACCGATCTGGCCGCTCGAACACCTCGAGCCCGTCGTCGCTGCCGCCGATGCGGCCGGCCTGCAGGTCGCCCTGCATGCGATCGGCGATTATGCGAGCGAGATCGCGCTCGACGCGATCGAACGCGCGCTCGCCGTGAACGGCGAACGGAACCGTCACCACCGCATCGAGCACCTCGAGTACGCCGCCCCCGGTACGGCCGAGCGGATGGCGCGACTCGGCGTCACCGCCTCGATGCAGCCGGTGCACGCCGACCCCGCGATCTTCGCCAACTGGGCCGAGATGCTCGGCGACCATCGGGTCGAGCGCGCATTCCCGTGGTCCGAATACGAGGACGCGGGAGCCCTGCTCGCCTTCTCGACCGACGCGCCGACCGCGCCGCATGCCGCCCTGGCGAACATGTACGTCGCCTCGACGCGCGCCTCGGCGCTCGACCCGTCGGTACCGGCAGTCCATCCGCAGTACGCGCTGCCCCTCGACCGAGCGCTCGGCCATGCGACCCGGGACGCCGCGGCATCCGTCGGCGACGGCGACTGGCGCGGCCGGATCGCGCCGGGCTACGCGGCCGACGTCGTAGTGCTCGACACCGACCCGTTCGAGTGCGGACCGCACTCGCTTCTGGAGGCGCAGGTCGTGGAGACGATCGTCGCCGGTCGCACGCGGTTCCGACTCTGAGACGGATGCTGCTGGGCGCCACGCGGTGTCGGAAGGCGGACCCTGCTCGATACCATGCGGCGCATGGCCATACGACTCGAGAACGTGGGGATCGCCGTCCGGGATCTCGACGCGACGATCGCCTTCTTCACCGACCTCGGCCTTGAGCTCGTCGGGCGCGACGAGGTGAGCGGCGAATGGACGGACACCGCCGTCGGCCTGGATGGCAACCACGCCCGCATCGCGATGCTGCAGACGCCGGACGGCTCCGGTCGGCTCGAGCTGTTCGAGTACCTCGACGGCCTGGCCATCGAGACGCAGCCGACGCTCCCCAATGAGATCGGCATGCACCGCGTCGCCTTCTCGGTCGACGACATCGACGAGGCCCTCGCGATCGCCGCACGGCACGGCTGCCATCCCCTCCGTGGCGTGGCGGAGTACGAGGACCTCTACAAGCTCACGTACGTCCGCGGCCCCAGCGGCATCATCGTGATGCTCGCTCAGGAACTGAAGCGCGACGCCCGGTGAGCGAAGCGCGAGTCGTCCGGAGTCTCTTCCCGGTGGTTGTCGATTTCGCGGGCGGACGTTCGCTGTCTCTGTGACGGAGCCGGACAGGCCGGTCCGCGACCCAGTGCAGGAGGCTGTTCCATGTCCCAGTTCGCGATCCTCATCTACGAAGACCCGTCGTTCTACGAGACCATGCCGCCCGAGGGGTGGGCCACGGTGGTCGACGCGCACCACACGTTCACCGAGCGCGTCTCCGAGCTGGGTGGGTCCCTGACGGGCGGCGGGGCGCTCGCGCCCGTGACGACGGCGACCACGATCACGGGTGGCGGCACGGTGACGGACGGCCCGTTCGTCCGCAGCAGGGAGGCCCTCCTCGGCTACTACGTGGTCGAGGCGCGCGACCTCGAGCATGCCGTCGAGCTCGCCAAGCTGTGTCCCGCCTCCGGCGGCGGCGTCGAAGTCCGCCCGCTCGTGGACACGGCGACCAACCCGTTCTGATCGCTTACACCCGCGAGCCGACCGCGTCCGCCGTGCAGGCGGACGCGGTCGCTGCCGTGCCGCGTCTGGTGCCCTCGGGTTCGATGCCGGCGCGGAGTACCCAGGCGAAGAAGTGGATTTCCGAGCGGCTCGTGTCGAATTCGTGCTTGCCCGTTCGCTGTAGGGATGAAACGGTTCCCATGACGGAAGGACACGACCGTGAAGTACGTCATCATGTTCACCACCACGCCCGAACTCGAGGCAGCGGCCTCGCCCGAGCAGGTCGAGCAGGCCTATCGCCGCACCTACGACTGGTTCGGCACGCACCGCGAGGTGATGACCGAGTCCGGCGCCCAGCTGCAGCCGGTCACCACCGCGACCACGGTCAGCCACGGCGGCGACGAGCCGGTCGTGGCCGACGGGCCGTTCTCGGAGGCGAGGGAGGTCATCGGCGGATTCCAGGTGATCGACGTGCCCGACCTCGATGCGGCGATCGCCATCGTGAAGACGTGGCCGCTGCTCGAGCTGCCCGGCGTCGCGGTCGAGATCCGCCCGATCGTCGTCTACTGAAGCCACGTCGACCGTGAACGAAACGGATGGCGCGGCCGCGGAGTCGGGCCGGGGGCACGCCGCGGCATCCGATCGACTCCTCGCGAGGGTGATCCGCGAGGAGTCCGCGCGCATCGTCGCGGCGCTCACGGGGTGGCTCGGGAGCCTCGACCTCGCCGAGGAGGCGGTCGCCGAGGCGATCGAGGAGGCCGTGCGCCAGTGGCGGACGCGCGGGGTGCCCCCCAATCCCGGGGGATGGCTGACGCAGGCGGCCCGCCACAACGCCATCGACCGCCTGCGGCGCGAGAAGCGGTACCGCGAGAAGCTGGCCTTGCTCGCCGATCCCGCCGATGCCGCCCCGCTCACCGGCGAGCCCGACGAGCGACTGCCGCTCCTGTTCGGCTGCTGTCACCCCGCCATCTCCCCGGACGCGCAGCTCGCCCTCACCCTCCGGGCGATCTGCGGCCTCACGACCGCGCAGATCGCGCGAGCCACCCTGGCCCCGGAATCGACGGTCGCGCAGCGGATCGTGCGGGCCAAGCGGAAGATCGGTGCGACCGGCATCCCACTACGGATCCCCGAGGGATCCGAGCGGGCCGCGCGCCTGGACATCGTCCTGACCGTCGTCTCCGTGATGTACAGCGAGGCCCACCTGGTCGCGGGCGGAGACGCGGCTGCGGACCGCGACCTCGCCGACGACGCCGTGTGGCTCGCGCGCGTCGTCGCGCACGAACTGCCGCGCGAGGCGGAGGCGCAGGGACTGCTCGCACTGCTGCTGTTCCATCGAGCACGCGAAGGGGCACGCGCCGTCGATGGAGAGCTCATCCTGCTCGCCGATCAGGACCGCGCGCGGTGGGATCGCCGGCTGATCGCCGAGGCACAGGCCGTGCTCGAGAAGGCGGCGAAGCTCCGCCGCCCGGGGCGATGGCAGTTGCACGCGGCGATCGCCGCATGCCACTCCGATACGCGCGACGGCGGCGACACCGACTGGCTCCAGGTGCTCACGCTCTACGACATGCTGCTGGCGTACGACCGCTCGCCGGTCGTACGGCTGAACCGCGCGGTGGCGCTCGCCGAGGTCGACGGACCACAGGCGGCACTCGACGAGGTGGATGCGCTCGGACGCGCCCTCACGGGGTACCACCTCTGGCACGCCGTGCGCGCGCGGATGCTCCGGCACCTCGGCCGTCGGGATGAGGCGATGGCCGAGGATCTGCGCGCCCTGGAACTCACGGCCAACGACGCCGAGCGGCGCCTGCTGGCGGCGCGGGTCGATCGCTGAGGCGGGCTCTTCCCCCTGCCACCGGCCCGTCGTCGACCCGCTGAGACGACCGCCGTGGCCCGCGGCGCGTGGAGGGAGCGGCTACCGCACCGGCGGCCCACCTCGAGGAGATCGCCCCTGAGGTCGTTGGCGGCCGTGCCGGACTGCCGCAGAAACGAGGTCTGACCAAGGGAATTCGCGAAGAGCCGATGACGGGAATCGAACCCGCGCTGTCTGCTTGGGAAGCAGAAGTTATCCAGTAGTGATTCACTCGACTTCACCTGGGCTCACGAGCCCCGGAATCACGGGGAAGTGTGAACTCGAGTGAATCAACGTGACCTCGAATTTGTGACTATTAAGTGACTACGAGGGCCCCTTCCTGCTGGCGGTCGGCCTACACGACCCGGCCTCGGTGCAGGGTAGCAATTGAGCGCCCGCACCGGGTTGCTGAGCCGGAACGGCATCTGCACGCCGTTCGTCGCGTGGCGGGCTCTGCGTGCGGCGCCATGCCTTAACCGGACCCCGACACAAGCGACATCGAGCGCTCGCATCTGTCGAACGGCGGGCCTGGCGATCGGTGCGGCGCATGCCCCGTTCTGGGGATATGAGGTTCCCTCAAGAACGATTCCCGGCACCGCATGCCCGGGTGTAACGTGCGGAGTGGCGTGAGAGACCCCTGCGGGGGCGGCGCACGTCCGGGACGACCTTACCCATGTCGCCGGAAGTGCTGGCGACGGTAACCCGATGCCGCCTCGCCGCCCGCAGAGGACGTTCGGCCGCCCTGGTCGGACGCAACTCAGAACTCCGGAGGCCAAGATGCCCCATCACACGAAACGCTTCGCTACACGTGCCCTGATCGCCGCCACCGCGGCTGTCGGCATCGTGTTCGCTCAGGCCGCACCAGCATCGGCCACCGTGCACGAGATCGTAGGCCAATGGTGCTCCGGTCAGGGAGAGCTCGCCCCACCCGGGATCTCGGGCGGCAGCCGGGCTGACAACTTCGCGAAGCCGCTCATCGCATCCGGCTTCGTCACAGGAGACCTCGTCCCGATCACAGGAAGCGCAGGGCCCGGCTTGCTCGTCGAGTTCAACTACGACCTTCCGAACGTGAAGGTAGTCGGAACCGGTGTATTCGTCGTCATCGACCCCAGCGTCCCGGTCTACCTCGAACTGATCGAACCCGACCCCAACTTCCCGGCCTTCAAGGCCTGCCCGAAGCTCGCGACTGGCTGATCTGGACGTTGTATCGGATGCGCCGGCGTTCGTTCGGCGCCTGTTCCGCTGCGCCGCCGTCGGCGACTCAAAGCCGCCCGCGGTCTCGCGGCGCGATCGCAAAGAGGGCCGGAACGGCCGAGTCAGCCGGATCTCGGCATTCGGCGGACAAGGTGCTCCGTGATCTCAGGAGAGGAGGCGACGACCTTCTGTGACCAAGGGGTCGCCGGATGCGTGAGAAGGGCACCCTGGCGCCTATGGCCGCTCCTTGCGTCCTTCTTGCAGGTGCCTGACCATCTCCGCGATGGGCACTGGACGCTGTTCGGGGTTCCGCTTGGTGGAGTCGATCCACCGCAGCCACGCCTTGCGGTAGAACTGCGCGAGGGAGTCGAAGAACGTTGCGGCGTCCGGTTCGGAGTCGAGTGCTGCCGCGATGTCGGGCGCGAGGTCGGCCCGCTGTGGTCCTTCAGGCTCGAGCACGACTTCGACCTCGGCCCCGTCGCGCAGAGGGACTTGTGTCCATGCTGGTCCGAGGGTGACCAGTGGCCCGTCTTCCTGCTTCTCGACGGTGCCGCGCATTGAACAGCCGGCGACCGACCCCCGCACCGGGTGGCGCGGTTTCGCGCCCCAGGCCTCGTCCGGGTCGAACGGGATGGGCACGATGGTGCGCCCGCGCTGGTCGACTGAGACCGTGGTTCGGAAGCGCCGCTGAGTGTCCATGGACGAAGCCTGTCACGTGGGGGGTCGAACGAGAATGGCCGCGCTGACGACTCGAGTCGCCGCAAGCGGGCCGCGGCCGGTCACCAGGCTGGCCGCTTCAGAGCGAGGTCCTATTCGGATACTGCGGGCTGGGGCTGGGGCTGGGGCTGGGCAGTGATGATGTGGCAGATGTCGCCGTCGCTGCAGTCGGCTGGGTTCAGGCGTTCGCTGCGATCGCGGAGCTGGACGAGTTCCTCCTCGAGGGCTGCCAGCTCGGCCATGCGACGGCGGACCTCGGCGAGTCGGTCGTCGATGAGGTCCGAGACGTGGTCGCAGGGGATCACGCCCCGGTCGCGCAGGTCGAGGATGCTGCGGATCTGGACGAGGGTGAGCCCGGCCGATTGCGCCGTCCGGATGAAGCCGACCCTCGCGACGGCCTGGTCGTCGTACGCGCGGTAGCCATTGCCGCCCCGCGTCGGCGCCGGCATCAGCCGTTCGCGTTCGTAGTACCGGACGGCCTGGGTGCTGACACCCACGGCGTCGGCGAGTTCTCCGATCCGCATGCCGTCATGCTACGTCCTTGACCTTGAAGTCGGGTTCAAGGTCTAGCGTCGCGGGTATGGAGATCACGCTGCAGTACTTCGACGGCTGCCCGAACTGGACGACCGTCGAGCGCCAGCTGACCGAGCTCATCTCCGGCAGGCCCGATCTGACATTGAGGCGGGAGCTCGTCGCGACGGCGGAGCAGGCCGAGCGGATCGGGTTCCGTGGTTCGCCGAGCATCCTGGTCGACGGGATCGACCCGTTCGCCTACCCGAACGCCCCGGTGGGTCTCGCGTGCCGGATCTACGCCACCCCGGCGGGCCCGGCCGGTGCGCCGACGAAGGCGCAGCTGCGGGAGGTGCTCGGCGATGTCTGAACGAGAACACGACCCGGTCGTCGTCGGGCCGGCATGGCGGCGATCGCCGCCGGCGGCCAAGGCGGCCGCGAGCGGCTGGAACGTCGCGATCCGGTGCGGGGCGCGAGGTGCTCGTCCAGTCCGGGATGCATCGGTCCGCGCTGCTGCTGGGCCCGATTCGGCGAGGTCGCCGTGGCGGTCCTGATCACCTCCGCGGCGTCATTGGCGCTCACCGCGATGGCGTTCCCGGCGGAGCAGCGGCCGGGATTCACGGGCGGCATGCTCCTGCTCGCAGCGGTCTACGCATTGCTCGGGATGCGCCTGGGGTTCCTCCTCGGGCGGGTCGCCGGTGTGCTGATCGCGTTCGTCGTTCCGTTCCTCGGTCTCGGGATCACGCAGAGCCCCATGCTTCGGCTGGAGCCTCCCGAACCCGCCGTGCTGCTTCCCGGTTACGGCCCCTATCGGCTACTGATCGACACCGGGCTCACCGAGGAGCTCGACGAAACCGGCGGACTGCTCATCGGCCTCGGGTGGGTAGCAGCACTCACCGTGGTAGTCACGATCATGTTCGTCGATCGCACCAGCACCGCTCGCCGGCGGGCGCGGGCTGCCAAGCACCCTTCGGCTGTGCGAGGCCGCATCCGGATGACCTCGTGCCGCGGTGTCCGGTTCGTGCCCGCCCGGATTTCCGGGTCGAAGGGCCCGACGTTCGGCGTCGACGCGGCGTTGAATTGCAGGGCAACGATGGGAGACCCGAGATGATGTGGGACTACGGATTCGGCGGATGGTGGATGTGGATCCCCGCGGTGTTGATTCCCCTGCTGGTCATCGCCGGAATCATCGTCATGATCGTGCTGCTGGTGCGTTCGGGGGGATCGCCGGGTCGTGGACCGACCGGGCCGAGCGACACGACCGACCCTGCTCGTCGACTGCTCGAGGAGCGCCTGGCGCGCGGCGAGATCACCCCTGAGCAGTACCGCGAGCTGCTGGACACTCTGGAAGAGGGACGCCGGCGTTAGCCGAGCCGGACATGCTGATCGCTGGTATCTCAAGGCTGAGCATGATCCCGACAGCGCGGGAAAAGACGCCGGCCGCGATGGACAGGTCTCTTGATGTAGCCGAGGGCTCTGCAGCGAACCATTCTTTCGGCGACACGAGCGACACGCTCTACCGACGACCGCCCGTGCGACGCCCTTGAGAGGCTCATCCCCGCAGTTCAGCGCTCGCGGGCGACTTCATCGCCGACCACCTGAGTACCGGAAGTTGACTCGCTGCTCGCCCCAACCGGGTGGGTCCGAACGATCCGTGCCGTGAGCTCACTGGCGTCGACCCCGACGAATCCGATCAGCGCGGACCCGCGCGTCCGCTGCCAAGGTCGGCCGACCGCGTGCAGGCCAGGCACCGGGGTGTCGAGCCCGTCGAGGAGGAGCGCACCGGTCTCGTCGAGGGCGCCCGGAACGTGGATCCAGCGGTCGTCATGGCGGTAGCCGGTGGCCCAGATGACGGCGTCAGCGGCAACGCGTGCGCCGTCGTCGAAGACGAGCCCGTCGTCGTCGGCGGCGATGACGCGGCCGGCGCGCGCGACGCCGGCCCGGCGGAGCATCCGCGAGGTGGTGCCGATGACTGGATCGTTCGCGCGCAGCAACCTGCCGAGGGCGGAGTCGGCCGGGACTCGGACGAGTCCGGTCTGATCGAGCCACCAGAAGAGGTCGCGGCCGAGCAGCCGCTGTGGGAGGGCACGGATGGAGCGGCCCGCGAGGATAACCTCCCGGCTGGCGCGCGCGAGTTCCAAGGCGAGCTGGCACCCGGTGTTTCCGGCGCCGACGACCACCACCCGACCGGGCGGGACGTCACGCGGGCCTCGGTATCGGTCGGCGTGGAGTTGCGCGACGTTCGAAGCGACCCGCGTGGCGACCGGCGGCGTCCACGGCGAGCCGAACGCACCCGTCGCGACGACCACGCGTCGCGCGTCGTACGCCCGGGATGGAGTCTCTAGGCGGAACAGTCCGTCCTTCCGGCGGAGCAAGACGACTCGCGCGTTCCGCTCGATCGGCAACCGGAACGCGTCGGCGTAGCTGCCCAGGTAACGGGCAACCTCGTCCTTGCCGGGGTGGGATCCGACACCGCCGGGGAACGGCATGCCGGGCAGGGCCGAGTACCCGGCGGGCGTGAACAGTCGCAGCGAGTCCCAGCGTCGAGCCCAGCTCGCCCCCGTCACGGATTCCGCCTCGAGCACGACATGGTCGACCCCGGCGCGGGAGAGCTGGTGGCTCATGGCGAGGCCGGCCTGGCCGCCGCCTACCACCGCGACCTCAACCACCACGGCTGCCGACCGCTTGTCGACGCGGCTCACCCGGTGCGGCTACCACTTCGGCCCTCGGCCGTCCATCCAGACGAAGGCGACGCCGACGCCGATCACGATCACCATGACCACGATTGCGAAGATCATCGGCTCACGCCGCCGGCACGGTGGAGGGTGCGAGGTCGGGTCATGAGTGGGTCTCCGGTTCGGTGGCGCGGTGGGTGACGGGTTCGATCTGGAACGTCGAGTGCTCGACGCTGACGGCGAAGGATTCGGCGACGCACCGCTGCAGGTCGGTCAGGATCTCCGATGCGTGGCCGTCGCGGAAGCATTCCGGTTCGACGATGACGTGCGCGGTCAGGACCGGCAGGCCGCTCGCGATCATCGACGCGTGCAGGTCGTGCACGTCGACCACGTGCCGCACCGCGAGGAGCCGGCTGCGGACCTCGGCGAGGTCCAACCCGCGCGGAGTGCTTTCGAGCAGGATCAGGCCGGTCTCCTTCAGCAGGATCAGGGTGCGGGGCACGATGAGCAGGCTGATCAGCATCGCCGCGAGCGCGTCGATCTGGGTCCAGCCGGTGGTGGCGATGACGATCGCGCTGATGATGACCGCGACCGAGCCGAGGGCGTCGTTGAGGACCTCCAGGAACGCGGCCCGCATGTTCAGGTTCGCGTTGCGTCCGGCGCTGAGCACGAGCATCGAGGCGATGTTGCCGACCAGGCCGACGATGCCGAACACGAGCAGCCCGGTCGAGGAGATCTCGGGCGGTTCGAAGAGGCGCGACACGCCCTCGACGAAGGCGTAGATGCCCACGGCGAGGAGGATGGCGGCCTGGCCGAGTGCGGCGAGGACCTCGGCCCGGCGGAAGCCCCAAGTGAACCGGTCGCTCGCGGGACGCAGCACCAGGTTCGCGGCGATGAGCGCGACGAGCAGCCCGCCCGCGTCGGTGAGCATGTGCCCGGCGTCGACGAGCAGGGCGAGGCTGCCGGTGGCGATGGCGCCGACGACCTCCGCGATCAGGATGGTGGCGGTGATCCCGAACGCGATCGCCAGCCGAGCGCGGTTGGTGGTGGCGGTGCCGTGGTCGTGGCCCTGACTCACACCGACACCTCCCGTACCTGCGATCCGGCGGTGTCGACGGATGCCGCGCCGCTGGTCGGGCACAGCACGACCGCATACCCGGTCGCCTCGAGCAGACGCTCCGTCGCGGCGAGCAGCCCGATCAGGGTCGGGTCGTGCCGAGTGGACCACCGGGTGGACCGTCCCTGCGGGCGGGATGCGACGAGCCCGCAGTCGGCGAGGCACGCGAGATGCGCGCTGACCGTGCTCTGCGCCAGCCCGAGATGCTCGGTCATCTCGCGGACGCTGTGCTCGCCGGCGAGCAGGTGTCGCAGGATCAGCAACCGGTTCGGTTCGCTGAGCGCGTGGAACAGCATGGCCGCCGGCGCCAGGCCGACGCGGTCCACCTCAAGATTCATCGCCATGCGACGATGATAGCGGTTGGGAACCCGTCGGCTTGACCGATTTGTTATCTTGGGCGTGCCCCCGAATTCCGACAGGACCCCGTGCACCACTCATGAACCCCAGTGCTGCTGTGCAGAACTCCCGACTGCGTCGGGTGCTGCTCGTGGTGCTGCTCGTGATCGGAACGGTGCTCGGACTCCTGCTCGCGCACACCGATGACACCCACCACGCCGTCGAGGTCAGTGCGTCGGTCACGCACGCCCACGCCGCTGAGCTATCCGCAGCGTGGTGGGATGGCGAGAGCGCGTCCGCCGGCTCCCCGGAGTCCACTCCGCTCGAGGATGCTCTCGCGCTCTGCCTGACGGTGGCGTCGTGCTTCGTCGCGCTGCTGCTTGCCTTGTTCGGCGTGCGCCGCCTTCCGCAGGCGTGGCGCGCCTTGGCCAGGTCGTGCACCGGTCCGCCGGTCGGCTTGGAGCGCATCTTCCGGCCCCGGCCGCTCGAACGCCGTCTTCTCTGCGTCTACCTGATCTAGACCCGGGTTCGCGTTTCGACGCCGCGCGCATGCTGTGCGCCCGTCAAGCGCGTAGTCCCCGTACCCGGATCAGCGCGCCCCCGCGCGCCCAGACCTAGACGCAGGCGTATGTCCACACCACCACTGACACCACCCACCCCACTCTCCGAACGCCCCCGCACCCGGCGCGAGGCGCGTGAGGCGCAACGTCCCCCACGCACCGCCGCCTCCGCGACCACTCCCCGTCCTCGGGAACGGCCCTCGCGCCAAGCCCCGAAAGCACGTCGTCCCGTCGCCTTCAGCACCGTGTCCCGACTGCTGGTCGCGGCCGTGTTCGGCGCGACGGTCTTCCCGGTCGCGGTCGCCCCGGCGATCTCGGCGGCTCCCGGAAGCTCGGTCACCGGCATTCCGCAGACCGTGACGGTCACCGACGACGTGATGCTCGCCGCCCCGAGCAGCGAGGGCTACGCCGTCACCACGGGCGAGGAGATCCGCGCCGCCGAGCAAGCACGCGTCGCGGCCGAGCAGGCTCGCATCGCCGCAAGCCGAATGCGCACCGCCTCGACGTTCGTGAACGACCCGACCTCCGCCGTCCAATGGCCGTTCCCGACCGGTGTGCCCATCACCGACGACTTCGGCCCGCGAGCGGCCCCATGCTCGAGCTGCTCGACGATGCACAAGGGCCTGGACATGACCCCGGGCGAAGGCACGCCGATCGGCGCGATCGCGGCCGGCACGGTCATCGAAGCCGTCTCCTCCGACTACGGCCTCGGCGTCTCCGCCCGAATCCGGCATGTGATCGACGGGCGCACCTATGTCAGCGTCTACGCCCACATGCAGTTCGGTTCGCTGTCGGTCTCCGAAGGCGATCAGGTACAGGTCGGGCAGAAGATCGGCGCCGTCGGCAACACCGGCCAGAGCACCGGCCCGCACCTGCACCTGGAGATCTGGCAGGACGGCACCACCCCCATCGACCCCTATGCATGGCTGACCGCGATGGTCGGCCGGGAGAACTGAGCTCATGAGCACCTCCACCGAGACACCCGCTACCCAGCCCACTGCCAAGCCGCGCCGGACCCGCCGGACCCTGTGGCTCAACCTCGTCGCCATCGCCGCGGTGATCCTCATCTCGGTGATCGCGATCATGGCGATGTCCAGCACCAACAGCGCCGAAGCGCCGGTGTCCGAGAATCCCGAGGTGGTCCGCGAGGACAGCCACGTGCTGGGCGAACCCGGAAGCGGCAATGCCGTCCTCGTTGAGTTCCTCGACTTCGAATGCGAGGCCTGCGGTGCCGCTTACCCCTTCATCGAGTCGCTCCGCGAGCGCTACGCCGGGCAGGTCACCTTCGTCGCCCGGTACTTCCCCATCCCGAGCCACAAGAACGCCCTGAACGCGGCGCTGGCCGCCGAGGCCGCCGCCCAGCAGGGCAGGTTCGAGGAGATGTACGGCAAGCTGTTCGACACCCAGGCAGAGTGGGGTGAGCAGCAGCAGTCCAACGCACCGCTGTTCCGCAGCTTCGCGGAGGAGATCGGGCTCGATCTCGAGCAGTTCGACCGGGATGTCGCCGACCCGGCCACCCGCGAGCGGGTCCTCGCCGACCAGGCCGACGGCACCGCGCTGGGCGTCCAGGGCACCCCGACGTTCTTCCTCAACGGCGAGAAGCTCGAGCTGCAGAGCGCCGACGACCTGGTGCAGGCCATCGACGCCGCACTCGCGGAGTAGTGACCGACGGGCACGCTCATGGTCCTCGCTGAACTCCGGGAGCACCCGCGACCGGCTCCTCAGCGGGCGGGCGCCTCGCGAGACCGCCTCGCGAGGCGCCCCCGACGGATGCGCCCGCCGGTGCTCGTCGCGGCCGCCCTCGCGGTGGGCTCCGGCGCCGTGCTCGTCGCGGCGTTCCCGGAGCGCTCGTGGTGGTTCGCCGCGCCGCTCGGGGTCGCCGGACTGCACCTCGCGCTCCGCGGCCGGAGCGCCCGGGGAGGCTTCGGCGTGGCAGCCCTGGCGGGCACGACATTCTGGCTGCTCCAGCTGTCATGGCTGACCACCTACCTGGGGCCGGTGCCCTGGTTGGCGCTCGCGACCGCACAGACGTTGTACGTCGCCGTCGCGGGCGCCGCGACGGCGGCGCTGCTTCGCGCCGCCGATCGGACATGGGCGCCGATCGGCCGCATCGCGTTCGTGCCGTTGACGGCTGCCGGAATCTGGACCGGACGCGAAATGGTCGCCGGCTCATGGCCGTACGGAGGGTTCGGGTGGGGCCGCGTCGCGGCATCCCAGGTCGACGGTCCGTTCGCCGAGCTCCTCGCCTGGCTCGGACCGGGCGGCACCACCTTCGCCGTGGTGTGGCTCGCCGTCTTCGCCGTCGAACTCGCCTGCGCACCGGCACTCGGCCGCGTGCCTGCAGCGGCGCTGGTCGCCGGTGCCGCCCTGGCGGTTTCAGCGGTGCCGTCCTGGAAGCCGACGGACGTGGGCGAGCTACGCGTTGCCGCCGTGCAGGGCGGCGTGGATGCGAGCCTGTTCAGCGAAGCCGAACCCGGCGACATCCTGCAGGCGCATGAGCGCGCAACCGAGGGCGCCGGACCGGTCGACCTGATGATCTGGCCCGAGAACGCGAGCGACCTCGACCCGCTCGCCTCGCCGGATGCGACTGCCCGGCTCGATCGCGTCGCACGCGAAGCTCCGCTGCTGGTCGGCACCATCACCGGCCGCGCCGGGGACCTCGTCAACACGTCGCTGCTCTGGGAGCCCGGGATCGGGGCGACCGACTGGTACGACAAGGTGCGCCTAGTGCCCTTCGGCGAGTACGTCCCCGATCGTGCGTTCTGGCGACAAGTCGCACCCGACCTGATCGACCTGATCAGTCGGGACTACGCACCCGGGGTCGAGGACAACGTCTTCGGCGTCGCCGGAACACGGATCGGCGTCGGCATCTGCTTCGACGTCGTGGACGACGGCCTGGTTCGTGACATGGTGGCCGACGGTGCGGCACTGATCGTGTACCAGAGCAACAACGCCGACTTCGGACGCACCGAGCAGAGCGCCCAGCAGCTGGGCATCGCGCGGATGCGCGCCATCGAGACCGGACGTACCGTCGTGAACGTCTCGACGGTCGGCACCACGGCCATCATCCGAGCCGACGGCACCGTCACCGGCTCCCTGCCCACCTGGACATCGGGCGCACTGGTCGACACCGTCCGGCTGCACGACGGCATCACCCCAGCGGTGGCGCTCGGGGAACGCATCGGTGCCGGCGCAGCCATGCTCGGCGTGGCCGGACTCGTCCTCTCCGTCTTCGGTGCAGTCGGCCGTCGCCGCGGGAGCGAGGAGCGGTGAACGTCGTGTCGACTCCCGACGGGCTCGCCTGGCTGCCGGATGCGCCGCCCAGCATCGAGCGCTTCCTCGCCCCTGACCTCCAGCCGTACCCGGTGCTGCCGCTGATCGGTCTCATCCTCGCGGTGGCCTACACGACGGGATGGCTTCGGCTGCGACTCACCGGGCGACCCTGGCCGGCCTGGCGCGGCATCGTCTTCCTGCTCGGCTGCGCCCTGATCGTCGTGGTCATGGGCGCCGGGATCGAGGGCTACGGGCACCGGCTGTTCTCGGTGTTCATGTTCCAGCAGCTCACCCTGATGATGGCCGTACCGGCCCTGCTCGTCCTCGGCTCGCCCGGCACCCTGCTGCTCCGGGCGACCCCGCACCGTGGCCCCGGCCGCCTCATCCTCCGGGCGGCGCTCGGCGCGCTGCGGTCGCGGATCGCACGAATCCTCCTGCATCCCGGCTTCATGATCCCGCTATTCCTGCTGGCCTTCTACGGCCTCTACTTCAGCGACCTCGCCACCGACCTGCTGGCGAGTTGGGCCGGGCACCTCGGCCTCGAACTCGCCTTCCTCGCCGCCGGGATCCTCTTCACCGTCCCCCTGATCTCGGCCGACCCGCTCCCGATCCGCCAGACGCACCTCGGGCGGTTCACCGACCTGTTCGCCGAGATGCCGCTGCACGCCTTCTTCGGCGTGATCGTGATGATGGCGGCCACCCCGCTCGTCCCATTCTTCGCCGATCCGCCCGCAGACTGGGGGATCGACCCCATCCAGGACCAGCAACTCGCCGGAGCGCTCGCCTGGTCGTACGGCGAAGGCCCGGCGCTGATCATCGCACTTGTGCTGCTGACACGCTGGTTCGCCGACGACACCCGACGCGCAACCGCCCGCGATCGACAGGTCGACGCGGTCGGCGACGCCGAACTCGAGGCGTACAACGCCTACCTGCACCGACTCGGGCGATCCGACGCCGAGCGGCGCGAAGACCGCACCACGTGAGGCATCCGCGTCTCTCGGGGTTGGGATCGGTGGGTGATCGGCGCAGGCACGTAGCAGCGGCTCCACACCTTCTCGACCAGCTGTCTCAGCAGCAGTCCTGGTCGCACAGCTCGGGCGGGCAACTTGTGGGGTCGCAGCAGTCCATCACTTCACCTCCTCGTGCTCCTCGTCCATCTCCTCGAAGAGCTCGAAGGGGGATTCGACGTCGCCGCGCCAGGCTTCGATTCCCTCCCGCACGGCGAGAGCCGCGACGACGAGAGCGGCGACCGAGTCGGCCCAGGTCCAGCCGAACAGGGAGTTCAGCAGCAGGCCGATCAGCACGGTGCCGGAGAGGTAGATGCAGAGCAGCAGCTGCTTCGCGTCGGCCTGCACGCTCTTGGAGCCCAGCTCGCGACCGGTGCGGAACTGGAACCACGCCAGAGTGGGCATGATGACCAGGCTCGCGACGGCGATGCCGATGCCGAGTGGGCTGTGCTCGACTGGTTCGACGCCGGTCAGGGAGAGGATCGCGTCGACGGTCACATAGGCCGCGAGGGCGAAGAACGCTATCCCGATGGCCCGGACGGTCGGCTTCTCCCAGCGTTCGGGGTTCTTCCTGGTGAACTGCCAGGCCACGGCCACGGCTGAGAGGACCTCGATGAACGAGTCCAGGCCGAACCCGATCAGGGCCGCCGAGGAGGCGGCGACTCCGGCCGAGATGGCGATGATTCCCTCGAGCACGTTGTAGGTGATCGTGAACCCGACAATCAGTCGGACGCGTCGGTGCAAGACGGCGCGGCGCTCGGGCGTGATCGTCTGGCTCATCCGGCAGCCTCCCCGCAGCACCCGGGCACGGAACACGACGGATCGATGCAGGGCGCGTTCTCGTCCACGGCCAGGGTGACCTCGAGAAGCGAGGTCAGCGCACGGGCAAGGTGCGGGTCGGCCATCTCATACCGGGTCTGTCGCCCCTCGGGCTCGGCGACCACGATGCCGCAGTCGCGCAGGCACGCCAGATGGTTCGACACGTTCGAGCGCGTCAAGCCCAGTTCGCGCGACAGCACCGCCGGGTAGCTCGGTCCATCGATCAAGGTCATCAGGATTCGTGAACGCGTCGGGTCGGCCATCGCGCGGCCCAGCCGGTTCATCACGTCCATACCGGTCGCAATAGTCAGCACCCGATGACTATACAGCAGTCACTGACATATCGCGATGGTGCTGATGCAGCCTACCCGTGCCGACAAGGTGAACCGGTCGACGAGCTACCGCCGGGCATCGTGCTCGGCGATCGCCTCGAGCCGCGCGTCGTGGGCCGCCAGTCCGGCGTCGCCGACCGCGTCGGCCTGCCGGTCGAGCCGGCGCGACTCCTTCTCGTCGCTGCGCGACCACTGCACCATCACCGTGATGACGAGCGCCACCGTCGGGATCTGACCGATCGACCAGGCGATGCTGCCGCCGAGCCGCTGATCCGCGACCGTGTCGATGCCCCAGCCCAACGCGTCGTACCAGTCGGCGATCAGCAGCCCGGCGCCCAACATGATCGACAGCCCGAAGAACGCGTGGAACGCCATGGTGCCGAGCAGCAGCAGGAGCCGGAACGGATACGGCGGGCGGTACGGCACCGGGTCGATGCCGATCAGCGACTGCACGAAGAGGTACCCCACGATGACGAAGTGCGCGACCATCCAGGTGTGCCCGATGTAATCGGTCATCGTCCAGCGGAACAGCGGGGTGTAGTACAACACCCAGAGCGACGCGACCAACAGCACGGCCGCGACGACCGGGTTGGCGATGATCGAGGCGAAGCGGGAGTGCACGGCGAGGAGGATCCACTCCCGTCCGCCGCGACTGCCGTCCTCGCGGGGGCGGATGGCGCGCGCCGCGAGCGTCACGGGCGCGCCCGGCACGAGCAGCACCGGCACCGCCATCGTCAGCATCATGTGCGCGCCCATGTGCGCCGAGAACAGGTACTGCTCGTAGACGTTCACCCCGCCGCTCGTCACGTACGCGAGCAGTAGCAGGCCCGCAACCCAGAGCACCGTGCGGTACACCGGCCAGTGGTCGCCGCGCCGCCGCAGCCGGAACACCCCGGCGAGGTAGAAGAAGATGCCGAAGCCGCAGGCGAACAGCCAGATGAGGTCGGGGCTCCACTCGGTGAAGTAGCGGGCCCAGTCGGGCCACGGCGGCAGCGGCCGGCCCGTGAGGATCTCGGCCGGCGTGCGCGCGAGGGAGCTCGCCGACTCCTCCGACACCGGCGTCGCCGTGCGGGCAAGCGCGGCGGCGAGCCCGGACGCGAGGCCCATGAACGCGAGCTCGACCACGACGAGCATCCAGAAGTCGCGGGTGATGGATCCGCCGGCGGGTGCGCCCTGCGTGAACGTCGGCCGCCGCATCCGCCCGATCAGGAAACGGCGCTGCGCCGCACCGAACAGGCCGAGCGCGACGAGGACGGCGACCTTCGCGAGCACGAGCACCCCGTACCGGGTGCCGAGCTCGTCCCAGGTGCCGATCCGCAGTGCGGCGTTCGCATACCCCGAGACCGCCACCACGATGAAGCAGATCAGCGCGACAGTCGAGTACCGGGCGAGCACTACGGGCAGCCGCTCGCCTTCGAGCACGCGGCGCAGCAGCACGATGGTGACGAGTCCGCCGAGCCACACGGCCGCGAACACCAGGTGCAGGCCGAGCGACGCGATCGCGGAGTTACGCCCGGCGGCGGCCGCCGCGTGGCCCTGCTGCGCCATCGGCACGAGCGACGCGACGGCCAGCACCATGACGAACACCAGGGCGGTGTGGTTGCGCACCGCGAAGTACAGCACGGTGACGGCGGCCCCCACGAGCGCGGTGGTGAGCCAGGCCTGGCCGAGCTCGATCGAGGTGACGAACTGCCCCAGCTTCTGGCCGAATGCCTCACCGAAGTCGACGGCCTCACCCGTGACCGCGAGGAACGTGAAGATGCCGGTCGCCGCACTCGCGACGGTGAACACGGCGGCGGATGCCGTGGCCACGTCGAGCGCGACGTCGAACTCGCGCTGCTTCGGGGTGAGCGCCCACACGGCGAGGACGAGCGCGCCGATCATGCCGGCCGCGCTGAGGTTCACCACCAGCTTCGCGACGGGAAGACCGAAGCGGGCAGCAGGGCCCGGGTCCTGGATGGGGAGCGGCGCAGCGCCGCCGCCGTACGCGAGGCCCGCGAAGGTCGCGAGGAGCGCGACGGCGACGAGCACGGCAGGGCCGAGCACGCGGACGAAGCGGTGCACCGAACCAGCCTAGACGCCGTCGCCGTGCGTGGCCCTCGGGGGCAGCGGCATCCGGCACTCCCCGTTCTCCATGGACTCCCGTGCACGTCGGGTGACCCGGCGGTCGTCTTTTCGACCGCCGGGTCGCGCCGTCAGCTCATGCGCGGCGGCGGAGGATGAGCCAGGTGACGATCGCGGCGACGGCGGCGAGGAGGACGCCGCCCACGATCCAAACCGCGTCGAGTGGAGAAGCGGTCGTCGCGTCGGTGGAGTCCGCCGGCTGCCCCGACTCGTCAGTCCCACCCGGCGAGTCGGCGGGAGTTCCGCCGCAGGCTCCCGGCTCGTCCGAGCCTTCGGCGAGGGCGGTGCCGTCGACGGGCTGCCATTCGAAGGTCCACGTTCCCGAGATCGGGTGGCCGTCGACCGAGACGACCCGCCAGTTCACGGTGTACATGCCGGGTTCACCGAGCTGCGTCTGCGTCGTCGCCGTAGGACCGTCGACGACGGCGCATCCGTCGCCGTAGTAGCGCCCGTCGGGGCCGACCACTTGGATGATCGATCCGTTCTCGACGTCGAGCAGGGCCTCGTTCGTCTCGAGCGAGACCGTACCCGGCTGCTGGGTCACCACCGCATCCTCGGCCGGTGTCGACGACACGAGGTAGTTGTGCGCGGACGCCGGCATTGCAGGTAGGGCGGCCAACGCGGCGGATGCCGCGACGAGCGCGGCCAGGCGGCCGAGCCGCGCCGCCCGCCGCGACGTCGTCTGTCGCAGGCCCGACATCAGGAGTCCGTGCGGGAACGGCGCGTGGCGAGCGCGACCACGATGCCGATCGTGCCCACGACGAGGCCGCCGATGCCGAGGACACGGGCGACCGTGTCGGACGAGTCGGCGGCGCTGCTCTCTGCGGTCGCTTCCTCGTTCTCGCCATGACTGTCGGCGGAACCCGAGCCGGTCGCGGCGCCATGGTCGTCGGTGCCGGTGGCCTCGGTGACGACCATGACAGGAGCTGCGTTCTCCGGCTCCTCACCGCCTTCCTCGGCGACCTCGTTCCAGTTGTTCTCGCCGACCTCGCAGGCCTGGAGCACCGGGAACGCGATGGTCTCGCCGGCGGCGTCCTCGGGGAGTTGCACAGCCAATTCGACGGCCGCGCGGTAGCCATCAGGAACCGGCGTGACCGCCGTGTAGACGACCTCCGCGGTGCGGTCGCCGTCGGCGATCTTCTCGACGGTCCAGCCCGAGTCGATGGCCGGATACACCGTCGTGATCGACTCGGGAATCTGGAACGTGAGCGAAGTGGTGGATGAGCCGTCGCATCCGTGGTTGAACGAGAAGGCGAGCACGGATGAGCTGCCGGCGGCGGTACTCGTCGGAGTGAGGCCGATGTGGGCGCTCGCGGCGACCGGGACGGCGGCGAGCGCGAGGATGACGCCGCCGGCGAAGCCGGTGGCGGAGAGGCGGGCGAGACGCATGATGAAAGGGTCTTTCGTGGTCGAGGTCGGACGCGCGTGGGCGGCGTCGATGAGTGATTCGGAGTCGTCGGCGGATCAGGCCGCCGCCGACTCGACCGGGGGACCTCTGGACCCGAGGCCTGTGGCGAGGAGTACCGCGGCGAAGCGCGGGCGCGCGGCGTCGACCGGGACGCGCAGCGACGGCGCGATCACCGATACCGGGATCATCGCGAGCCGCCGCACGAGCATGCCCATTGTCCCGCCGATCGCGTGGACGACGCGGTCCGTGAGCAGCAGCGCGGCGAGCGTGAGTCCTGCGGCCACGACGTGGGCGATCGGCATCCAAGCGGTGCCGTGGTCGACAGCAGAAGTGGGCGAAGCGGCGAGAGCCACCCCGTCTCTGTGGCCCAGGTGCGTCGCGTGCCCGAGCGGTGCGGCTCCGCCCATCCCGTAGGTGACATGCAGGGCGGCCTGCGCGACGAGCGCCGACACCGCGGTGCGGGCAAGCTGCGCCCGGGCGCCGGTGAGCGCCACGGCCAGCGGGATCGAGAACGCGAGAGCCACCAGCAGCGCGACCAGCCCGGGCGGGGCACCGCCGCCGATCGTGTGCGCGACCGAGGCGACCAAGGTCGCGAACACGGCCACCGCCGCTCCACGTGCAGCGCGCGCACCCCGTGAAATCACCCGATGAGCCTAACCTCCGCTCCTGGAGCTGCAGCGGTGTGGTTGCCAGCAGGCGGGGTCGGTCAGTGTGACCTGGCTGACGGCGGATCCGGAGCGGCCGGCCGACGTGCGCGTGGAGCTCACAGCCCGCCAGCAGAAGATCGCCGTGCCGGGCGGTCGAGCGGTGGAGGGATACACCCTCAACGGTCAATCGCCGGGACCCGAGATCCGAGCTCGGCAGGGTGAACTCGTCGAGGTGGAGTTCGTCAACGAGTGGGTCGCGGCAGGCGCTACGTTGCACTGGCACGGCATCGATGTCCCGAACGCAGCCGACGGTGTCGCGGGCATCACCCAGGACGCGGTGCCCGTGGGTGGTCGGTTCGTCTACCGATTCGAAGCGACGGACGCCGGCACGTACTGGTACCACTCGCATCAGGTGTCGCACGAGCAGGTCCGACGCGGAATGCTCGGCGCGATCGTCATCGAACCCGCCGAAGCATCCATTGGAAGCGACAGCGACGTCGTCGCGCTGCTGCATATCTACGACGGCCAGCACACGCTCAACGGCCGTGCGGAAGACCAGCGCGTGGCGGCACGTCCCGGCGCGACGGTGCGCGTCCGGGTCGTCAACACCGACAACGGCACGGCCACGCTCTGGTCAGCGGCACCCTTCCGCGTCCTCGCGATCGACGGCACCGAAGTCAATGCCCCGTCCGATGTCAAGAACCGAAGAGTGCTCCTCGCTGCCGGAGGACGAGTGGATATCGCGGTGCAGGCGCCACCTGACGGCGCCACTCGCCTGCACCTGGGTGGCGCCCGCAGCATCCTGGTCGGTGACCCCGAGGCATCAGAGCCCCCCGCACCGCAACCTTCGGACACCCTCGACCTGCTCGCATACGGCGACCCCGCCCCGCTCGGATTCGACCCGTCATCACCGGACCGCACCTTCGACTACGTGATCGGTCGGCGATTCGGAATCATCGACGGCCGACCCGGCAACTTCTGGACCATCAACGGACGAATGTTTCCTGACATCCCGATGTTCCATGTACGCGAAGGCGACATCGTCGTGATCCGCATCGTGAACGACACGAGCGAGACGCATCCCATGCACCTGCACGGCCACCACGCCGTCGTACTCTCGCGTGACGGGGTCGCGGCATCCGGAAGCCCGTGGTGGACCGACACACTCGACGTGTTCCCCGGCGAGACGTACGAGGTCGCCTTCGTCGCCGACAATCCGGGCATCTGGAGCGACCACTGCCACAACCTCCCGCACGCGGTCGATGGACTCATCGCCCACGTCATGTACGACGGAGTCTCAACACCGTTCACCATCAACGGCGACACAGGCAACCACCCCGAATGACCGTTTTCGGTGCGCCGAAAACGATGTAATCTTTCGGTATGCCTAAACCAGCGGATGCCGCAGCGACGCGGTCCCGAATGCGACGTAAGGTCACGACCGACGGCACGACCCACGAGCCTCGGATCGTCACGCTGCCCGCCAACGCCGATGACGGCGCACATGCCGACGCGGTGGAATCCGGGGCATCGGTCGGCGCAACGGCGCCCGGCACGGCGCGTACGCCCTCGGTGCCGCGCCTCGCCCTGTTGATCGGCCCGGCACTCGTCGCAGGTGTGGCCTACCTCGATCCGGGCAACGTCGCCAGCAACATGACCGCGGGCGCGCAGTACGGCTACCTGCTCGTCTGGGTCGTCGTGCTCGGCAACGTGATGGCCTGGCTCATCCAGTACCTGTCGGCGAAGCTCGGCATCGTGACCGGGCGGAGCCTTCCCGAGGTGCTCGGCGGACGCATCCGCAACAAGTGGGGACGGCGCGCGTACTGGCTGCAGGCCGAACTCGTCGCGATGGCGACCGACCTGGCCGAGGTCATCGGCGGAGCGGTCGCGCTGTACCTGCTGTTCGGCATCCCGCTCATCTGGGGCGGGCTCATCACCGGCACGGTCTCGATCGTGCTGCTCATCCTGCAGTCCCGTCGCGGGCCGCGCACGTTCGAGTTCGTGATCATGGGACTGCTCGTGATCATCGCGGTCGGGTTCACAGTCGGCGTCTTCGTCGCACCACCCGATCCCGCAGGACTCCTCTCGGGTCTCGTGCCGCGATTCGCCGACGCCAACTCGGTGCTCCTCGCCGCCTCGATCCTCGGCGCGACGATCATGCCGCACGCGATCTACGCGCACTCGGCGCTCAGCCGCGACCGGTTCGCGACGCACCGGGGCGAGCAAGCCGGAGGGGGCGATCGGGGCGCGTGGCACGGATTCGGCATCAGGCGAGGGACGGATGCCGAGCCCGAGCTCCTCCCCGGCACGGCGACGGCAGTGCCGACGAACCTGCTCCTCCGGGCCACCCGGTGGGACGTCTCCGTCGCCATGGCGATCGCCGGAACGGTCAACCTCTGCATCCTCCTGCTCGCGGCCGTGAACCTCGCAGGGGTCGAGGGCACCGACAGCCTCGAGGGCGCGTACGCCGCACTCGGCGCAGCGCTCGGGCCGGCCATCGCGACCCTGTTCGCGGTCGGCCTCCTCGCCTCGGGGCTCGCCTCGACCTCGGTCGGCGCCTACGCCGGCGCCGAGATCATGTACGGCCTGCTGCACGTGCGCGTTCCGCTCATCCTGCGCCGGCTCGTTACGCTGGTCCCGGCGCTCGCGATCCTCTGGCTCGGCTTCGACCCCACGCTCTCGCTCGTGCTCAGCCAAGTGGTGCTCTCGTTCGGCATCCCGTTCGCCCTCGTGCCGCTCGTCGCCCTCACCGCCAAGGCGGGCGTGCTCGGCCAGTGGCGCAACCACTGGGCGACGACTGGGGCGGGCATCGCGGCATCCGTGTTTCTGATCACGCTGAACGGCGTGCTCCTCTGGCTCGTCTTCACCGGCGCCTGACGAGCGCTCGGGGACTCTGACGCCACCCGTTCGGGCACCGTGGCGATCGGGGTCCGCCGCTATCCTGAGGCCGATGCCAGCCACGAGCCCCGCGATCGAGGACTACCTCAAGACGGTGTACGCCCACACCGAGTGGCAGTCCGACCCCATCACGCCCAAGGTGCTCGCCGACCGACTCGGCGTGGCACCCTCATCGGTCACCGAGATGGTGAAGAAGATGGCCGCCGCGGGCCTCGTCTCGCACGTGCCCTACGGCGCCGTGCAGCTCACCGACGCCGGCCTGGCCCGCGCGCTCGCGGTCGTGCGGCGTCACCGGCTCATCGAGACTTGGCTCGTGCAGGACATGGGCTACGGCTGGGACGAGGTGCACGACGAGGCCGAGATCCTGGAGCACGCGATCTCCGACCGGCTGCTCGAGATCATCGACGCGCGGCTCGGCCGCCCAGTCCGCGACCCGCACGGCGACGCCATCCCCACCACCGACGGCACCCTGGTCACCGAGCCGGCCGTGCGGCTCGACGCCACCGCGGTCGGCGATGCGGGCCGGGTGATCCGCATCAGCGACCGGGATCCCGCCGTGCTTCGCCAGCTCGACGAAGCCGGCATCGGCCCGGGCAGCGAGGTGCGAGTGGAAGCCGCCGACGCAGAAGCTGTCGACGTCGCCGTCGCCGGCTCCGTCCGATCCATTCCCCGGAAGGCGGCCGCCGTGATCTGGATCACCGCCTGAGGGTCCGACCATAGAACGAGGACCGTACGAACGCACCTTCAGAGGTTGATTGGCTGGGGTGCTCCGCGGCGCGGGAGGCAATGGCGGGGAGTGACCGAGCCGGAACCACGGGGGAATGCGAACTCGGGTGTACCGCTGTGAGGCGAGTAACTACGAGACGTTCTCGGTGCATCGCATCGGGCAGCCCTGAGCCTACGGCCGCTCCTTGCGCCCTTCTTTCAGGTTGCGGACCATCTCTGCGATGCGCACGGGACGCTGTTCCGGGTTCCGCTTCGTCGACTCGATCCATCGCAGCCACGCCTTGCGGTAGAACTGCGCGAGGGAGTCGAAGAATGCTGCGGCGTCCGGTTCGGCGTCGAGTGCTCCCGCGATGTCGGGCGCGAGGTCGGCGCGCTGTGGTCCTTCAGGCTCGAGTACGACCTCGATCTCGGCCCCGTCGCGCAGAGGGACTTGTGTCCATGCTGGACCGAGCGCGATGAAGGGTCCATCTTCCTGCTTCTGAACGGTGCCGCGCATCGAACAGCCGGCGACCGACCCCCGCACCGGGTGGCGCGGTTTCGCGCCCCAGGCCTCGTCCGGGTCGAACGGGATCGGCACGATGGTGCGCCCGCGCTGGTCGACTGCGACCGTGGCTCGGAAGCGCCGCTGAGTGTCCATGGACGAAGCCTGTCACGTGGGGTGTCGAACGAGAATGGCCGCCCTGGCGACTCGAGTCGCTGCGAGCGGGCCGTGGCCGGTCACCAGGCTGGCCGCTCAGAGCGAGGTCCTACTCGGATATTGCGGGCTGGGGCTGGGAAGCGATGATGTGGCAGATGTCGCCGTCGCTGCAGTCGGCTGGGTTCAGGCGTTCGCTGCGATCGCGGAGCTGGACGAGTTCCTGCTCGAGGGCGGCCAGCTCGGCCATGCGGTGGCGGACCTCGGCGAGTCGGTCGTCGATGAGGTCCGAGACGTGGTCGCAGGGGATCACACCCCGGTCGCGCAGGTCGAGGATGCTGCGGATCTGGACGAGGGTGAGCCCGGCCGATTGCGCCGTCCGGATGAAGCCGACCCGCGCGACGTCCTGGTCGTCGTACGCGCGGTAGCCATTCCCGCCCCGCGTCGGCGCCGGCATCAGCTGTTCGCGTTCGTAGTACCGGACGGCCTGGGTGCTGACACCCACGGCGTCGGCGAGTTCTCCGATCCGCATGCCGTCATGCTACGCCCTTGACCTTGAAGTCGGGTAGAAGGTCTAGCGTCACGGGCATGGAGATCACGCTGCAGTACTTCGACGGCTGCCCGAACTGGCAGACCGTCGAGCGCCGGCTGACCGAGCTCATCTCCGGCAGACCCGACCTGACATCGAAGAGGGAGCTCGTCGCGACGGCGGAGCAGGCCGAGCGGATCGGGTTCCGTGGTTCGCCGAGCATCCTGGTCGACGGGGTTGACCCATTCGCCGACCCGAACGTCCCGGTGGGTCTCGCGTGCCGGGTCTACGCCACTCCGGCTGGCCCGGCCGGTGCGCCGACGACGCCGCAGCTGCGCGAGGTGGTGCTCGGCGATGCCTGAACACAGGCACGACCTGATCGTCGTCGGGGCCGGTGTGGCGGCGACCGTCGCGTTGGGCGGGTCGGGACTTCATGGATCGTCGAGATTGGGCCGACCGGCGGGCGGCCTGCGCTGCAGCGCGCCCTGGAATACCTCCGGGGTAACAGACCGCACGGTGAGAGCGCAACGCCCTTGCCGCGCCGTGGCTCACCTGATCGCCTAGAGGCGAGACAACCGAGGAGGTTCGAGCAGCATGTCCGAGAATCGGAACGCAGCCGACGAGCAGCAGCTGGCCCAACGGGCCACCCACGACGAGCACGCGGAGCACTCGTCGGAGTCCGACCATCAGGACGGTCAGCAGTCGAAGCACACGATGAAGATGTACCTGCAGTTCGGGGCGATGATCCTCACCTCGATGGTGGTCATGTACTTCGTCATGTTCGCGGGCTCCTGGGAGTGGACCCACATCCGATTCAGCCAGAGCCGCATCTTCATGGCGATCACCATGGGCGGCACCATGGGCCTGGTCATGCTCGCCTGGATGCTCGGCATGTACAAGAGCACGAAGGGCAACATCGCCGTGGTCGCCGCGAGCGTGCTGTTGATCGGCGGCGGCATCGCCCTCGACCGCACGCAGGCCACGGTGAACGACACGTCGTTCATGCGCGCGATGATCCCCCACCACTCGCTCGCGATCACCCGATCCGAGCGGTTCCAGAACGAGGATATCCGCGTCTGCGAGCTCGCCGTCGCGATCAGCGAGGCGCAGCGGCGCGAGATCACCGAGATGGACTGGCTGATCCGCGACATCGAGGAGAACGGCCCGGCCACCACGGCCGCCGAAGCGGAGTCGCGCGCCGTGCCCGACTTCAGCGAGCCGGCCGATCGAACCTGCCCCGCCGAATGAGGCCGGGCTCCGCGGGGACGATTGGCCGATGTCGCATGGACGAAGGTCATGGAGCGCAAGGACCTCGAGTGGGACGCTTCCCTTAACGCTCCAAAGGAACCGGCACCATGGATACGATCGGCAACCTGCCCGCTGGAAGTTCTCCCGCCGACCTCGTGCTCACGGCGAGCGGCATCTCAAAGACGTACCGCCAGGGCGTCTGGCCGTTCCGCCGCCGACACCATGTGCTCGACGGAGCCGGCCTGTCGTTGAATCGCGGCGAGATCGTCGGGCTGGTCGGCGAGAACGGGTCGGGTAAGTCCACGCTCATGCAGATCCTCGTCGGCGCACTCTCGGCCGACGCAGGGTCGGTCGAACTGCACGGCTCGATGGGTTACTGTCCCCAGCGACCTGTGGTGTTCGAGCGGCTCACGTGCGATGAGCACTTCGAGTTGTTCGGGGTGGCCTACGGGTTGACCCGGGAGGAGCGCCGCGCTGCGCAGGCGCGGCTCTACGAGGATCTCGACTTCGCCCGGTACGCGGATGAGCGCGCCGACAGGCTTTCCGGTGGAACGCTCGCGAAGCTCAACCTGGCCCTGGCCCTGCTGCCCGATCCGATGGTGCTGCTCGACGAGCCGTACGCGGGATTCGACTGGGATACCTACCTCAGGTTCTGGGGCATGGTGGGGCGGAGCCGCGAATCTGGGCGGGCCGTGTTGGTGATCAGCCACTTCATCGCCGACGAGGAGCGCTTCGACCGGATCATCGAGCTCCGGGAGGGGAAGACGGCGCCGAGATGAGGGCGATCGCCGTTCTCACTCGCCGGTTCCTGGTCGAATACATCCGGAACCCGGTCAACCTGCTCGTCCTGGTGCTGATCCCGGTGGTCTTCGTGTTCGTGGCAGCGGAACCGATGGCGGACGCCGCGGAGCTCCTCGGCGGCACCGGGAATGCCGTCGAGACGGCGACGACCGGCTGGGCCGCCGCGTTCCTCGCCGCACTGGCGATGTACTTCCAGACCCGCCAAGCGCACTCCGCGGACCGGCGACTCGTGCTTGCGGGTCTCCCAACCTTGGCGCTGGTGGTCTCCCGCATGATGACCGGAGTGCTCATCGCGGTCCTCGTGTCGGCGGCAGCGCTCGCGACCCTGTTCCTCCGGAGCGAGGTGGAGGACCCGTTCCGGGTGGCAGCGGGCACGCTGATGTTCGCCCTCATCTACGTCGGGATCGGTGCTGCCGTCGGCGCCCTGGTGAAGGACCAGGTCAATGGCACGGTGGTGATCCTGCTGATCTGGATCGTCGACGTCTTCTTCGGCCCCGCGCTCACCTCGCCCGACCGTGTGGTGCTCACCCGCGGGATGCCGACGCACTTCGTGACGTTGTGGATGGTCGACCTGCCCTCCGGGCACGGCGGGAACCTGGGCGACCTCGGCATCGCGCTGGTCTGGGTAGGGGCGGCACTCCTCGGCAGCGGCCTGCTGCTTGCCCGCGCGACCCGAGCCGGCTACCGCCCGCACGGTTCCCGCCGGCCGGGTTGGGCCGGCCAAGTGGGGGAGAGCTTCGGCAAGGGTGTGCGGCAGTATGGACGGAACCCGGCGCTGTGGGCGCTCCTTGTCGCGGTGCCGTTCATCTTCATCTGGGTTTCGAAGCTCATCACCGAAGAGCAGTACTCGGTGATGCGCGTGCTCGACGACGGCCGGGAGATCGACGTGCGGCTCTGGCTGCCCGACACGCACGCGGGGACCATGGCTCCGATCGCGGTGGCCTCGCTCGCGACCGTCGCGGGCCTGTTCATCGCGCTCGGTAACCGGGAGGGTGATCGTCGGCTCGTCCAGTCCGGGATGCATCGGTCCGCGCTGCTGCTCGGCCGATTCGGCGAGGTCGCCGTGGCGGTCCTGATCACCTCCGCAGCGTCCTTGGCGGTCACCGCGATGGTGTTCCCGGCGAAGCAGTGGCCGGGATTCGTGGGCGGCATGCTTCTGCTCGCAGCGGTCTACGCATTGCTCGGGATGTGCCTGGGGTTCCTCCTCGGGCGGGTTGCCGGCGTGCTGATCGCCTTCGTCGTCCCGTTCCTCGATCTCGGGATCACGCAGAGCCCCATGCTTCGGCTCGAGCCTCCCGAACCGGCCGTGCTGCTTCCCGGTTACGGCCCCTATCGGCTGCTGATCGACACCGGGCTCACCGAGGAGTTCGACGAAACCGGCGGACTGCTCATCGGCCTCGGGTGGGTCGCAGCACTCACCCTGGTGGTCACGATCATGTTCGTCCGTCGCACCAGCACCGCTCGCCGTCAGGCGCGGGCTGCCAAGCACCTTCGGCTGCGCGAGGCCGCATCCGGATGACCTCGACGCCGCCGCATGCGCGTGCGCCGACCACACGAAGGCTAGGCGAGGGGGCGACGTGTCGAACTGGTACGTGATCACCGGTGGTCCCAGTTCCGGGAAGACCACCATGGTGGACTTGCTCCGGCAGCGGGGCTACCACACCACGATCGAGCACGCCCGCCACTACATCGACCTGCAGCGTCTGGGTGGTCGCACCGTCGCGGACGTCCGTTCCCGTCAGCTCGAGTTCCAGCGCAACGTGCTTGCCATGCAGCTCGAGCAGGAGGCCGCCCTGGATCCTGACGAAATCGTCTTCCTCGATCGTGGACTCCCCGATTCCCTGGCGTACTACCGCTTCCTCGACCTGCCGCCGGACCCGTCCCTGTTGGACGCACTGACGCGGGTCGAGTACCGGAAGGTCTTCCTCCTCGACCTGCTGCCGCTCGCCGAGGACTACGCCCGAACCGAGGACGCCGAAGCCCAGCACCGCATCCAGGAACTGCTGCTCGACGTGTACGAGGGCTTGCAGGTCCCGCTCGCACGAGTGCCGGTGCTCCCACCGGACGAGCGGGTCGAGTTCGTCCTCGCCCGGCTGTGAAGTCGACATCGATCGCCGATAGCCCCGGGTCGAAGGGCCCGACATTCGACGTCGACGCGGAGTTGACTTGCATCTGGGAGCGATGGGAGGCCCGAGATGATGTGGGACTACGGATTCGGCGGATGGTGGATGTGGATCCCGGCGGTGCTGATTCCCCTGCTGATCGTCGCCGGAATCATCGTCATGATCGTGCTGCTGGTGCGCTCGGGGGGATCGGCAGGTCGTGGATCGACCGGGCCGAGCGACACCACATACACAGACCCGGCTCGTCGACTGCTCGAGGAGCGCCTCGCGCGCGGCGAGATCACCCCCGAGCAGTTCCGGGAGCTGCTGAACACCTTGGAAGAGGGTCGCGCCCGGTAGCTGTCGGGCTGCTGCCGGATCAGCGCGGGGAAGGGACCGGCGCCTTTACAAGATGCGCCTCGGGGGCGGTCGGCGCTTGCTCCGGCAGCCGGAGCCGCTTCAGCAGGAGCGCGTTGGCGGCGACGATGACGCTGGAGCCGGACATGCTGATCGCCGCGATCTCAGGGCTGAGCATGATCCCGAAGGCGGGGTAGAACACGCCGGCGGCGATGGGCAGGGCGATCGCGTTGTAGCCGATGGCCCAGCCGAGGTTCTGCCGCATCTTCCGCAGGGTGCCCTTCCCGATCGTGAGGGCGACGGCCACGTCCATGGGGTCCGATCGCATGAGCACGACGTCGGCGGTCTCGATGGCGACGTCGGTTCCGGCGCCGATCGCGATCCCGAGGTCGGCTTGTGCCAGCGCCGGTGCGTCGTTGACGCCGTCGCCGACCATCGCGACCTTCTTGCCGGCCTGTTGGAGCTCGGCGACCTTGGCGCTCTTGTCCTCGGGGAGGACTTCGGCGATGACGGTGTCGATGCCGAGGAGCGCGGCGATGCGCTCGGCGGTGGGCTGGTTGTCGCCGGTGAGCATGACGACTTCGATGCCGGCGTCGTGCAGGGCGGCGATGCTGGCTTTCGCGGTCTCGCGCGGCGCGTCCGCGAGGGCGATGACGCCGGCGGCCTCGCCGTCGACGGCGATCAGGATTGCGGTGCGGCCCGCGCGAGCCCATGTCTGCTGGGTCGCCTCCACCAGAGTGGTGTCGACTCCCTCCTGGGCGAGCAGGCGAGCGTTGCCGAGGAGGATGCGGCGGCCGTCGACAGTGGCCATCGCCCCCTGGCCGGTGACGTTCTTGAACGAGCTCGCCTGGCGGCGGGGCACGCCGAGGGCCTCGCCGTACGCGACGATGGCTTTGGCGAGCGGATGTTCGGACTCGCGCTCCGCTGCGGCGGCCAAGGAGATGAGCTCCGCGGCGTCCATGTTGAACGGCTGGAAGTCGGTGACTTCGGGCTCGCCCTTGGTGAGGGTGCCGGTCTTGTCCAGCACGACGGTGTCGATCCGCGCGGCGGTCTCGATGCCGGTGGCGTTCTTGAACAGCACGCCGCGTCTCGCGCCGAGGCCCGTGCCGACCATGATCGCCGTCGGCGTGGCCAGGCCCAGCGCGTCGGGGCAAGTGATGACGACGACAGTGATCGCGAACAGGATCGCGGTTGATACCTCGGCCCCGGCCAGCAACCAGGCCAGGAACGTCGCGGTGCCGCCGATCAGGGCGACGAGGACCAACCAGAACGCCGCCTTGTCGGCCAGCCGCTGACCGGGGGCCTTCGAGTTCTGGGCTTCCTGCACCAGTGCGACGATCTGCGCCAGCGCGGTGTCCGCGCCGACCTTGGTCGCCCGCACGCGCAGGGTTCCGGTGGTGTTGACCGTTGCGCCGATCACCTCCGACCCGGGCTGCTTGGCCACGGGAAGGCTCTCCCCGGTGACCATGGACTCGTCGATCTCGGATTCGCCGTCCTCGACCTGCCCATCAGTGGGCACCTTCGCGCCGGGGCGGACCAGCATCAGGTCGCCCGGCTGCACCTCCGAGGTCGGTATCTCGAGTTCTTCGCCGTCGCGGATCACCACCGCGCGGGGTGGAGCGAGTTCGAGCAGGGTGCGGATCGCGTCGTTCGCGCCGCCGCGGGCGCGCATCTCGACCCAGTGCCCGAGCAGCACGAATGTTGCCAGCACTGTCGCAGCCTCGTAGAACACCTCACCGCCGCCGGTGAGCGTGACCACCAGGCTGTATAGCCAGCCTGCGCCGACGCCCACCGCCACCAGCACCATCATGTCCAGGGTCCGAGCGCGAAGCGCCCGCCATGCGCCGTCGAAGAAGATCCAGGCCGAGTAGAAGATCACGGGCAGCGACAGCAGCAGCGCGAACACGTCATCGCGCAGCCCGAACGGCGCCGGCACGGTGAAGCCGATGACTTCCCGCCCGATCGGCGACCACAGGGTGATCGGGATCGAGAGGATCAGTGCGACCAGGAACCGGTTGCGCATGTCCCGGATCATCGCGTCCATCGTCATGCCGGCGTGGTGACCGCCGTGCCCCATCACATCCTGGGGGGTGCGAGCGGCCTGAGCGGATTCGGGCGCGTGCGCGCCGTGGCCGCCGTGACCCTCGATAGCGGATGCCTCTGAAGTGACGTCCACAGCGTCAGGCGGCTGCGACGGGTGGTGATCTCCCGCCGGAACGTGGTCGGCGTGAGGCTCCATAGTGGGGTCGCAAATGTGATCGGGGACGGATTGCCCGGCACAGTGGTATCCGCACTCTCGAACCCATCCACGCAGCTCGGCGACGGACGTGACGCCCGGGTCGAAGCTGACATTCGCGGTCTGGGCCACAGGGTTCGCTTCGACCGCGAGTACTCCCGGCCGCCGTGAAAGATACGCTTCGGCGACTGCTTTCGAAGAAGCCCACTGGACGCCGGAGACCTCCAGCACGACCGTTGCCGTCTGCTCACTCATATCCGAGCCCCAGATCGCGGGTGCGCAGGTCGGTCATCGGGGGAGTCCTTTCCATCCAGGAGTCAGGATCGCACGAGGCGGGCGATTGCGGCGCTGGCTTCGGTGAGCTTCTCGGCGCCGATCTGACCGCCGTGCTCGGCGGCCTCGGTCACGCAATGGTTGAGGTGATCCTCGAGCAGAGCGAGCGCGACCGAGTTCAGCGCACTCGTCGCCGCGGAGATCTGCGTCAGCACGTCGATGCAGTCCGCGTCCTGTTCCACCATTCGAGCCACGCCACGCACCTGCCCTTCGGCGCGACCGAGTCTGGCCAGCAGCGCGGCCCTATTCCCCGTGTACCCCTGCATCACGCCCACCTCCAGCACCAAAAATACCCATCCGGGGTACCACCCGATGGGACGGAGGTCCCATCGGGTCGGCCGCCGGGAGGATCGCGCAGAACCCGGTCCGGCGAGCTCGGCGCGGCGATCTCAGCAAGACGGTCCGGCTGGTGGAGTACTCTGTGCGGGTATCCGGCTGCTGCCCGCACGCGACGAATCGGAGGTGACATGGGTCTGACTGCCATTCGCCGTGTCGTCCTCCCCGGTGTGCGGACTGCTCGCAGCGCACTGCTCAGCGCGATGCTGATGGCGGCAGTCGCGCTGGGACTGGTCGCCATGCACGACAGCGGGTCCGAGCACGTCGCGCATGCGGCGGTGTCGACCGGCACCGGTACGCACGCCGACGAGCACGGCGGAACTGACGCAACGCCGCTGGCGGCAACGATGGCGACCGTGGTGGCGGGGGCGACCGCGGTCGTCGCCGAGTGCGGCAGCGACTGCGCGGCCGACCTGCTCGGCTGCGCGGCAGCGGCTCTGGCCTGCGCCATGATGATCGCCTTCGGGATCATGCTCGCCCTCGCATCGCGCCCGGCGATGTTCCGACTCCTCCTCGACGCTGGCGGCGCCGTCCGACTCGGCGCGCGCGAGATCTTCGCGGGTCATCGCCGACCCGACCTGCACGTTCTCTCGATCAGTCGAACCTGATTCAGGCAGGCGGCTCGTCCGACCCTTCGGACTGCTGCGCTCCTGATACCAGATTTCGAGATCGACAGAACGGAACGGCATGTTCACCGCACGCACCACCCTGACCGCGGCGACCGCACTTGTGGCCGCCCTCACCCTGGCCGGATGCACGGCCACTCAGCAGAACGAGACCGAGAACGCTCCGGCCGCGTCGGCGTCGCCGACGGCGGAAGCGGTCTTCAACGACGCGGACGTGACGTTCGCGCAGATGATGATCCCGCATCACGAGCAGGCGATCGAGATGAGCGACAGCCTCCTGGAGAAGGACGGTGTCGACGAGCAGGTCCGCGAGCTCGCCGGACAGATCAAGGATGCCCAGCAGCCCGAGATCGACCAGATGAAGGACTGGCTCGATCAGTGGGGGGCGGACGAGAGCATGGGCGAGATGGGTCACGACATGGGCGCCATGGGTGACGGAATGATGTCCGAGGAGGACATGGGCCGCCTTAACGATGCCACCGGCGCCGAGGCATCCGCCCTGTTCCTCGAGCAGATGATCATGCACCACGAAGGCGCCATCGAGATGGCCGAGGTCCAGGTCGAGAACGGCGAGAACCCCGACGCCGTCGCCCTGGCCGAGCGGATCATCGAGGATCAGACCAACGAGATCGCCGAGATGCAGGACCTCCTCGCCGCGCTCTGACCCTCCCCGAGACGGATGCGGCTTGCTCCCCCGCCGGCCGCATCTCACCAGGGTGGGGGTCCGATCATGTCCCGATCAGGGCCCCCACCCGCCTTCCCTGGAGACACCATGCCCCCCTGTCCCACGCCCGTACCCGCGCGAATCGGCCGCGACGCATGAGCCGGCCCGCCCCGACCACTCGACGCGAACTCCGCCTCGCCGAATCGACCGCGCGCAGGCACCGGCCCCGCTCGCGGAAGACGTCCCCCGTGCCGGCACCGGTCGCCCGCCCAGCTCGACGCAGTCGGCGCCGATCGCTGTCGACCGCGACCGCCATCGCCGCGGTCTCCCTTATGGCCTTCAGCCTGTCCGTCCCGGCTCTCGCAATCGCCCCAGCAGGACAACCGTGGCACGCCGCCGCGGCGGCGCCCGCGCTGGACGGGCAGACCGTGTCCGTGCCCGCCGAGGTGACGATCAGCCCGCTCGCGCATGAGGACTACGTCTCAGCGAGAGCCCGGACCTCCGGAAGCTACGCGCAGATGGCGGCGACATTCACCAACTACTCCGGCCCCATCCAGTGGCCCTTCCGAGCCGGAGTTCCGATCAGCACCGACTTCGGCCCGCGCATCCCACCCTGCTTCGGCTGCTCGAGCTTCCACAAGGGCATCGACATGAACCCGGGGAACGGTTCGCCCATCCAGGCCATCTCGACCGGCGTCGTCGGTGAGCTCTCCCGCGTCGACAACGGGGGCCTCGGCGTGTACGTGACGATCGATCACAATATCGACGGCCAACGCGTCACCAGTGTGTACGCCCACATGCAGCCGGGCTCGGTCACCGTCAGCGAGGGCCAGTCCGTGGATGTCGGCGACATCCTCGGCATGGTCGGCAACACCGGCCAGAGCACCGGCCCGCACCTGCACTTCGAGATCCTCCTCGACGGCACTACCCCCACCGACCCGTACGCGTGGCTGAGTGAACGGGTGATCCCATGACCCGCCGAATCCTGCCCCGCGCTCGAGCTCTGCTGACGATGGCCGCCATGGCGTCATCCGTGGCCGCACTCAGCGCCTGCACCAGTGCGCCACCCGCGGTCCCTGACCCGACCGAGGACCCCGTTCTCGGTCACATCCATGCGCTGGACTACGACCCGGAGAGCCGACGCACCTACGCGTCCGCGCACAACGGCGTCTGGGTGGTGCCCACCGACGAGCTCCCCGAAACCTACCCAGGCGGCGGGCTGGGTCCGTCAGTCGCGACCCAGGTCGCCGGCAGGGCGCAGGACACGATGGGATTCACCGTGGCCCGCCCGGGCCTCTTGCTCGGCTCCGGACACCCCGATCCCGAAGATCAACCAGACCTCACCCCGCCGAACCTCGGTTTGATCGCCAGCACCGACGGAGCCGAGACCTGGGTGCCGGTCTCGCTCCGAGGTCAGATCGACTTCCATGACCTCGAGACGGCGGAACTCCCCGACGGTGAGCTGAGGATCTACGGTCACGATGCCTCCGACGCGACCGTCCGAGTCAGCGACGACACTGGAGGGTCATGGCGCGCCGTGGCATCCATCCAAGCCCGCGACCTCGCCGCCGACCCTCAACGTCCCGACCGGTTGTATGCCACCACCGCCCAAGGACTCGTCCGCAGCGACGACGCGGGTGCCACCTTCACGGCGGTGCCCGATGCGCCCCCGCTGTACCTGGTCACCGTCACGGACGATGGCGAGATCCTCGGCATCGACACGGATGGCGTCATCCACCGCTACGACGGAACGACCTGGACCCCACACGGCCGAACCGACGGCGTTCCCGAGGCCTTCTCCTATGTCGGCGGAGCCGCCCCGTGGCTGCTGATCGCGGACCAGCGCGGGCTCATCGCCACCGACGACTTCGGCGACACCGTCACGACGCTCCTCCCGATGGCGGGCTGACCGGTGTCGACGCTGAGCCGACCAGGGCGACGTACGCGCGGGACCTCAGGCCCTGCAGGCAAGCAGATGAACGGCGAAACTGCTCTGGGGAAGGCGAGGTCCGCGTGACGCGGCGAGGTAGAGCAAAGCACCCGGACATGACCGCACGGATTCATGGAGAGGAGCACCACATGTCGCCTTCGAATCACACGGCGACCACCCGGGATGAGCTCGGGCTCGAGCTGATCGACCGGTGGTGGCGGGCCGCCAACTACCTGTCGGCCGGACAGATCTACCTGCTCGACAACCCACTCCTGCGGGAGCCGCTTCGTCCCGAGCACATCAAGCCGAGACTGCTCGGCCACTGGGGCACCACACCGGGGCTCAACTTCATCTACGCCCACCTGAACCGGGCGATCACCCAACGCGACCTCGACATGATGTATGTGATGGGTCCCGGCCACGGCGGGCCCGGACCACTCGCAGCGTCCTGGCTGGAAGGGTCGTACACCGAGACCTACCCCAACGTGACGCAAGACGCCGAGGGCATGCGGAAGCTGTTCCGGCAGTTCTCGTTCCCCGGCGGCGTGCCCAGCCACGTCGCCCCGGAGACACCCGGCTCGATCCACGAGGGCGGCGAACTGGGCTACGCACTCTCCCACGCGTATGGTGCGGCCTTCGACAACCCCGACCTCATCGTCGCCGCGGTGGTGGGTGACGGCGAAGCCGAGACCGGCCCGCTCGCAGCGAGCTGGCATTCGAACAAGTTCGTCGACCCGCGACGCGACGGCACCGTCCTGCCCATCCTGCACCTCAACGGCTACAAGATCGCCAGTCCAACCGTCCTCGCCCGGATCACCCCGGAAGAACTCGACCACCTCCTGCGCGGATACGGGCACAGCCCGCGCTACGTCGAGGGCTCCGACCCGGCGCGGATGCACCAGGACTTCGCCCGAGCGCTCGACGAGTGCCTGGACGAGATCGAGGAGATCAAACGCCGCGCCCGCGAGGAGGACCACTCCGAACGGCCCCGTTGGCCGATGATCGTGCTCCGCTCCCCGAAGGGCTGGACCGGACCGGCCGAAGTGGACGGCAAGCCCGTCGAGGGGACGTGGCGGTCCCATCAGGTGCCGTTCGCCGAGGCACGCGAGAACGACGCGCATCGCGAGATCCTCGAGCGGTGGCTTCGCAGCTACCGTCCGGACGAACTCTTCGACGAGCGCGGTGCGCCGGCCGCCGAGATCGCCGACCTGCATCCTGCGGGGACCCGCCGGATGAGCTCGAGCCCGCATGCCAACGGCGGGCAGTTGCTGCGAGAGCTCCGCATGCCGGACTTCCGGCAATACGCGATACCGGTATCGGCGCCCGGCGGATCTGACGCGGAGTCGACTCGTGCGCTCGGCGGGTTCCTACGGGATATGCTGTCGGACAACGCCGACAACTTCCGGGTCTTCGCTCCCGACGAGAACAACTCCAACCGGCTCAATGCCGTCCTCGACGTCACCGAGCGCACGTGGAACGCCGAGATCATCCCCGGCGATGATCACCTCGCGCCCGACGGACGGGTCATGGAGATCCTCTCCGAGCACACCTGCCAGGGATGGCTCGAGGGATACCTGCTGACCGGACGCCACGGCTTCTTCTCCTGCTACGAGGCATTCATCCACATCGTGGACTCCATGTTCAACCAGCACGCCAAGTGGCTGACCACCACCAACGACATCGCCTGGCGGCGCCCGATCGCTTCACTGAACTACCTGCTGACCTCCCACGTCTGGCGGCAGGACCACAACGGGTTCTCCCACCAGGACCCCGGGTTCATCGACCACGTCGTCAACAAGAAGTCCGACGTCATCCGCGTCTACCTGCCCCCGGACGCGAACACCCTCCTCTCGGTCGCCGACCACTGCCTCCGCAGCCGCCAGTACGTCAACGTCATCGTCGCCGGCAAACAGCCCCAGCCGCAATTCCTGTCGATGGAAGCCGCGATCGAGCACTGCACCAAGGGGATCGGCATCTGGGACTGGGCGAGCAATGACGAAGGGGAGCGGCCGGATGTCGTCATGGCGTGCGCCGGTGACGTGCCCACGCTCGAGACGCTCGCCGCGGTGTCCATCCTTCGTGACGCCTTCCCGAACCTTCGGATCCGCGTGGTGAACGTCGTCGACCTCCTGCGGCTGCAGGATCGTCAGGCTCATCCGCATGGACTGGCGGATGAGGACTTCGACGCGCTGTTCACGACCGACGTCCCTGTCGTCTTCGCGTACCACGGGTACCCGTCGCTGATCCACCGCCTCACCTATCGCCGGGCGAACCACGCGAACTTCCACGTCCACGGCTACCGGGAGGAGGGCACGACCACGACGCCGTTCGACATGTGCGTGCTCAACGAGATCGACCGCTTCCACCTCGCCCTCGACGTGATCGACCGCGTTCCGAGCCTGCGGGACGTCTCCAGTCACGTCCGAGAGGAGCTGCGCGACCGCCTCATCAGGCACACCGTGTACATCCGAGAGCACGGGGACGACCTGCCCGAGATCCGGGATTGGGTCTGGCGCGATTCCACGTCGACGGAGCCGGCAGAAGCACGAGGCTGAGATGACCGAGTCAGCACCCGCTTCCGGGGCTCGCCTCCTCCCAGCCGACGAGGCGTTCGGAGACACCCACGGGGTGCTGATGGGCATCGATGCAGTCGTCGCTCCGATCTATCCGGATGGCTCGCTGCAGCCCCTGCCGGGAACCGTCGCGCTGCTGCAACGGATTCGCAACGCCGGCCTGCCTGCCGGCGTGATCGCCCCGGATCGAGATGCGCATCAGCTCCTCGTCCGAGCGAGCCTGTCCGACCTCGTCGACGTCATCGTCGATGCCACCACGATCGAGGACGTCCGCGCCACCGGCGGCCCGCACGCCTCACCGTTGCGGCAGGCGGTGCGGCGGATGGGTGTGACGTCCGAGCGCACCGTGGTCATCGACACCACGGTCGCCGGTGTCGAGGACGCGAAGCGCGAGGGCTTCGGATTGGTCGTCGGCATCGACCGGTTCGAGCCGAGGGCCGAGCTCGAGGCTGCAGGCGCGGACCTTGTCGTCCATGACGTAAGTGAGCTCGACCTCGGTGCCTCGAGAACCGATCCATGGGTGCTCGGCTATCGTGGCTTCGATCCAGCGCACGAAGGCCATCGGGAAGCCCTGACGACGCTCGGCAACGGTTGGATGGGCACGCGTGGTGCGCGTCCGGAGCATTCGGACGACGGCACCCACTACCCCGGCACCTACCTCGCGGGCATCTACAACCGGCTCGAGAGCACCATCCACGGCCGTGCGCTGGCCGAGGAGCATCTCGTCAACGCACCCAACTGGCTGCCCCTCGACCTGCGCATGGAGGACGGCGCATGGTGGTCGAGCGGCGCCGTGGCCGCATCCGAGGAGCGCCACCATCTTCACCTGCATGATGCCGTCTCGATCAGGCGGGTCATCCTCCACGGCCCTGATGCCGGCCGGCTCTCCGTGATCCAGCGCGCCGTCGTCTCGATGGGCGATCCGCACTTGGCGATGCAGGAGACGACCGTCACGCCGATCGGCTGGAGCGGCCGGGTGACGTTCCGCGCGGGCATCGACGCGGGAGTTCGGAATACGAACGTTTCCTCCTACGTCGGCAGCGATTCGACGCATCTCGCCGAGCCCACGTTTCGCGTCGAGGGCCCCGTGCTCCTGTGCGAGGTGGAGACCCGGCAGAGCGGCATCCGAATCGCCACCGCCGCGCACATGACCGTCCGCGGGACCGACGTTATCCCGACACGCAAGGTCATCGCGTCAGGTCGGCGCCACGAGTTCGAGTTCGACCTGTCGGTGGGCGATGGCAAGCCCGTGACCCTCATGAAGGTCGCAGCGACCTTCACATCGCGAGACACGGCGATCTCCTCGCCCGGAGACGAGGCCGTCGACCGGGTCCGCGACGCGGCATCCCGCATCGACGAGCTCCGTGATCGGCATGGCGCTGCGTGGCGGCTGTTGTGGGCCCGGTTCGCCGTGACGCTCGAGGCCGACCTTCTGAGCCAGCTTGTCCTGAACCTGCACATCTTCCACCTCCTCCAGGCCATCTCGCCGCACACCGCCGAAGCCGACGCGGGCGTTCCGGCCCGAGGCCTCCACGGCGAGGGCTACCGAGGACACATCTTCTGGGATGAGGTGTTCGTCCTGCCCGTGATCGGACTGCGGCTGCCGGAGGTGGCCGAAGCGCTCCTCGATTACCGCTGGCGACGGCTCCCCGCTGCCCGACGGGCGGCACGCCGAACCGGGCGGGATGGCGCTCTGTTTCCCTGGCAGAGCGGCAGCGACGGACGCGAGGAGACGCCCGCGCTGCTCTACAACTCCCGTTCGACGCGCTGGATGCCGGACAATTCGCGGCGCCAGCGACACGTCGGCCTCGCGATCGCCTGGAACGCCTGGCAGCACTTCCAGGTCACGGGCGACGTCGAATGGCTGACGCGGCGTGGGGCGGAGCTCATGGTCGAGGTGACCCGGTACTTCGTCTCGCTCGCCGAGTTCGACGCCGACGACGGCCGGTACCACATCTCCGGGGTGATGGGACCAGATGAGTACCACGACGGCTACCCGGACGCCCCGGGAAGCGGGCTGCGCGACAACACCTACACCAACGTGATGGTCTCCTGGCTCTGCGCTCGAACGTGCGAGGCACTGGACGTCCTGGAGGGTCACTTCCGCGGGGAGCTCGAGGAGAGGCTCGGGGTCCGCGACGACGAGATCGCGAAATGGGCGGATGTCGGTGCACGCCTCGCCGTCTCCAGACACGCCGACGGCATCCTGAGCCAGTTCGACGGATACGAGAACCTCGCGGAGCTCGACTGGGCCCGCTACCGCGCCCGCTACGGGAACATCGGACGTCTGGATCTCATCCTCGAAGCCGAAGCCGATTCGACCAACCGCTACAAAGCCGCCAAGCAGCCCGACGTCGTGATGCTCGTCTACCTCCTCGGCATGGACGGGCTGCGAGGACAGCTCGAGCACCTCGGATTCCGATTCACCGACGAAGACGTGGTCCGGACTGTGGAGTACTACTCGTCGCGAACCAGTCACGGTTCCACGCTGAGTCGGGTGGTCCACGCCTCGGTGCTTGCGGGATTGGATGCCGACAGGGGCTGGGAGCTGTTCCGCGAGGCGCTGATCGCCGACCTCGACGACACGCAATGGGGCACCACCCGCGAGGGGATCCACCTCGGTGCCATGGCGGGCACCATCGACATCGTCATGCGCTCGTTCGCCGGGCTCCGGGTCACGGAGGGGGAATTGCACTTCTCGCCACGTCTGCCCGCACGTCTGCGGCGGGCCGGTTTCCAGTTCGCCTATCGAGGCCATCGCGTCGACGTCCAGGTCACCCCGGGATGCGTCGAACTCTCGCTTCAGCCGAGTCGCGCCGCTGCGCTTCGCGTCCGAGTCGGCGAGGCCACCGCCGCCCTGAAGGGCGGGGAGCGTCATGAGTTCCTCATCGCGTCCGCGGGATCCGTCCCAGAATCGAGACAGAGGAGGACACCATGAACACCATCAACGTCGTGAACGGCTAAGGCGTCATCGGCAAGCGCGTGGCGGACGCTCGAGGCACCGCAAGGCCAATCGAAGCCCCCCGCAGCTAAGCGGAGACCGCATCTGCCACGATCGTCAACGACACAGACATGTGACACCTCCACGGGCACACCATTCAGCACGAGGGCGGGGGCCGCGGAAGGATGCCTCCATCGTACGGCCTCGCCGCAAGCTGGCGGCCGATTCGATGCCGACAGCCCGGGGCGCTGGCTCAGGTTGCCACAACCTCTACCACGGCGAGACGCAGATGGTCGGGGTGCTCGCGTACGCGGCATGAAGTCCGGCCTTGCGGGGGCGGATGCATCGAGCACCCGCCACAGTCGGCGCCGTGAGCCCGTCGCCGCCGGAGTGCCACGGGACCAAGGGCGCGTCCTCTCGGTGACCGGAGTGGAAGCGTGGCATCCAGGCAAGCGGGAGGTCCTGATGAGGGAAGCAGAAGCGTTCCGGGTGGTCGTGGGCGTGGACGGCTCCAGGCCATCGATCCACGCCTTGGCATGGGCGGTCAGGGAAGCGCGCCTGCGTCGGGGAACGCTCCGAGTCCTCACCGCGTGGGACTATCCCGCCGTCATCGCCGGAATGGATGGCGTGCTCGACGTCTCGCACATCGAGGACGCGACCCGGCGGACCCAGTCCGTCGCACTGAGCAAGGTCGCGCACGACGACGTCCCGGTTTCTGCAGAGGTGCTCAGGGGATCCCCGGCATCCGTCCTGGTCGAGGCCTCGGTACTCGCCGAGCTCATCGTCATCGGTTCACGCGGCCTCGGCGGATTCGGCGGTCTGCTGCTCGGCTCGGTCTCGGCCCAGGTCGCCCGGCACGCTGCGTGTTCGGTGCTCGTTGTGCGCCCACGCGAAGACCTGCCTGATCGGTAGGTCCGTCAGCCGCCCCGGCTTCTGCACGGGACCATCACGAGTCCCGCCGTGAGGCGCGCAGCCAGCCCCGACCCCGATTCGTGGGAAGCAGACCATCTCGATCCCAGGTAACAAATCGATAACACGAGACTCCCAGAGAGGCCGCCTAGGGTTGCCGGGATCCCCCAGCCCCCAACCCAGTTAGCCCCACTGAATGAGCACCTCCCAGCGCGGCCGCCGTGCGGCCGGCCCCCCCAGCACGCCCTTCCGACTCCGCCCTCGAGGCCCCTCCGCTCCGTCGAGCGAAACACACTCCCAGCGACCCTCGATGGCGGAGCCGCCAGCGAGACCGCGGCGTCGGCGGCCGAAACGATCCGTCCTTTCGCTCTCCGCGATGCTGTTCGCCGGAGGCATGGCGGTCGCCACCAGCGTGCCCGCCGTTGCGATCACCACCAGCCACACCGACACCAGTGCGACATCCCAGACGGCAGCGATCGTGGGCGACCCTCAGTCGCTCGAAGTGGCCGCAGACGCGGCGGTGTCGACGATCACCCCGGGTACGTACGTCGTTGAATCCGCTCCGCCCCCGCCCCCGCCCCCGGCTCCCATCGCCGTAGCCGAGCTCGAGGCGGCGCCCGTGTTCAACGGTCCAGTCGTGGCGTGGCCGGTGCTGTATCCCGACCGCATCAGCAGCCCGTTCGGCCCTCGGACGGCACCATGCGCCGGATGCTCGACGGACCACGACGGCGTCGACTTCAACTCGGGTGACGGCACGCCGGTGATGGCCGTCGCGGCCGGCACCGTCATCAGTTCCACGGATGCCGGCGGCGGCTACGGCGTGATGATCGAGATCGAACACCAGGTCGACGGCTCAACCGTCACGAGCCTGTACGCGCACATGAGCTACGGATCCCGACTGGTCGAAGTGGGAGACACCGTCTCGGCGGGCGAGCAGATCGGATCGATCGGTTCCACCGGACAGTCCACCGGCGCCCACTTGCATCTCGAGATGTACGGCACCGACGGGGTCCGGTTCGACGGGTACGACTGGTTGGCGGCCCGAGTCGGCTAGCTGTAGTTCCCGGCACGTTGTGAACGTGTGATGTAGCGAAGACCTCCGGGACGATGTGGGTCACCGCACTCGCATCAGCCACCGGAGGTCTTCGTGACTCACGCTAACGCGCTTCTGACGCCTGCGGGGCCAATGATGGGCCGGTGCGACACCCGCTAGAAGTGGTGTTCGCCACTACTTATGCATCGCGCTTGCTGCCGCTGTCCGCCCCGTGGACACGACCAATCCTCGGGTCTATCCTGTGCCCGTCTGACGACCGTCAGGCGTCCACGAGACACGCCACGAGGCGTTCCACAAGCTGTTCGGCCTCGACCCCGTCGAAGGTCCGTGGAGCTACCCCGAGGACATCGCGATCGGCACGGTCGGCGAGCGCATCGAGGTCGGTTCGATCTTCGACGGATGGGGCTACGTGCACCTCTACGACACCGCGACCATTACCGAACTCGACACCTTCGCCATCGACGAGGCGCACGACCCGGACTACGCGTTCGGCTACGGCGACCTCTCGGTGCACGAGGTGGCGGTCGACCCGCAGGATCCGTCGCTCGCCTATCTCGCCTACTACTCGGGCGGCCTCCGGGCGATCCAGATCATGTGCGACGGCGAACCGTACGACCCTGAGACCGTGACCGACACCAGCGGATGCGAGCTCGTGGAAGTCGGCGGCTACCTCGATGAGGCCGGCAACGACTTCTGGGGCGTCGAGACGTTCGTCGGTGAGGATGGGATGACCTACGTTCTCGCCAGCGATCGCGACAGCGGCCTCTGGATCTTCGTGGACCCGTGATCGAGAAGTCCAATTGAGCAGAAGAGGGCGGGTTTCCCGCCCTCTTCCGCGTCCAGGGGGAGCCGACCCCGCGCTGCTCGCGTTCATCGAGCTGCGGCGAGACGCCAAGGGTTGCCTAGGCGGGCTGACCGGATGAAGCCGGAATCGTCAGTCTGCGGTCAGCAGGTCGTACCCGGCTTCGGAAATCGCCGCCCGGACCGTTTCAGCGGGAATCGGCTTGGAGCTGACCACCATGACCCGCGAGGTGCCGCCGGCGTTGAGGTCAACGCTGACGCTCTGAACTCCCTCGAGGCCGGAGAGTACTTCGGTCACGCTGGAAACGCAGTGGCCGCAGGTCATCCCGTTCACCTGGTAGTGCTCGCGGATCACCGGCCCTGCGGTCTGGTCGTGGACCTGGACGTCGGACTGCTCATGGGAGTGACCGCCACACGCGCATCCACTGTTCTTGTCGGTGAGGCCGAGGTCGTTCGTCGTGCTGGTACCGCACATAGTTGCTCCTATTGGCTGGTTGTCCGGGGTGGCCGGTCGGAATCGGTCAGGATCGAACGAGGCGGGCGATCGCCGCGCTCGCCTCGCGCAGCCTCTCCTCGGCGACCGGCCCGCCTTCCGCGCTCGCCTCGGCGACGCAGTGGCTGAGGTGATCGTCGAGCAAGGAGAGGGCGACGGTCTCGAGCGCTTTCGTGGCAGCGGAGACCTGGGTCAGGATATCGATGCAGTAGACGTCCTCGTCGACCATCCGCTGGATGCCACGCACCTGCCCTTCCGCGCGGCGAAGCCGGTTCAGCAGGTCTTCCTTATTCGCGACGTAACCGTTCATGCAAAGCCTCCATACCCCATAGGGGTACCAGTATAGCAAGCTACAAGGGTGATCTGGGGCGCTCGGAGCAGGTTGACGGCCGTGCCCCCGACGATGGACAGGCGGAGGTTGAGCAGCGTCGAGTGCGGTTCCCACTGTGGGCGGAAGGAGCGCGGGTCGTACGACCCGCGCTCCCCTCGCATCCTGAGCCTCAGGCGTCGACCGTCGCCAGTTCGGCTTCCGAAACGGAAGCGCTGGGTCGTGCACCGCGGAGCGTGACAACGGCGATGAGTCCGCCGACGGCTGCCACCACGGCGGCACCGATGAACGCCGCCGAGTACCCGCTGGTCAGCGACTCTGCCCCCGTGCCGCTTCCGATGACCACGGAGCTGAGCGCCGTCACCGCGGCCAGCCCGACGGCCGAGCCGATCTGGTAGCTGGTGTTCACGAGTCCGGATGCCACACCGGTCTCCTCGGCACGGGCGACACCGATCGCGGTACCGAGCGAGGGAACGAACGCGAGGGCCATGCCGAACGCGGCGACCAGTGAGGCGGGCAGCACGTCGACGACGTAGTTCCCGTCGGGCCGGACGAAGCCGAGCCAGACGAGTCCCGCTGCAAGGAACGCGAACCCTGCGACGATGAGGGACTTCGCGCCGAACCGGGCCAGCAGGCGCGGTGCGACCGTGGTCATGGCGAGCACGATGAGCGCAGTCATCGGCAGGAGCGCGGCACCCGCGGCGAACGAGCCTGCGCCGAGGACCTGCTGGAGGTAGAGGTTCAGGAAGAACCACATCGGCACCCACGCGGCCCCGAGCAACAGCTGCGCCAGGTTCGCCGCGCCGAGCTGGGGCGTGCGGAAGATCCCGAGCCGCAGCAGTGGCTGGCGCGACTTCGCCTGGACGACGAAGAACAGGGCGAGCAGCACAATGCCGGCGCCGAGGGCGATGAGCGTCTCGGCGGATGCCCAGCCGACCTCCGGCGCCCGGACGATGCCGTAGACGAGCGCCGCAAGTCCTGCAGTGCCGGTCACGGCACCGAGGATGTCGACCGTGCCGCGCTGGCCCGCGATGCGCGGCAGCGCTCCCGGAGCGAGGGCGATGACCGCCACTGCGATCGGGACGGTGATGTAGAACACCCACGGCCAGCTGGCGTACTCGGTGAGCACCCCGCCGAGGAAGACTCCGGCCGTTCCGCCGATGGGGGCTGCGGCGCCGTAGACGGCGAACGCCTTGGGGAGGTCGGCGGTTCCGCCGAACAGTGCCATCAGCAGGCTGAGCGCAGCCGGGGCGATCAATGCCGCGCCGGCACCTTGGACGGCGCGGCCGGCGATCTCGACGCCGACGGTCGAGGCGGCGCCCGCAAGTACTGAGCCGAGCGCGAGGACGATCCATCCCGCGATGAACACCTTCCGTGCCCCGAGGAGGTCTGAGAGCCGGCCGCCGAGCAGCAGCAGGCCGCCGAAGGCGATGACGTAGGCGTTGAACACCCAGGACAGCGACTCGGGTGTGAAGCCGAGTTCTGCCTGCATGTCCGGGAGGGCCACGCCGATGATCGACGTGTCCATGATGACGACGAATTGGGCGGCGGCGATGAGCGCGAGCCCGAGCCAGCGGCGTTTCGCCGGCGCGTTGGTTGATTGCGACATGATCCGATCTCCTTCCGGGGCAATACCCCACTGGGGTATAACATATACCCCCCTAGGGTATTCCGTCCAAGTCCTCCAAAGGGCTGGTGCGCGCGACGTCGGTTCAGCCGTAATCAACGGCGCAGGCAGGCACGTCGAAGGGGCCGACGGAATGGTCGTCGACCCCTTCGCGGCGAGCGATCAGGCCATCGCGTACTTCTCCGGGGCAGCGTCGAAGAGCGGGCCGCAGGCGGCGCAGCAGAACCAGTAGCGCTCTCCGTCGTGGTCGCGGTAGAGACCGGCCGCCTCGGCGTCGGCCTTGACCACGACGCTGCCGGGCATGACCCGGCACTCGGCGAGGGCGTCGGGTCCGCGGAGCAGGTCGGTCGCGTCGGCGGGCTTCGCGGCGTGGCCGTGGGCGTTGCCGGTTACGTTGCCGGGGCTGCAGCAGTGTGCACTCATGTGGGGTGTCCTTTCAGTTCGCGTGCGTCACGCGTGTTCGAGTTCCCGCGCCGGGGCGGTCGCGGTGGGGGTGGCGCCGGTGGCGCCGGTGGTCCGCGAGCGGAAGGTGCGCAGGCGGAGGCTGTTGCTGACGACGAAGACGCTGGAGAAGACCATCGCGGCGCCGGCGAGCATGGGGTTCAGCAGGCCGAGGGCGGCCAGTGGGATCGCGGCCACGTTGTAGGCGAACGCCCAGAACAGGTTGGCCTTGATGGTCCCGAGGGTCCGGCGTGACAGACGGATGGCGTCCGCCACGGCTCGGAGGTCGCCACGGACGAGGGTGATGTCAGCGGCTTCGATCGCGACATCCGTGCCGGTGCCCATAGCCAGGCCGAGGTCGGCCTGGGCCAGGGCGGCGGCATCGTTCACGCCGTCGCCGACCATCGCGACGACCTTGCCCGACACCTGCAGGTCGCGCACGATGCGGACCTTCTCGGCGGGAAGCACGTCGGCGATGACCTCGTCGATGCCGACCTCGTCGGCGACGTGCCGGGCGACGGTGGCGTTGTCTCCGGTCAGCAGCACGGGGGTGAGGCCGAGCCGGCGAAGCTCCGCGATCGCCTCACGGCTGGTGTCCTTGACCTGGTCGGCGACGACGAGCACGCCGCGGGCGGCGCCGTCCCACGCGACGAGCACCGCGGTCTGGCCTGCTGCTTCCGCAGCGAGCTTGGCGGCGCGCAGGTCTTCGGGCACTGGCATGACCCAGTCGTCGAGCAGCGATTCCCTGCCGACGACCGCGAGGTGTCCCTCGACGATGCCGTGCACGCCTCGCCCCTCGTCGTTCTCGAACGACTCGACCGCGGCGAGATCGCCGACGCGAGCGGTGACGCCGGCGGCGATCGCGCGGGCGATCGGGTGCTCCGAGGCGTCCTCGAGCGCGCCGGCGATGCGGAGCACGTCGGTCTCGGACTCCCCCGCGGCCGTGTGCACGGCGAGCAGCGTCATCCGACCGGTGGTCACGGTGCCGGTCTTGTCGAGCACCACGGTGTCCACCTTCCGGGTGGACTCCAGCACCTCGGGGCCCTTGATCAGGATGCCGAGCTGCGCGCCGCGACCGGTTCCGACCAGGAGCGCGGTCGGCGTGGCAAGGCCCAGTGCGCACGGGCAGGCGATGATCAGCACTGCGACGGCGGCCGTGAATGCGGCTTCGACCGGGAACCCGGCGCCGATCCAGACGCCGAGCGTGGCGACGGTGAGCGCGAGCACGACCGGCACGAACACGCCTGAGATCCGGTCGGCGAGCCGTTGCACCTGGGCCTTGCCCGACTGGGCGTCTTCGACGAGCCTGGCCATCTGCGCGAGCTGCGTGTCGGAGCCGACCCGGGTGGCACGCACCACGAGCCGGCCGCCCGCGTTGACGGTGGCGCCGACGACCGCGTCGCCGACCGCCACCTCGACCGGCACGGACTCGCCGGTAAGCATGGACTGGTCGACGGCGCTGCGGCCCTCGACGATCACGCCGTCGGTGGCGATCTTCTCGCCCGGGCGCACGACGAACTCGTCGCCGGCGGTGAGCCGATCGATGGGAATCCGCTCCTCGCGCCCGTCGATGAGCACGGCCACGTCCTTCGCGCCGAGCTCGAGCAGCGCCCGAAGTGCCGCTCCGGCCGCGCGCTTGGATCGCTTCTCGAAGTACCGGCCGGCGAGGACGAACATGGTCACCCCGGCGGCGACCTCCAGGTAGATGTTGGCGGCGCCGTCGGAGGGCGCGACGGTCAGCTCGAACGGGTGGGTCGTGCCCGGTTGCCCGGCGGTTCCGAGGAACAGCGCGTAGACCGACCACAGCAGGGCCGCAGAGGTGCCCACCGAGACGAGGGTGTCCATGGTTGCGGCCCCGTGGCGCAGGTTCACCCAGGCGGCACGGTGGAACGGCCAGGCCGCCCAGACGATCACCGGGGCGGCGAGAACGAGTGACAGCCACTGCCAGTACGGGAACTGCAGGGCCGGGATCATCGCCATCAGGATGACCGGGATCGACAGCACGACCGAGCCGGTGAGCCGCTGCCGGAGGGACCGCAGCTCGCCGTCCTCCGCACGGCCGGCGGCGGGGGAGGGCAACGTGTTCGCGGGTGCGGGCAGTTCCGCCGTGTAGCCGGTTTTCTCGACCTCGGCGATCACCTCGGCCGTGCTCACGCCGGCCGGCAGCTCGACGCGGGCCTTCTCAGTGGCGTAGTTGACCGTCGCGCTGACACCGTCCAGCTTGTTGAGCTTGCGCTCGATCCGCATCGCGCAGGAGGCACAGGTCATCCCGCCGATCTCGAGTTCGATGACACCGGATGGCGGTGGATTCTGCGGGGGTCTCGCGTTCATCGGGCGTTCCTTCCTTCGTTGTCGGATGTCAGTGCCCGGCGCCGTGCGCGCCGGTATCGGAGTGTGTTCCGGTCGGGGGCTCAGCAGACGCGGTGGCGTCGGCGGTGGCGGCGTCGATGGCGAACGACGCCGTGTGCACCCGTCCGTCGACCTGGAAGTCGAGGGAGAGGAAGTACCCGCCGGCGGTCGGCGGCGTCGCGCCGAAGCGGATGTCGGGTCCGAGGCGAGTTGCACCCGATGTCTCGGCCTCGTCGAGCGGGTGCACGTGCAGGTAGCCGAGGTCGCCGGCTCGCAGCATGACGAGGTGGCCCGCCGCACCGAGGTAGGGCTCGATATCCATGACCGGCCGCCCGTCACGGCGCACCGTGAACACGACTTCCGTCTGCATACCCGCCTCGAGGTCTCCCGCAAGCTCGACCGTGAACGGTCCGGCCTCCGCGACGCGGTCGCCGGATGCCGCGACCTCCGCGGCGTGGACGTGCCCGTTCACCTGCGCGGTGTTGGTGAGCGTCAGGGTGCGGTCGTGTCCGGTGGGACGGAAGTCCGCGAAGAGCCGGTGGGCGCCCGCAGCCTCCCACGTCCAGGGGATGCTCCAGGTGCCGTCCGTGTCCAGTTCCGGGTGCACATGCCGGAAGGAGCTGCCATCGGTGCGCACCGCGATCAGGTGCAGCTGCTTCTCGTGCGTGACGTCGAACTCGGTCACCGGCTCCCCGGCGGGGCCGAGGATCCGGAACCGCAGCTCACCCAGTTCATCTGTCCCGGCCGGCGCGGCGAGGTCGGCGAACCGGTACCCGTCCGCCTCGATCGACAGCCCCGGCACCTCGGCCGGGACCGACTTCTCGTTCTGCACTTCGTGCTCCTCTCCTTCGTGTTCGCTCTGCTCGGCCCACGCGGTGACGGTGCTCGGCGGTACCAATATCGGACCGACCGCCAGGGCCACGCCGAACGCTGCGGCAAGACCTGCTCCGTAGAGCCCGAGTCGGAGCGGCGTGCTCATCTCAGCGGCGCTGCGCGACATAGCCGGCCTCCTCCACAGCCGCGAGGACTGCTCGGTCGTCGAGCTCCGCATCGGAGCTGATGGCCAGGCGGCCGGTCACCGCCGACACGTCCACCGTCTTCACACCGGGAAGCCCAGAGACCTCCTCGCGCACGGACAGTTCGCAGTGCCCGCATGTCATTCCGGTCACCTGGTACTCGAACACGCTCATCGCCTCATCCTTTCGATACGGGGGTGGGGTATTGGGTTATGATGCCAACCATATACCCCCATGGGGTATTCCAGATCAGGAGGCTCTCATGAAGTCGCATCACGTCCTCGTCGTCGGGGCCGGCGCTGCGGGATGGTCCGCAGCAGACACGCTGGTGCGTTCCGGTTGGCCGGGGCCGGTGACAATCACCGACCCACAGGGGCCGACCCAACCGCACGCTCGTGAACAAGGGCGTACTGACCGGACTGTTGACGCCCGAGCAGGTCGCCCGCGACGCGCCGGCGGGCACCGAACTGGTGCGCGAGGAGGTGTCCGCGATCGAGGCTGACGGAACGGTGCGATTCCGGTCGGGGGATCGGATGCGGCCGGCGGCCGTGCTTCTCGCCTCGGGGAGCGCTCCCCGGCGGTACTCGGCCCAGGCCGGCGGGGATCGCGCCGGCACCATCGAGCGCCTGACGCACCTTCATTCGATTGAGGACGCCGAGCGGGTCCGCACCCTGCTGCCGCCGAACGGTGGGCGCGCCGTCATCCTCGGCGCCGGCCTGATCGGATCCGAGACAGCGTCGCTGCTCGCGGAAGCCGGAGCCGACGTGACCCTCGTGTCCCGCTCGCCGGTGCCCCTGCGTCGCGAACTCGGCCCGGTCGTGGCATCCGCCTTGCTCCACCGACACGACGCTCACATCCGAACCCGCTTCGGACATCCGGTGAGCCATGTCACCGCGGGATCCGAGTCCGTGGTCATCGGACTCGAGGACGGAGAGCGCCTCGAAGCACACGTGGCGGTCGTCGCCCACGGCACCGTTGCTCGGCGGCCGCTTCTCTCCGGATCTCGCGAGGGAAGCATCGCCTCGATGCGGGTCGATCACTGGGAGGATGCGGCCGCGCAGGGCGCGCACGCTGCCCGCTCGATCATCCATGACGTGCTCGGCGGCCCGGATCCCGGCGAGTACCGCTTCACTTCGAGCTACTCCAGCCGCATCCACGGCTCGATGCTCACGGCGTCGGGTGTCGCCTTCCCCACGGGTCGCTGGACCCATCCGATCGACGGAGCGGCCGTCGCCGTCGGCATCCACCGGAGCCGCACGACGGCGGTCGCCGGACTCGACGCCGCCAGCACCGTGCTCAGTATCGCCGCGGAGATCTGCCACGACCGCCACGGCGTTGCCGACGGGACGCCAGCATGAGGAACAAGCCGTAATCGGGAGCTACGACACCATCAGGAAGGCAGAGGCCGCATCTCCTCTTGCGACTCAACCTCGGATGTCGCACGGGAAGTCCAGGAACGACACGAGCTCGCTCATCGGTGCATTGTCCAACAGGAGTCAGCCGAGGGCACCGTCGGCCGTAGGGCCGGCGGCTTCGCTTCCGATCTGGGCACCCTTCCGGGACGATGGGCATCCTCCAGCGCAGCAGCTTGCCCATCGTCCGATACTTCTTGCACACCGGTGGCGGCTCATCTCGTGGGACTCGGCCGACCGCCAGGTTGCCGTCGGCAGAGCCGTCTCGGTCGGTTCGCCTCGATCGCCTTCAGGGCCGCCATGAACACGCCAGCCGCAGTGACTGAGTGACCTCAACCGTCACCTACTCGTGGAGCAGACCCGGTAGGCGGCGGTCTCGGCTACTTCGCGAAGCTCTCCGCAGCGGGCTTTCGGGCCCATCGTCAGGTGGGCGGTGGTGCTGCTCATCGTCGCGTTCGTCCAGGAGTGGAGTACGCCGGCGACGAGCTCGCCCGACGCGTGCTGCGGCGGTGTACGGACTGAGCGGCGCCGCCCGAGCCGGATTTCACACCGACCGGGAGCGCCACGTCGAGTGCACGCCGAGCGCCGCCGCGGCCTTCATGTGCCGGGACGGGGACGGCGCCGGTGCCGCGGGCCATGGTGCGCCGGGGCCAGAGCGCCAGTGCCGCGACCGCGCCGGCTGCGGCCAGGACTCCGAGGATCGACCAAGCCGTGGTGACGCCAACGGCCGTGCCGACCCACCCCGCGAGGGGGTAGGTGAGGAGCCATGCGAGGTGCGACAGTGAGAACTGGGCGGCGAACGTCGCAGGCAGCCCCGCCGGGGTCGTGGCGGAACGGATCACGCGGCCGGTCGGGGTGACGACCATGGCCGTTCCTGCGCCGATCGCCGTCCAGATCGACGCCATCAACGCCCACGAGACCGTGCCGGTTGCGCTCATGACGACGGCCGCGATGACGCCTGCGACGAGCACGCCGGCGCCTGCGGTCATGACGGTGCGTTCGGCGATCCGGTCGAGGAGGCGGGGGACCAGCAACGCGACGACGAGCGTGCCGCTGCCGGAGGCCGCGAGCATCCATGCGACGTCGGACTGGCCGCCGCCGAGTTCGTCGCGCACGACGTTGACCGTGCTGACAATGACGATCGACCCGGCCGACGCGACGACGAGGTTCAGCGCGAGGACCCCGCGCAGCCGGGGAGTGGCGGCGAAGGTGCGGATGCCCGAGGTCACCCGGTCCCAGGCCCGGGGCTGGCCGGTCGGGCGGGCATTCGGTACCCGTGCCGAGAGCACGAGGATCGCCGAGATGACGAAGCCGACCGAGGTGCCGACGAACAGCACGTTGAAGCTCATGAAGGCGAGGGCGATGGCCGCGAGCACTGGACTGAGCAGGCTCTCCATTGTGTACGCCACCTGCGACGCCGACAGCGCCCGCGTGTATGCGGCCTTGTCGGTGACGATGTCTGGGATGACGGCCTGGAACGTGGGGGTGAACGCGGCCGAAGCGGACTGCAGCACGCCGATCAGCACGTAGACGTGCCATACCTCCGTGACGAAGGGCAGCGCGAGCACCACCGCGGCTCGCACGACGTCGAGCAAGGTCAGGAACAGCCGGCGCGGCAGGCGGTCCGCGTACGCGGCCGCCAGAGGAGCGATGGCCACGTACAGCACCATCTTGATGGTCAGGGCGGTGGCGAGCACCGCGCCGGCGCTCGGGCCAGCGAGATCGTAGGCGAGCAGGCCGAGCGCCACGGTGGCCAGGCCCGTGCCGAACAGCGCGATGACCTGGGCGCCGAACAAGTGGCGGTAGTCACGGATCTGGAACAGGCGCATGATGACGACTCCCTGAGTGGTGTGCGATGCACAACACAACCCAATACCCCTGGGGGGTATTCCCGGGGACTCAATCTTCGCAGCGAGTCTGCCGTTCTCGTCGCCGAGGGTGTGGGCCGGTCATCGCCAGCCGGATGTCGCATCTCGTGCCGTGGGTGGCGTGTCGGCGCTTCGCGGCCGATTGTGGCCAGTCTCGGTCCCGGGGCTCCGGTCAAGCCGGACACCTCATTCGCGGCAGCGACGACGCCGATGGGAGAGGGAGCTGTGGCCCGTCGTCGTCCGCACCGCCACATGAGTGATCAAGTCGAGGAGGACGTCGTCTGGCACGTGTGCGTGACGGTTGGGCGGGCGTGCTCGGCGTCTACGACGCGCGGACACGACGCTGAGAGCAGCGAGTGCCTGGAACTCTCGCAGATGGAAAGTTGCCACGAGCGAGCCTGACCGTGCCGGGCGGCCTGTCACGCAGCGCGGGCGCGGCCGACATAGATCATCCGCAGGTCGGCGCCGACCTAGACCTCGACCGACCCCAGGCGCTGACTCTGCCGCTTGTCGAAGCAGTACACGTCTGGCACTTGAGGGCAGCTGCGTCGCAACCGCGTTACATCGAATGCGCGCCGTGGTCCATCGGGAGAGCATGGAACAGGCACCGGACGCAGACCTTGAACTCGAGCATGGCAGCGAGCGGGTGAAGGCGGCCGAGACGAAGCCGGCGACCACGGCCGGCGTGGCGCAGCGACGGTGACGCGCCACCTGTCGCGCGCGATGTCGATGCTCGGCGACGCGGCGCACGCGCCGCAGCGGATCGGGCATCGACGCTTTGCGTCCTGGTGTCGGGAGTGTCGCGGCCGCCTTGTCGCCGGCACGCAGCACGCGGCGTTCTGCTCGCAGTCGTGCCGTGACGCGGCGCGGCGTCGACAGTCGCGTCATCGCCGTGACGCCGCGACATCCGTGCTGGTGCGTCGCTGCGAGGCCTGCCTGTCGCGGTACGTGTCGGCGATTCCGCGTCAGCGCTTCTGCTCGGCGACGTGTCGCAAGCGTGCCTGGCATGACGCGTCGCGCGTCGCGTCACCGCGCCGGACGACGTGCGCGAACGCCGCCTGCCGCGGCGACATGCAGCGCGGTCGCGCAGGCCAGCAGTACTGCTCGACGCGGTGCCGTGTCGCGGCGCACCGGGCGCGACAGGGGGCGGCGTCGTGATCTCGATGGTGAAGATCGCGTCAGGCGAGGATGCGTGGCGCTACTTCCACGAATCTGTCGCGGTCGAGGCTGGGCGTGGTGACGCCGTCGACTACTACGCCGCAGAGGGAACACCGGCCGGGCGATGGTACGGCGCCGGTGTCGCGAGCCTCGGTGTCGCCGAAGGTCGAACCGTGACGCCAGCGGAGCTGTCGCACCTGTACGGCGCTGGCGCACATCCGCTGACTGGTGAGCCGTTGGCGCGGAGGTACGTCGTGGTCGCGACACTCGAGGAACGGGTGGACGCCCGCGTCAAGCAGCTCGACACCTCCCTCGGTGACGCGACGCGCGAGGACGCCGTCGCCAAGATCATCGCCGAGGAGACGGCGCACACGCCGCCATCATCCGTCGCCGGGTTCGAGTTGGTGTTCAACCCGCCGAAGTCGGTGAGCGTGCTCTGGGCGCTCGCGCCGACGTCCGTGCAGGAGCAGATCAAGGCCGCGCACGAGCAGGCGCTGCAGGAGACTCTTGCGATCCTCGAGCGTGACGCGTTGCGGACCCGTGTCGGCGCCGGCGGGGTCGCGCAGCTCGAGGTGCTCGGTGCGGTTGCTACCGGGTTCGATCACTGGGACTCGCGGGATGGCGACCCGCAGCTGCACACGCACTTGCTCATCGCGAACCGGGTGCAGACGCCGGACGGCCGGTGGCGCACCATCGATTCCCGTCACGCGCTCTCGCCGCACGTCGTCACCCTCTCGGAGACATACGACGCGGCACTGATGGATGCGCTCTCGAACCGCCTCGGCGTGGCCTGGACCGAGCGGACCGCCGCCGTCGACGAGCGCGGCTACGCCCGCTTCCTGCAGGACCATGGCCTGTCCGATTCGCAGGAGGCGCGGGCGCTGTTCGCTGACGCGAACGGGGTCGCGGCGCGGAACCGGAAGTGGGAGATCGCCGGCATCCCGCCACGGCTGCTCGATGAGTTCTCGCAACGATCGACGGCGATCGCGAAGGCGAAGGACGACCTGATCGAGGAGTACCGGGCGGCAACCGGAAAAGAGCCGTCCCGGTTCCAGGTGTGGCGGATGCGCAACCAAGCGACCCGTCGCACGCGCGTTGCGAAGACCGTGCGCTCGCTCGAACAACTGAGCGAGGACTGGAGGGAACGCGCCGCTCGCATCACTGACCCCGACGAGCTCGTCGCCGAGGTCGTCCGTGCGGGATCCGCCCGACTCGCGGAACAGGGCCGCTGGTCGGCGCGTGGCGATGACCTCGCCGATGCGCTCGATGTAGCGGAAGTCGCCGGCCGGGTGCTCGCGACGCTCGCCGAGGCGCGCGCGACGTGGACACGCGCGAACGCGATGGCCGAGATCCACCGGGCGCTGAAGCCGATCACCTTCCGCAGCATCCTCGACCGCGACGACGCAACCCGGCGAGTCCTACAGCGCGTCATCGACCAAGCGGTCGCAGTCACCCCACGAAACCCGCTGCATGCGCCGCGCGAATTCCGGCAGTCGGATGGCGCGTCCGCGTTCGCGCCCACATCCCGCGAGCTCTTCACGACACAGCGACTGCTGGACGCCGAACGCCGGCTCCTTGATGCCGCATCGCGCCAGACCGGACTTCGAGTCGACGCCGCGGCGCTCGAGGCTCGGCTCGATGAGCCGGACCGGCAGGGGCGGATGCTCGGATCGGACCAGCGCGATGCCGTTGCGATGATCGCCGCGTCCGGGCTCGCGATCGACGTGCTCGTCGGGCCGGCCGGCGCCGGGAAGACGACCACCCTCGCGAAGCTCAGCGAGCTCTGGGAGCAACAGCACGGGCAGAACTCCGTCATCGGTCTCGCCCCATCAGCATCAGCCGCGAGAGTGCTCGGCGAGGCGCTCGAGATCGAGACCGAGAACACCGCGATGTGGATCAGCGGTTCAACCGGTCCCGCCCCGCGATTCGCGATGCGCTCGGGGCAGCTGATCGTCGTCGACGAGGCGGGCATGAGCGGCACTCTCGCACTCGACGAGCTTTGCGCGCAGGCCGAGCGGGCGGGCGCGAAGCTGCTGCTCGTCGGCGACTGGGCGCAGCTCGGCGCCGTCGATGCCGGCGGCATGTTCGCAACGATTGCCGCCTCCCGCGGAAAGGACGCCGCCGAAATCGACCAGGTGTGGCGATTCACCGCCGCGTGGGAGCGTGACGCGTCCGTGCTGCTCCGCCTTGGCGACCCCACCGCGATCGACGCCTACGCGGCGCATAACAGGGTCGAGTCGGGCACGAGCGAGCAGATGCTCGCCGACGCGCTCTCGGCGTGGAAGCAGGATGTCGCTGAGGGTCGCGATGCGCTCCTGATCGCGTCCGACAACGCGCAGGTCCGGACGCTGAACGAGCACGCCCAGCAATGGCTCCGTGACGCTGGCCGGCTAGGCGAGGCATCCGTCGGGATCTCGGAGCGCATGCGCGCCCACACCGGCGACCGCGTCGTGTCCCGGAACAACAACCGCACCCTGCGCGACAGCTCGGGGGAGTGGGTTCGGAACGGACAGGAATGGGTCGTCGTGCGGATACGGCGCAATGGAGAAGCCGTCGTCGAGAACGCCGACCGGGCGCGCGTGACGCTGCCCGTCGACTATCTGCGCGACCACGTCCAACTCGCGTACGCGACGACCGCGCACCGGTCCCAGGGCCGCACCGTTGACACGGCACACGTCCTGGTCGATGAGAGCACCTCGCGGGAGGTCTTCTACGTCGGCATGACCCGCGGCATGCACTCGAACCGGGCGTACGTCACCGCCGGTCTCGCCGACACCGACGCCACCCGGCAGCTCGAGCGCGGCTGGCGGGACGTGCTCGAGTCCGTGTTGCGATCGACCGGCGCCGAGACCTCGGCGACGGCGACGATCACGCGCGAGCACGAGCGTGCGTCAAGCATCCGCCAGCTCGCGGCCGAGTACGAGACACTCGCCGCGCACGTGGCGCGCGAACGCTACGGCCCACTTCTCGCCGGCACGCTCGGCGAACAACTGCACGACCAGCTCCAGCACCACGGCGGGTATGACGCCCTCGTCGCCCTCATCCGCCGCGCCGACGAGCAGGGACTCTCCGTGCGTGAACTGATGAGGGTCGCCGTCCGCTCGCGCCAACTTCATGGTGCGACGGATGCCGCGGCCGTGGTGCATCAGCGCCTGACTGACCGCCTCGCGGTCGCCGCGGCATCCCGGCCTGCCCGCTACCGCGACCACATCGCCGGCCTGCTTCTGAGCATCACCACGGACAACGCAGACATGCGCCGCGCGCTCGAGGAGCGCGCGGCCGCGATCGTCACGCGAGCCAACACCGTCCTCGATCGTGCGCTCTCAGATCGCGAGCCATGGACGGAGCGACTCGGCGACGCATCCGGAGAAGGATGGCGGTCCGCGGCCATCACGGTCGCCGCCTACCGCGACAAATGGGGCGTGACCGCCGCCGACCCACTCGGGCCCATCGACGACCTCAACCACCAGCGCCGCGCCGACCACGCCCTCGCGAAAGCGGTGCTCAACGGGATCGAGCAGACGACAACGGATGACTCGCCGAGAACGGCCCGTCGAGAGATGGCGGGCACCCATCCACAGGTTCCGACTGAATCCCATGAGCATCGTGGGCCGCGGCTACGGTCGGCGCCATGAGAGGCGATCTCTACCGGTCGCTCGGCGTCGACCGTCATGCATCCGCCGAAACCGTCGCGCGCGCCTCAACCGAGCGGGCCTTCGCGACCCATCCTGACTTGGCCGGCTCCCGCCGTACGCGGCGCGAACATCGCCGGGTCCTTGCTGCGGGTCGCGTGCTCATGGATCCCGATCGGCGGCGCGCGTACGACGAACGGTGCGACCGACGGGCGGGCCGTGACGGGCGCCCGCGAGCCCGAGGCTGGGTCCGTGTCGTTCTGGCTGTTTTGATCCCCGGTGTGCTCATCGTTGCGTCGGCCGCCGCGATGAGCGTGTCGAGCAATCGACTCGCGACGATTGGGGCGGAGCCCGCCGCGGCCATCGTTCGGCTGGCCAGCGCCCAGCTCATGTTTGCGGCGTTCGTGCTCGGCGCCATCGTGGCATTCGTCCCGAGCCGGCGTATGGTGCGCCGAGACCTTCTCGGGGTGATCATCGCGGGAGTCGCATCGACGCCCATCCTGATGTCCGCGGCGACCACTGAAATGACGGATGCCGCGACCACCGCGTTCGTAATCACCGGCGCGCTTCTTGTCGGCGCCGCGACAATCGTGGGCGGCGCCACGACACGGCAAGTCGCGGACACGTACGCGCGCTGGCGGTGGGCGCGACTCGTGCGCATGGCCGAGGACGGTGGCCACGGGATCCTCTACATCGAGCGAGCGGTGCACGCTAGCGAACGCTCCCGTGTACTCGCGCTCGATCACGCGACCGGAGAGTGGGTCGAGGAAGACCTCTGGGGCCGGGCCGCTCCAGGATGCTGGCAGCTCGTCGATCGCAATCGGGGCGTCCTGCTGACCCAGACGGTTCGAGTCGGGTAAGGCGACATCGTACGGTGACCAGGCTGTGCCTACCGACCCGGGACTGCCGACGTGCGTGGCGACGTCACGGACGGCGGCTGTGACGTCGATCCTCTCCGAGTAGCGGCCGCTGACGGACCGACCGACAACGCCTCGCTTCCGCCATTCAACTTCCTGAGGTGAACGGATCGTGCCTCCACGGTGTCGAACTCACGGACCTCGGGTCCGTGACGGCTGATGGTGAGCAACCGTGGCGAGTCGAACTCGTTGCTCACCAAGAAGAGCTGCTGCGGCGCGACCCCGGCGCGCGAGGGGACGACGCGCCATCCGGCCCTCACGTTCGCCTGCACCAGTTCACGAACGCTCCCGGCCCTCAGATCCGCTCCGCTCCGGTGCGCCTCGACGAGGCGGCCATCGCCGCTCTGGCGGGCCTGCGCCTCGCGGACCTCGCTGGCGGCGCGCCGACGGACCTCGAGCAACGTGTCGTACGGCGGCTTGCCGTCAATCTCGCGTGCCCGTGAGTCGAGGAGGACGTCTCGGTGAAGCCGGTCGGCGTGGGCAAGCTGGTGGGTATCGACGGCGCGCCGGAACAGGAGCCGCTCCCGAAGTCGAGCGTTCGTGTCGGTGAAGCCCTCGAGCAGCGCTCGGGGGGTCGGCCCGTCCTGCCTCCGGATCTGCGCGACCTCCTTGACGGTTCGCCGCCGGTCGAAGAACTCGTCCGCCGCAGCCGCATTGTTCCGCTTCTCGAACGCGAGGACGCGCTGCAGTCTGCGCGGTGGGAGCCCGGCCCTGGCGAGGGCTCGTTCGACGCGCTTCTTTTCGCGCTCCTGAGCCTTGTGCCGCTCGCGTTGCTCCGGCGACGGCGGCTTCGCAGGCTTGGACCGATCCCGCTTCTCGTAGTCGCGCCGCGCGCCTGCGCGCACTTGCTCAGCTGTGCGCGCCGCATCGCGCCGAGCTCGGATCGCCTCCTTGTTGCGGTGGTAGTACTCCCGCTGGGCCTCGCGATACTTCTCGGGGTTCGCCGCCTTGTAGCGCTCGCGCGCAGCACGGCGCTTCTCGGGATTCTGCTTGCTCCACTCGCGGACGCGCTCGACTTCGCGCGCCCGCCGCTTCTTCTCGGCGGCTTGAGCGCGCATGTACTCGCGGTTCTGCTCGCGGAGACGCTCGAGGTTCTTCTCACGGTGTTCCGCCCGGTAGTTCGGGTTGGCGTCCCACCATGCCTGCTTGCGCGCCCGGTCCCGGGCGATGCGCTCCTCTTCCGGGAGGGGGCGAGTCATTCGGCCGGGGTGTCTGCGTCGGCCAGACCCGAGAGGATCGAGAAGAGTTCCTCGCGGTACTCGGTGGGCTCGACGATCGCCCGTCCGACGATCTCTCTGACCGCTGCGAGAGCGGCTGGGTCGAGTTCGCCGAGCGGTTCGACACACCAGGCAAGATCCTCGTCGAGCCGGTAGTCCGGCTGGTCGACGTGGATCTGCGGGTAGTAGATGAATGCTGCGATCGCGGTGCGCTGCAGGGCGACATCGATCTGGTCCTGTGCGGTCATAGTGGTAGGTCCTTTCGGTCGTGTGGTTGAAGGTATGGACGGGGTCGCGTGCGCGGCCGGAGAGGGGTCGATCTGTGGATGGGTGCCCCAGCTGCGGAACGTCGGAGGCGTCAGCGCCGCCCGAAGGAACGTGCGGTGGATGGTGCCTCGCGCATGGAGGGCACCGATCTCGCCGACCGGCCGACAGGTCCCGTGGCCGGTGACCCCTGCGCTCGCGGGACTGGCCCGCGGTAGTCGGCCGGCAGCTCGCCGGCCGGATACGCGGCGACATCGCGAGGCCCGTCAGCTTCCCCGGTGCGCCAGAGCTCCTCGGCGACGTCATCGAGAAACCGCGTGCGCTCGTCGACGGTGTCGAACTCTCGTGCCTCCACTTCGCCCTCGAGGTAGACGAGTGCCCGCGGCCGCCCATGCTCGTCCGAGGCCATGACGATCGCTGTAGGCCATCGGCCGAGGTCCCAACCGTTCCTCCCCCAGTCGGGGATGGCGCGCCATCCCGCCCGCTCGTTCGCGGCTATGAAGTCGTATCCGTTCCCGTGGGTCTCGACGATCCCTGCCCTTGCCGGCGAAAGGAGGACGCCGCGGCGTACTTGCGAGCTTGATGGCGAGTCGGGGGCGGATGCCGCGGACTGCTCCGCGAACTCGCGAGCCTGCATCGCGTTGTCCTCTCGGCTGAAGTCGACGGCGGCCCCCGGGTGTCGCGAAGGCCGCCCATGGGTCACCGTGCGAGGTGACGCGTCTGTTCCGGAGCGAGTTGCTGTTCCGCCGCCGCCGTCGCAGCCTTCGGGGCACGATCGATCACCACCCGCCCGCTGGCGAGGTCGGCACCGATCGCTCGGAGCGCGAACTCATGCGACGGACGGGTGTTGCCGTCCTTGTCCTCGTAGGTCGAAAACCTCAGGTCACCCGTCGCGACGAAGGCGTCGCCGGACCGAAGGGTGCTCGCGATCCGCTCGGCGAGCGGCTCATGCCAGACCACGGCGTCGTGGAAGGCGATGTTCGACACGACGGGGTAGCCGTTCTCGTCCCGGACGAGCTGCCCGTTCTCACGCTTGTAGTCCTCCTCCACGAACCGGAAGCGGATCTTCGGACCGTTGGCGTGCTCCAATCGCTCTGGATTGGTGACCAGCCGCCCCTTGAGCGGGATGTTCTCCTTCGTGGTTGCCATGACTCCTCGACTCCCTCCAGGGCCACCGGATGCGGACCTCACTCTTCCGATGCCACCCGCCGCGCAGCGACGGCCGCGGCGCAGGGCGGTGTTCGACGGAGGAGCGCAAGTACATGGAAATTCGCGAGGCGAAGCGGCATCCGACGTCGCCGCCCGAGGCGATCGAGCAGATGGTGAACCTCGTCGTGCGCGCGGCGATGGAGCGGAACGAGGTCTTCGTGTCGCTCCGCGCCGAGCCTTGAGTACTCGACGTGATGGAGATCGTCGCGGCGAAGATCCCACCGGTTCCCGCACACGGCGCATACCGTCCCGGCCGGCGATCGCCGGCGCTGCTCCGCGTGCCACTCCTCGCGGCGCTGCCACCACTGAGGCGAGTCGATGTACGCGTCATACCGCTGCTTCCGCGCAAGCCCGAGACCGGCCCGCGGGCGGCTCGCGGGTGCCATCGACATCAGGCTCGCGACTTGTCCCAGGCGTGGAGTCGCGCGGCGTACGGGCTTGCGGCCTTCAGGCGTGCGGCAACGAGCTCGCGGTCTCGCTCGAGCTGTTCGGCGATCGGCAGCTTGATCCAGGGTGAGAGCTTCACGATCGCGGGCTTGAGCTGCCGGAAGAACACGAGCGCCGTGCCGAACGGCAGGGTACGAATCTCGCTTGCCCGCAGCACTCGCTTCTCCTCGCGCGCGTATTGGTGTGAGACCCCGCTCTCAGATGTGGAGTACGAGCGGCGCTCGAGTTCAACCTCGCCGACAAGCGTCTCGAGATCTTTGAGATCAGATGGGTCGGATCCTCCGGGAAGCACGATCTTGAGGCTCGCCGCGCCCCACATTGCTCGGGCACCCTCTCGTCCCCACGCCATCTCAGCCTGCGAGATGGACTGCAGCACCACGATGACTGTCAGCCCCGACCCGCCGCTGTAGCTGATGAGCTTCGGCAACGTCGGGACCTTGAAGTTTGCCGCTTCGTCGAGGATGAACTGCACCGGAGGATCCAACCGGGCCCCCGGCGACGCGCCAGCGACGCCCTGAGCGACCGCGGAGATCTCCTCGACCAGAGCGACGATGAGCGGCTCGAAGGCCGCGGCCGATGCGGCGTCCCCGATCAGGTAGAGCGTGCCGCGCGACATGATGAAGGCGAACGGGTCGAACGCCGCGTCATCCTCCTCAGGGATCATCGACGATCGCACCTTCGGCGACGCCATATATGTGACATCCGCATATGCCGCCGCCCAATCGTTGCCACGCTGCTCTGGGCTGCCGGTGAGCACGGCATTGAGCGACCGCGCGGTGGCTCGGTCGGCGTCGGGGGAGCTGTTGAGGATCTCGAGTGCTTCCGTCTTGGCGAGGTTCGGGTCGCTCATCCACCGCCAGAAGTCCTCGATCGTGCGGCCGTCGAGCGCGGCCGCGTGGAACAGCGCGAGGATGATCTTCTTCGACGTCGCTTCCCAATAGCCGGCGTTCTGAACTCCCTCGAACCCATCACCGGGAATGAGGGATGCCAGGCGTCGCATCGCGACGTCGAGGTCCACCGCTCCGTCAAGCGGCGACCAGCGCAGCTGGTTCCCGGCGCCGGCTGCGACACCGCTCGGGTCGAAGACGAACACCGGCCCGCCGGTCCGCTTGCGATGCTCGATCGTCAGGAGGAGGTTGTCGGCCCGCGTGGATGTCGTCACGACTGCGCCCATCGCCTTGGTGAGCATGGGCACGATGAAGTTGAATCCCTTGCCCGACCGGGACGGGCCGACGAGGATCGCCGAGTCCTCGACGCTCATCCAGATCGGCAGACGATGCGAACGGCCGATGCAGTAGCCGACGTCCTCGGGGCGCGCTGCCTTCACATCGAGGGATGGGCGGAGGGTGCCCGCACGGGCGATGAGTTGATCGCCGCCTGCGTGCTTCGCGAGCTCGGCTCGTCGGGCGGTTCCCTTGCGAAGAGTCTCGGTCTTCGCCGATCCGCGCCGACGTGAGTTCCAGTACGACGCGCACACGACGATTCCGGCGACGATTGCTGTCACGAGTGCCCAGTGCACGAGCGCGGAGACCGGCTGTGTGGTGACGGATGTCGGGTCGGGCTGCCCGTAGAGTCCCAGCAGTTCCCACACTGTGAGACTGGGGAAGGAGGTCGACGTGAACGTCGCGAGCGCGAAGACCACTCCGGCCTGAATGGCAACGAGGGCGGCGGCGATGCCGACGGTCGCGAGTGCGATGTTTGCGCGCCAAGAATCCGGTGATCGCATCGGTAGGTCCTCTCGGTTACCAAGGTGATCCCGAGGCCGGCGCACCGTGGTAGAGCCGGGTGACCGCGTCGTAGACTCGGCTCATCGCGCGGGCCGGCGCGCTCCACGCCTTTTCGAGGAGCCGGCCCCATTGCGTTACTGGCAACCCAAACTGCGAACAGTTCAGCGAGGCGAGTGGCTTCAGTTCGACGGGTCGCGGCGGATCGCGGTGATTCGCATAGTTCAGCGATCGACTCCGCCGCGATCGCTTCTCCGTGCCGAGACGTGGGCGCCGGATGCTGCCGCTCGAGCGTTCATCGGCTACTTCCCGGCCGATGAGCTGCGCCTCGCGGCCGAGTGTGTGTGGGACGAATACCAAGCCGCAATGGCGGGTCAGCACGAGGAGGCCACGGTGGCCACGGTTCACGATCGCGGCGTCGAGTGGCATCCGCTCCTCAATGCAGAGGAACGCACGCCCGGCGTTTGGACGATGGTCGACTCGGCGGGGCGGGCGTATGGAGCCGTCCGGATCGTTCGAGAGGGCGAAGCGATCGTCTATGTCAGCGAGCTTCGTGGGGAACGCCTCGGCGGCCGCAATGTCCGCCTGCGTGAGGCGGCCGAACGCGTCCACGCCGCCTACCTTGCGGGACAGCGCCTACCCTCGAGCACTTCAACGACAGCAAGGCCAGATACGAGCTAGTAGTCCGTTGCGGAGTTGCTCAGGTAAAGGCCCTCGGCGTCCTTCGCCTGCGCGATGGCTTCTCGTACGCTTTCGTCCTTCAGGTCGAGCACACGGAGAGTCTTGTCCTTCATCTGCGCCACCGCCTCGATCCTGTGGAATTCGTCGCCATACTGAAGGGAGAAGTCTGCAAGGCCCCGAAGCTTCGGGAGGGCATCGCCAAGGTGGAAACCGTGCGGGTCCACGATGGAGACCTTCACATCGGACTCGGTTCCGTGGAAGAACACGAAGTCGGGACACATGCGGCGCCAGCTTCCCTTGCCGTCCCTGTAGGCGATTGCCAAGGAATCGTCGGACGCCCGGCCAGGGTTGCGGTACCAAGCGAGAAAGCCTGCGCGGTTCCGTTCTGCGTCGAGTACGGTCGTCTCCCATGTATTGAGGGAGCCGATGGGGAAGTTGCCGCTCGCGTCGGCCATGAGGTGCTGAGGCCGAGTGTCGACCTTGGTGCCGTCCACATCCGCCGCAGTCTCCTCAGCGCGGACCTTGGGGCGGCGAATATCGATGCGCTGGGGGTGTGCTGACATGGCTCGGATGTCGTCGTAGACCGCTCGTCGTTCGTCTCCGAGGCCCTTGATATCGACTCGGTACTGCGCGAGCCATCGCATCGCGAGCGCGGTGGCTTCGCGGTCGATTTCGGTCGAGACCCCGTCGATTTGGGCGAGAGCCGCGATCTTCAGGTGAGCGTCAAATAGACCGTCATCTACTTCGTCTTCGACGGCAATGTGGTCAGCGTACTTGCGAGCGAGGTCGGCGGAGAGGATGCGCTGGGCTGTCTTGAAGTCAGCCTCGACGGAACGCTCGTCGGCGATCTCATGGAATTTCTCGGGCTCCGCCACCTTCTTCCCGGCCACGCTGGCGACTATTGTCTCGCCCTCGACGTCGAGGAGGCCGTAAGTGGCAGCATCGATCTTGTCTTTATGGCGCGCCATGAGTCCGTCCATGACGGCGAACATTTCAGCGTAAGCGGCCTTCCGGGCATTAGGGAGTAGCCCATCGCGGGAGAGCGCTTGAACCAGGCTTGAAAGCCGCTTTGTGGGCTTTGCGGCCTTCTTCGGCAATGACTGCGAGGGCAGCGAGTCGAACGCTTCCCAAACGTAGTCCGGGATCGCGGTGTTGACGTGCATGTCAACCGGATGAAACAGCACCCGGCGACCGTCGCCGCCGCCGGTCCCGCCACTCCCGTCGTCACCCTCCGGCTTCTTGCCAAGGAGGACGTCCGCGACCTCCGTGGCAGTCGCGCGGTTGAAGAAGGGCAGGACACAGTCCACCGAGTTCAGCCTGTCGTCGCCAGCGATGCGTCGAGCTAGAGGCGTGCGGACCATTCGGCCGAGCAGCTGGGTGATGTGGGTCTTGTCTGACGCCGGCCTGTACGACACGAGCACCTCGGCGCGGGGGCAGTCCCAACCGGTCGAGATTGCATCCTTGGCGAGCAGCACGCGGACGTGTTCGGCCTCCTGCACTTTCTCGGGTGCGATGTGGGGGATCTCATAGTCCCCAATCTGGATTGACGCATGATCGCCAAAGACGTGCGCGATGCCCTCGCCGGGGAGTTCGGGCCACTCATCACGGATCGCGTCGACGGTGTTTTGAAGCAGCTCCTTGGACGGAGTGTTCGGCACTTGGACGACGAGCAGCGGCACAACTGTGTCTCCAGGAGAGTCTTGACTGTCGGCGTACTGCGCCCACCAGCGGCTTGCATCCTTCACCTTACGAGTGCCGCGCTTCAGGAGGACCGTATCGAAAGTGCCGCTCTCTACCGGGAAGTCCAGACGGATATCGTCCTTCAGGAGACCAGATTCCTGAATGAGCGCCGGGTCGACTTCGTAGCTGGGATAGGGATAGCGTCCCTGGGCGTCCTTCATCGCCTCCGTGAACCGCTCAATAGTGGCGGAGATTCCCCAGACGACGGGGATTGGAGGGGCGCCGTTGCCGTTGATGAGCCGCTTGACAATGGTCTGCTTCTCGGTCTTGTCTTCGGTGGTGCGGCGCTTCATGCCCTTGTGTGCCTCATCGAGGATGAGGTAAAGGGTGAGCCGCTCGTCCTCAATAGTGTTGCGGATGGTGTCCCAGATGGTGTGCTGGTGAAGGTCCGGTGAGGCAGCGCGTGCAACCAGAACCTCGCCTTCCTCTTCCGCCGCGCCGCGGACCAGCAAGGAGTTCTTGGACAACTTCTGCGAGTTCAGGAAGTAGACCTTCCCGGGCTCGAACTTCTCCTGATTGAACGTGCTCCCGATGACCTGAAGGCGAGAGTACGCGATCCGATCGGCGGAGGCGTCCAGGATTCGGGCCTTGGTTTGTTCATTCAGCGACGGATCGTCGGTGAACCACAGGATGACTGCGCCTGGGTCCGCGTCGAAATCCCAGTCTGGGTCGCCGAAAAAGAGCGCCTCAATTACTGCGGAGGCCATGACGGTCTTGCCAGCGCCGGTGGTAGCGGCGAGGGAGAAAGAAACGTTTCGTCCCTTGCGGTGGTAGTCATCGTGGGCGTCAGCGAAGTACGTGAGCATCTGTCCGACGGCGTCGGCCTGATACTCCTTCAATGTGTACTTCATCAGTTACTCCCTGCCCGTATTGATCGTGAAGTTGGTCAGGTAGGACTCATACAAGCGGACTGGCTCTACGTGCGGGGGAAGCTCGGAACAGACCATCTGGAATGGCCGGTCGTCATCGGTCACGATGAATGCCGCACGCACGCTTTCGGCGTCGGCGAGAGCGCGGAGGAACGATTGAGATGCGTCAAGGTCGAATAGCACACCGTATGTGTCGGCGACGGCAAAGTCCTCGGCTGCCTTGTCAATGCGCGAGCCTTCAGCTCCGGCTCTGAGCCACAACAGTGGTGCGACGGCCTCGAACGATCTGTTGTGTGCCACTCGCCGAGGCGCTTCATATGTCATCGTGAAGAACTCGACGTTCTCCTCGAAGCCCTCAGCCATGGGAAAGCCGTCTGTGAACTTATAGTCCCCCTCGATCGGGTCGCCGTCGGGTGTGGTGCCCATGACAGCAGCATGGAGTCTGGGCTTTGTGATGTAGTCGCAGATCCCCAGCGATTCCCAGTCTGCATCGCCCGGCCGCAGTTTCCTCGCACGAAGCTCCGCCTGCTCACCAGCAGAGACTTCGTTGTTCGTGACGAGGATTGCCTGGCGCTGACCGCCATGTTGCCTGTTCAACCGCATTACGGCATGCGCGGTTGTTCCTGATCCGGCGAAGAAGTCGAGGACAGTGGCTCGCGGCTTGTCCTTGATGAAGAGCCTCAGGGCATCTTCAACCGCATAGAGCGACTTGGGAAAAGGAAACCGTCGGTCGGGCAGCAGTGCAGCGAGCAAGAGCGTGCCGCCAACCTCAGCGTTGTGGGACGGCCTGACCCATGTCGATGTCGGTGTCTTGAGTTTGTCCGTGACGTACTCAGCGATCACCGCGCCGCCTACTTCATGACCGATGACCGCTGCTCGTCCGCCTTCGATATCCGCAATCTTGCCCGATGTCAGGTACGAGATCTCCCACTTCTGAGGCTTGCTCGGTGTGTGTCTGCCAACGCGAACGAACCCATTGGAGTTGATCTCACGGAGCGCAGGCGCAGTGAGACCCCAGTTCATCTCGAGACCTGAGTCACGTATGGGGAAGACTGCAGTGCACCCTTCACGTTGTGGTGCCTCGTCTCGTGGTGTATCGGGCGCAAGCGCATCGCCGATCTCTTCGATCGTGCCCGCCTCCGTGACGTAGATCGGGTAGAACTGTGACGGACCGCCCTTTGCTGTACCGCGCGCTGACGCAGCATCGCTCCGGCGCAGCGTTCGCCACGGCACGCGGGTCCCACCGGTGAAGCTTGGATCCTCCTCTTGACCGACGGCAGCATCGCCCATCATGACAAAGAAGATGTACTCCTCGGACCGCGCAAATCGACCCGGGCGGTGTCGCCCGCGTGGATTGACCACCGTCGTGACCATCTCGACCGTCGACTCGGGGAAGATCTGCTGCAGAAGTAGGCCGAGTCGCAGATACTCCTTCTCGTCGATCGTGACGATGAGGACAGAGTCTGCGGGGTTGAGCAGGCGCTTGGCTAGCCTGAGCCTGCGATCCATGAAGGCAAGCCACTTGGAGTGCCGATACAGATCTTCTCCGTCGACATAGTCGTTGTTGTACTTCCAGTCACGAGAACCCGAGTTATAGGGCGGGTCGATGTATATCGCATCAATCTTGCCCTCGTGCGTGTACAGAAGCGTCTGAAGCGCGTGGAAATTCTCAGCGTTGATCACGCTGTGGCAAGGCTTCTCCCCTCCACGTGCCACCCTTCCCGTCGACACGAGACCGGGATAGATCGGATCCCGGAACTCCGCAACGACAACTAGATCGTCACAGGCCCGGCTGGCCGTCTCGACATCCGAACCGTCACGGCCCTCTCGAGCCAACGACGCCACCCGTCCGCCGTCGATGCGGCCAATATCAACAACTCGCCAGAGGCGCTGGTCAACGCTCATGGGATTCTCGCCACGAGGGGCCAGAAAGCGGACCTTGTCGCCCTTCCTTATCGGCCTCCCTGGCAGTTCAACCGTCTCCGGAGTGTGACGTTCGAAGTTGAGCCCGAACTCGCGGCGTGCGGCGAGCGCCTTGATGTGGTCACGAATGTCGTCGGCGAGCTCAGGATCCTTCTGCTCCACCTGCCGCAGGAGGTTGCTCAGATTCGACAACGATGTCCCTTCTCGCTTGTCCGACTTTGGAAAGGCTATCCCGTTGGGTCGAGGCGCGTCGCGCGTGGACCAAGTTGACAACCGGGAGAACCCTTCTCGGCGGGCGTCGCAACTTGTCGCTGGTTCCCGGCACGAGGACAGGTCGTCGGCGCTACCCGACATCGGGTTGATGCTCGTTCCCGAGAGCTGTCGTTTCGCGAGCGGTGGGCGTCGCTAGAAGCTGCGGCGGGCGTTCCCTGCTGACGTCCCGCAGGCAAACGTGAGCGGCTTGACACCCCCGAATACACCCCTCGTGCTCAGCAACAAGGCCTACGCGGCGACCTCGGGGCGCCGCGTGCCGCATCGGGTGCAGTACATCCCTGGCTTCGTAGTCCAGTGAATCTTCGTACTGTCACAGCCGAACGCAAGTGTCCAATCGGCGCACGCAGCATGGTGACTGCCTTCACTCTGCACCAGAGCATGATCCAACCGCCCGTGGTCCTCTGCCGGTGCTTCGCCCGTGCCGGCGTCCGAGCCGCCTCGCTGCGGGCCAGTGTTGCTCACCACGTTCTGGGTACGCGGGGACGCAGCAGTCCGAATTTCCTCCGGGATCTCGACCTCGAAGCGTCCGCTGGTCTTGAAGACCTCCAACTCCTGCTCGGTGAGGATGTTGCTCACCAGGAACGGTCGCTTGCCAATCTTCCACAGACCCACCCCTCTTGGGAGAGACGAGACCTCGTCGATCTCTCGATCAGTCAGCCCGAGGGACTCCTTCGTCGCCTCGAGCACGTCGGCTTCCTGTCGATAGACGATGCGAATCTCGGCATCCGTCAGCAGGCCTTGCGCGAGCGCCCGCGCGGCCGAGCCTTGGTCGCCGACCATGTCCAGGTCGGTAATGCGGTGCATGATTAGCAGATTGCAGAGGCCGTACTGTCGGGCCAGCTTCCATTGCTCGCTCATGCGGAGCAACATGAGCTCGTCCCGCAGCATCCGCCACCCTTCGTCGTAAACGAGGACGCGGCGCCCGCCCTGTGGATCCATCACGGCCGCCTCGACCCAGGCCGCCACAACGGTCATCGCGACCGAGAGAAGCGTCCCTGATGCGCCCATGAAGCCCGAGGTGTCCATGACGACCATCGGCGCGTCAGCGTCGAAGGTGACCGTGGACTCGCCGTCGAAGACGCCCGCAAGGTCACCCTCAACCAGCCGACGCATGCCGTGGGCCACGTCGGCATCCGCGACCGGCTCTGCGGGAGCGCCGTGTTCGGGGTCGACAAGCCACCGGTAGACGTCGCGGATGGTGACCAGCCCGGCGCCAGCGCTGTCGGCCACGGCGCGGTCGAGCGCGATGTCGAGCTGGGTGTGCTCGACCGGCTTGAGGTCACGGTCGATCAGCGAGGGAATGATCGACGACAGGAGTAGCCGCCGACGCGACTTCACGAGCCGCGCCCAGGCTGCGTCGCTCAAGCGCGAGTCGCGCGGGCCTTCATCGAGCGGGTTGAGCCGATGGTCTCCCGACGGTGACAGAGCGATCACCTTCCCACCCATGGCCTCGGCGACAGGCGCCCATTCCCCTTTAGGGTCCGACGCGACGGTGACTTTGACGCCCATCGTCGCCATCCGCGTGGTGAACGATTTCGCCCCCGCTGACTTCCCGGTGCCGACCGTGCCGATCCAGACCATCGATGTGCCGGTGACGTGGCCCGTCTTGTACAACTCGTACGGGTCGAACACGAAGTCGCCGCCACCGCTGACGTCGGCGAGCTTGCCCATCCATACGCCGCGCGTTCCGAGGCCCTCTTCGGTGAGGAAGGGGTAGGCATACGAAGTGACGAGGGAGCTGGCGCGGTGCGGTCGCGGAGTCACGTGCGCCGGCCCCCACCACGCCGTCCGTCCAAGATCGCCCCACGCTTTCGCCCGCGGCTCAGTACTTGTAGCCCGTCCTCGCTGCGATGGCGCCGTCGCGCTGACACGCTCGCGCATCTCCGCCTCGCGCGCCTTCCGGGCCTCGCGCGTCTCGTTCTCCGGGATGACCCGGCCGGCGAACGCCTTGCTCTTCATCCCGTATCACCACACCTTCAGGCCGCGCGTCTTCGCCGGCGCGAGCGCGAAAGGCAGGCCGCTCGAGTTGAACGCGGCGAGCTGCTGCCCGAACATGGGGCGAACCTCCATGCTCTTGCCCTCGACGGCGGTCCGCAGCTCGCTCGAGAAGGCGTCGAGATCCTCGAGGGTCGTCGCCGTCACCGTGATGAGACCGATGTACTCGAGGTCACCGAACCCCTGCGTGAGCTCCGCCTCGCGCTGGTCGATCGCGTCACGCTCGCGCTTCTCGAACGCATTGTCTTCGCGGTAGTTGCCTCGCTTCTGCCGCAGTTCCCGGTTGGAGTCGATCGCTCCGCGCTCGCGTTTGATCCGCGAGATCGATTGCCTCAGCTTGACTGGCGAGAAGTACAGAGACATCGCGTGCTGGAACGGCAGCGTGTTCACGGCGTTGAGAAAGTCGGGGAGGGTCGGGATGCGCGGCCATTCGGTGATCTCGAAGGTACGGTGCATCACGCCGTCGACTTGGATGTGGTCCCAGTGCTCTTCGCCGGCCATCGGCCCGGCCGATTCCGGCGCGACGCCGGCTCGGTCGGCGGCGCGTTCCTCGATCAGGTCGCCCGAGGTGGGGTCGTAGCCTATGCGCGTCACCGCGGCGAGCTGCCGGGATCCGAGCCAGTGTCGAACGGTCACGGAGCAGTCCGTGAGGCCGCGCCTCAGTGTCGCGACCTCACGGGCCATCACGGAAACGAGGCCCGCCCTGCCGCCGCGCTGCGCCCGGATCTCCTTGCCGATCCTCGACTTGTCGAGGACGACGGCAAGGTATTGCCGATGCGTGGTAGTCGTCGCCACTCCAGCGTCGAGCAGAGTCTCGTACTGCTCGCGGGCCCAGCTCGACACCGAATCGGAGGCGCGGCGCTCGTAGTAGTCCCGCAACTGCTTCGGCTGCGCGACACGAGATGTGTTCATCACCTGTACGCGAGCGAGCCCGACGTGGTTGACCAGGCCGGACTGCAATTGCGCCCAAGCTGCTACCCGAGCCTCCTGATCGCGGTCGTCGAGGAGGCCGTAGCCGGGTGACGTCACCTCCACGACGGCCGTCGCGGTTCCGGATGCGGCATCCTCGATGATCGCTCCTCCGCCCTGCGTCTCGAGCAGGCGAAGGCTTCCCAACGCTCCGGGCAGCTGTAGCTTTCCAGCGTCCGCGATCGGGATGCCGGCAGGGCGGCGATAGCTGGTCTGACGAAGGAGCTTCCTCATCGTGAACAACGCTCTCTGCTGAATGGTCGAAAGGAGCGGGTGGCCGTACTCGTCGAACCAGAGGCCGACGGCGATCAGCACCGCCGCGGGGATGAGCGCCGTCGTGAGCCCTTGGACCGGGTCTGGCGCGGTGAACATGCTCAGGATGGCGAGCCCGGCCCCGGTTCCGGCCACGGCGAGCTGGGCGGGGCTGTAGTTGCCGAGGACACCGGTGCGACGGCGACCGGGGAATGCGAGGCGGGGAACGCCCGTGGGAGCTTCTCGTGTCATGGTCAGCCTCGTTTCTTGGGACTACTGCTTGGGCACCGGTCTCGGTTGATGGCTCGGCCTCGAGGGCCCGGGCGCCGGTCGCGACGGCGGGCCCAGGTTCGGCCGCGGCGCCGAGCTCGCGGACGGCGCGGCGTTCGGACGGTTCGGCACGGGCCCAGGTCGATTACCGCGCGAACCGGAACTGCCCGAGCGATTCGGCACCGGCTTCGGAGCACTCCGGCCAGCACTGCCACCGCCACTACCGCCACGTCCCATTGCGATCACGGATGTCGCGGCCCGGCCGGTCCTCTGTGCGCCGTTCTTGAGGTTGCCCTCGCCTGCCGCCCGTGCGTAGGCATCGGCGACCTCAGTGCCGAGGAAGCCGAAGAACTTCATCGCGATCATCGGCGCGAAGGCAGCGACGAGTAGTCCGACGAACGCCGCGATGAACATCACCAAGTTCATGCCGGCCGAGACGGACACCATCTTCGCCGAGAGCGACAGGATGATCGCCGCGAGCGGCTTCGCTGCCACGAGCGAGATGAAGATCTTCATCCAGAGGCCGATCATGTTCCTCGAAGCCTTCTCCGCAGGCAGGAACATGAGCGCAAGCGGAGCGAGCGCGATCATCGCGACGATGGCCCACCTGCGGAAGGCGAGCATCATCATGAGCGCGAGGGCAGCGCCGGCCATCAGAAGCCAAAGGATGAGCGGGATGCCCAAGGGGTTGCCGCCAGCCGCGCTGAACACCATCCATACCGGAGGCTCGTACTCGCCTCCGTCGGTCGACTGCCACTCGTCACCGACCTTGCGTAGACCGACACCTTCCATGAGGGTCGTGCCGAGGCCACCGGGGCCGGACTCGAACGCGTCGAGGAGTGCGATCGTCGTTTCATCGAAGCCACGCACCAGCTCGGGGCCGTACCAGAAGACCACCCGGGTTCCTGCGACCATTGCCACGCCGCCGACGAGGGCGCGCAGCACGCCTTGGACTCGCCCCTGGGCGGCCGAGCGCATGATCTGCCAGATCATCGCGGCGATCGTCAGCGGCACCGCGAGGTAGAGCACGACACTACCGACGCTCGTCGCCGCGTCCAGGTCAGCGTCGGTCGGTCGGCCGTCCGTCGTGCGCGAGTCGATGGTAAAGATGCCGTTGAGGATGTCGCCCACGAATGCCGCAAGTCCGAGAATCCCAGACCGGAGCAGATCGAGAAACCCGTCACTGAACCAGTCACCGAGCCAGCCCATGTCGCGCCTCCTGGTCAGCCGATCGGGTTCTGGCCGGACGCCCACTTGATGATCGCCGGTGCTGCGCCGATGACGACGGCGCCGATGATCGAGAGGAACACCATCCACTTGCCCGCGGTCTGCTGCCTCGAGTTGTCGCTTCCCGACCCGGCCACCCAGGTGAAGATGCCGGCGATGAGCAGCGCGACCATCGCGACGACCCCCAGCGTCTGGAAGTTGCCGACTTGCTGCCCGATCCAGCTGAAGATCGGCCACGAGCTCGAGGGCGTCACCCCGGGGTCGATCTCGCCCGCGATCGTGAGGGTCCTTGCGTCCATGTGAGTTGTGTCCCTTCCGAGCCGCTCATCGGCTCGGCACTCTGATTCGCCCCGGCGCGCATCCGGCAGGCGGCGCGGTGGATCACAACGCGCTCGAACGGCGCCCTGGCCACGACCTCCAGTACACCCGAGGGGTTCAGGTGGCCCCTCAGCTCGGCATGGACGCGGCCTGTCCGCGAACACCTGGACTCGCCAACGCTGAAAGCAGGTGCAGAGCGAGCTGCTGGTCGCCGGACATCGGGCGCGAGTACGAGATGACGATCAGGGCATGCTGTCCTCGAGCGGGTGCAACGAGCGGTTCTTGCGAGGCATCCGCCACGACACCTCACGCTGACGCACTGGACCCACGCCATCGAAGCTGTATTGCACCTGAATCACAATCGAGTCGATACGATCCTCGGGCCCAAGTCGAAACCCCGGTGAGAAGTCATCCGCTCGAGTAATGAAGTCCAGTTTCTCGCCGGCATGGACCAGGGCGGGGAGTTGAGCCTTGCTATCCGTGGAGACTGCGTGCTCGCCATCTCGTGTCCAGAATACGATCTCTGAACGAATCTCGTTGGCCGAGGATTCGAGGCGGCGCGTGAGTTCATGCATGGATACGCCATGCACGTACACAGTGGCCCCCCGGCACCAGAGAAACACACCGATGCTTTTGTGGTCTGGCAGAGGACCCGAGGACGGCACGCACTCAAACCGAACGTCAACCGAAGCCTCTGCCACGGCGACTGACTTGGCAGCATGCTCGGCCGCGTCGCGAGCGCTATCGGCCGAAGTCTTGGCGGAGCTCGCTAGGGATTTGGTCAACCACGCGTACCACCCTGTGACAATCACGAGTACGAGCGTGCTAGCGAGGGTGAGCCATTCCGCCATGCCGATGATCCTTGCAGACGATGCGAAAGTAGTGATCACGCCATTCAGGCTTGACCGCTGATCAGCCCTAGCGACTGCAGACCTCGGGGCCGCAGAGATCGACCCCGAACGCCCGTGTGAACTCCTCGGGGTTCACCCAGCCGCCAGCGCCGGGGTCGGCTAGAAGCGCGACCACTCGCGGGTCGGTTGCATCGGCCGGATTCACGCGCACGTCGAGGTGACAACCAGTCGACGGCGGCTGATTGCCGACCGCGGAGATCTGCTGACCAGCCGCAACTTCGTCGCCGACGCGCACGAGATGATCGGCGGGGGCCGTATGCAAGTAGCCGATCTGCCCAACGCCAGGCGTCTCGATCAGCATCGTGAGGGTGCCCGCGGATAGGACGCGGCCACTCATCATCGCGTAGACCGGCGTACCGCATTCGGCTGCGAGATCGACGCCCCGATGGAACGGGTTCGTTCCCATCCCGAGGTTGCGCCATCCGTAGCCGTCGGTGAGCGAGTACCCAGCCGGCAGCGGCAGCACGAGCTCGCCCGATGCAATGCATCCGCCAGTGCCCATGGAGTGCTCCGCCTCTGAGCCGGCCACGCCAGCCCAACCGACCTCTGGGGGGATCGAGATGGGGCCTTGCTGCGACCACAATGCGTCGACCGCGCCTGACGCGGTGTCTTCCCACTTCGCATATGCGTCGGGGAAGCCGGATTTCTGTACGCGCTGCGCCGCCACGGAGACCGGCAGCTGCTGCCATCCCGGCACCTGATCGAGTGCCATGTAGAACCGGCCAGCCGCATACGGCGGGTCCATGATCTGCTCGAGGGTTCCCCAGCCCATCGACGGACGTTGCTGGAAGAGACCGAGCGAGTCGCGATCTCCATACTCGATATTTCGCAGTCCCGACTCCTGCAGGGCTGTGGCGATCGCCACGATCGCCGCTCGCTGCGCGGTCGCTTCGTCTGGGAAGAGTGCCTTCGCCGCACCGATGAGGATCCCCACGTTCTGGGTCTGCTCAACATCCAGGTGCGCAACCGCGGTATCGACGGGGCGCGGTGGCGCGCAGGAGGCGGCCTGCGCTCCGCTCGCCAGAAGGATGATCACGAGCGCGATCGGGCCGACTACGGCAAGCGCCACCAGGGCGAGCAGAGCACCGGCGACCCGCAATGGGTGCTTCACGAGTTACTCCGAGCCCCACCCGCGGAAGTCGAACAACTGCAGACCGGTCATGTCCCATCGCGACGCAGGGCTCGGCCAGTTGTCATGGGCGCACGGCGCCGTGAGGACAATCGTGACGTTCTCCACCGCGGACTCGGGGGCGAGGCCGTCGCCGGCCCGGGTGATGGTCACCGTGTAGTCGAGTTGCACCAGCGAGCGGTTCGGAGCGGTGGTCACCACTTGATTCACACGAACCTCGCTTCGGACCCCGTTCCGCGCCCAACCCGTCCATGCGAGTTCACTGGCGCCGATCGACGTGAATCGGTCCTCAAGCCGACCGGTGTCGCCTTTGCCATTCATCCCTTCGCCGCCGTAGTAGCCGAACAGCCGATTCCATTCCCTGTCGACGGGCGCTGCCCATTTGTCGAAGCTCGCCACACGGCTGTCCCAGGTGAACAGGTAGGCGACGATGTCGTTCGCCATCGCGCGTGCTTCGGGAATCTGCGGTGCAGCGCATTCAGCAATGGTCACCTCGGTGTAGCTCGGAATCGTGAGCTCGTCGAGCGGAATCTCCGATGGCCACGACGCGAGTCCGGTCTCCGCGCCCGGCTTGGCCTCGGGGGCATCCGGCTCGATCCAGCCGTCGACGTTCGCAGGGATACCGGGGCCGCCGATATCGACCTGTCCGTTGTCCATGATGACCGGGGCCCCGCCCGATTCCGGCGTCTCCGCCGATGCACCGGGGAAGAGGTCTTCGGATGGCCCGGACTGAGTTGCCGGAGCCGGCGGCGTCGCTGCAGGCGCGATCGCGACATTCATCGCGACGATCGCCCCGATCACCATGAGCGTGAGCGCACCAGTCGCGATCACGACGAACCGGCCACGCCCAGTCGACCACAGCTCCCGAAGAGTCCCGATGAGTGATGCCCAGACCTTACCCATGTTCTCTACTCCTGATTCGCCATTCGCCGGAGCAGCTCGTCGAAATCACGCTCAACCGCAACCGCGGCCGAACTGTCCGGCACGACCCACATCGGGTGAGCCTTCTCGAGGTGCTCATTCGGCTTGCATCCGGCCTCGAGTACCCAGCCGCGCATCCTCGTGATCCACAGACCGAGCTGATAGTGGAAGTCGAGCGCCGCCCCGGGGGATTGCTGCTCGATGAACTGCTGCTCATTGCGGAACTGCATGAGCGCGAGGAGCTCCTGGACCATTTCGTCGTGCCGGAACCAACACGGCGGCACGATCTCGCCAGGGAGCCGGTAGGACCGCACCAATCGCTGGGTGAACGACCACGCGCGGTTCAGCTGGGCGCGCCGCTCTGACTCGCTGAGCCTCCACCAATCGATCGGTGGATTCAGCCCGCCGCCCTGGGTGAGAGGCGCGACAGGGTCGGGCTCACTCGTGCTGTGGTCGCCTGGCCCAAGTTCGTCGTCGTACACGCCTCACCGATCCCGCCGCTCGCGCAGTAGGCAGCAAGCGGCAAGGGTGGCGGGGCGCCGCTCAGGCCGCGTTCTCGCGCTCGAGGTAGGCGGCGAGGTACCGCTGTCCGGTGCGAGTCGACTTGCCGCCGAGCCAGTCGGCGACTTCGCGCCCTGACGGCGTCACGCCCTGCTCAAGCGCCTCGCGAATTCGAGCGTCGACGCTCCAAGACCCTGTCGACGTCTGCGGGGCGGGAGCCGGCGTCAGAGGCTTCCTGTGACGCGCGACCGAGTCGTTCGCTGATGCGTGCATGTCGGCGTCATCCGCGTCTGTCGCAGTCGTCGCAACCGCGACAGACTGCGTCGTGCTGGTTGGCGCTATCGGTCGGGCTGTCGTCGCGTTGTCGCGGGCGCCCGCGTCACGTCGCGACGCTCGCCCGGCCGCGTCATGACGAGCGCCATCGCGTGCCGCGCTCGCTGTTGCGATCCGTTCCCGTTCCTTGATGTCGGGGACGAGCTTCATGACGAGATGCGTGATCGCGACGAGCGCGGCCGGCGGCGTCGCTGCGAGCATGATCGCGACACCGAGCGTGGTCGAGGTCAGGTCAGCGGCGCCGAGCGCATGCGTCGCGTTCGCGAACACCGAGATCGCCGACAGGGCGAAGAACGTCGTGTACGCGAGCCAGCGACCGTTGATACCGAGCGTTCGGAACTGCGCCGCGGCGACCATGCAAGCGACGGTTCCAACGTCAATGAGGATCGGGAACAGCTCCGGCAAGGGCATGCCGTTGACGCGCGCGACATCAATGAGTGTCGCGTAGCTAATCGCCATGGCGGAGGCGCCGACAACGACGAGCGGCAGCACGAGCGACATCACGCTGCCCCACGTACGCTTCACGTTCTTCGCGCTCATCGCGTTATCCCCTCGATCGTGACGGTGCGGTGACCGCGAGTGCCGCGTCGCGGTCATCCCGCCAGTGCGGTCGTTCAGACCCGCACCAGGCGCAGGACTCGTCGAACTCGCCGATCCAGCGATGCCCGGCTGCGGCGCATTCGGCGCCAGTCGGTGGCCTTCGCGGTGTCCGCTCCGGCTGCGATGCTGACTTCGCTGTCGCGGATCCAACCCGATCGAAATCTTCGGTGCGGACCCAACGCCAGGGCTCGGCGGCGAGAGACGAGGCAACGTACGCGACGGGGTTTCCGACGCGTCGGGGAGCGGCGCCAAGGATGTCATCGGCCGCGCGGGACAGGTCGATGGCGCCGATTGCCACCTCGGGATGATGTTGGGCCAGGCGATCGAGAAGTTCGCCGAGGCGGAGCCGTGAGTCAAGCGCAGCGAGCCGCTCCGCGAGCGCCGGGTCGGACTCGGCTACAGATTCGTCGTCGTTCGGCGCGGCCGTCGCACGATGTTCACGACCGGCGATGGTCGTGAATGCGAGAGACGACGAAGAGTGTTCTTGGGCTTGGTCTTGTTTAAGCGGCGGATGATCCGGCGACGGGTCATCCGCCGAGGGCTTCGAACACTGATCACGTGGACTTTCGCCGGCCGCGCCCGCCGGTACTAAGCCCGGCGAAGGCCAACGCGGCTTTTCCGCCGAGGGCTGAGGGGGCGACTCTCCCATGCCAGATCGGGCCCTTGGCGGAATATCCGCCGAGGCTCCAACCTTCATCTCGGGAGCGTCGGTATCGGTCGATTGATGACGATCGACGGGGAGCAGCTCGGCGGGCGCCTCTGGGTCGCAGACGATGAGCTCCGTCCATTTCTGACCGCCGATCGGCGCGCCGAGCTCATCAACCTCGCCTGGGGCATACCGGTGCACCACGACCTCGAGGTAGCCGGCTGCCTCCAGCTTCCGCCGCGCGGCGAGGTACGCATCCTTGCCGAGGCCGAGATCGCGCATCACCTTCGACTGGGTCACCCGGAAGTCGGACCGGTGCGAGAGGAGATAGAAGAAGATCGACGAGGCGTTCCCGACAATCCGCTTATCCCGCACCCACCAATTGCGCACCTGGAGGAAGTCGCGCTCGAAGGCGAGTTCGGGGCGCACGAACTCGGTTTCCCGTCTCATGTCGTGATCCCTCTCGATTCAGACTTTGCGTGCATCAGGCCGCACGGCCCTGATCCGCCTGGACGCCTGCTCGGGCGAGAGCGGCGCGCATGTTCATCAGGGCCAAGCGGTGTGGCCGGGAGGCATGCGGATCGAAGGCGTCATCAAGGAGGAAGGCGCGAAAGAGGCTTGTGACGTGCATGTTCGGCCGGCCACCCCATGTGACGCGAGCGAGCGCGGCGACCTCATCCGGCGCGAAACCCATCCGCGCGAACTCAGGGGCGCGGCGCGCCTCAGCGTGTCCGTGGCCCTGATGCGTCGGGGGATTCTCGGCGAACCACCTGACGGCGGCTCGATACGACCGCTCGGCCGCGTCGTCGACGAACGCCTCGACGGTCCTCGCCGTCTTCTCGATGACGACCGGAAGTGGCGTCAGCCCATGCGCGGGATCGATGCCGGCATCTGCGGCGGAGGTGGCAACGCCCGGCAGATGAACCAGTGCGTCGAGCTCACCGACCCGGTGGCCGGCCTGCCCGATCGCCCATATGCCGGCGCACTTGGCCAGGTATGCCCACGGGTCTCGCGAGCTGAGCATGCCTGACGCGAGCGCTTGCCCGGTGCTTGCTTCCGCAAGGCGGACGAGGACGGTGTTCGTCACCTCGTCACGCTCGATCGCGTATCCAAGCTTCGCTCGAACCGAGCGCGAGATCTGGCCGGAGAGATACTGATCGACTTGGTCGACCAGCTCGGCACAATCGGCCGATGACCAGAAGTCACGCCCGACTGAGGTCGCGGCCATGACGACCGCCTTCAATCGGTTCCCGGACCACCGCTGCATCTCAGCTCACCTCCCCAGCAGTGGTTCGCGAGGCTTGAGCATCTCGTCCCCACTCCATCGCCCGCCGCAGGACCGAGGCAAGGCCACGCCAGCTGCCTTCCGACAGCTGTGCGGCAATCTCCGCAGGCGGGTGATCTTCGAGCAAGCGCTCGAAGGTGCTGAACCCCCGTGTCAGCTGGGTCTCGGCGATCACCGCAGCGGACGGCTCAGCAACGATCGGGGGTTCGACGAGTGCCCGCACGCGCTTGTACTCGCCGTCGACCTTGCCCAGGGTGTTCGCTCGATCTCGAGCCCGACTCGCTTCCTGACGAATCGGCTCGGGAAGAGACGGATCCTCCGACCACTCCGCGAGGCGCTCGAACTTCTCCATCGTCCGCCCGGAGACGCCAAGGTAGTGGCTCATCAGGTCCCGCGACTTGCCAGATGCCTGCAGCGTCCCCGCTGCAGGCCGCTCCGTTGCGACATCAGCGCGCGCGACGAGTGCCGCGGCAGAGGTGACTGGATCTTTCGCGGGTGGCAAGTTTCCACCGCCGATGGGCGAGCCCCATCGCCGATGATTCGTGCTCGCCGCGCCGGCTTGCTGCGCCGCCTTCGCTCGCGTGGTCAGAATCGGATCGAGCACGTCGCGTTTGAACGCGAGCTGTTCCTCCAGGGACAGATCCTGACGGGCGTCGTTCTCTTCCCACTCCATCAGTCGTCGCACTTCAGGGTCGTCGGCCGATTCGAACTCACGAGCTTCGATCTGCTGCCAACCGAGCTTCTTCGCGGCAGCCAGGCGAGTGCTTCCAAAGATGAGGACGTTGCGCGGCGTCACGCCGATCGGCATGAGCAGCCCGACATCCGCGAGCGAGCGAGCGAGGCGATCAACGGCCGTCGGGTCCGGCTCCTTCCTCGAACGATCGTGCGGAAGCACGATCGCCTCGACATCGGCCCAGATCACCGGATTCACCTCATCGGTGCGGTTCAGCGGCATGGCGGGCTGAATGGCGGTCATGCGCTCAGCCCTGAGCTGCGCAGCTCGTCATGGACGTCGCGGGCGATATCCCACGCCACCCAAGCGCACGCGAGGGAAGTGCAGTCCGTCGCTGGCGTGGAGGGCGAGGCCGACTCACACCACAGGCCGTGAGTCGTCTCGCGGATCCGCTCGGCGAGTGCCCCGAGTTGCTCGACCTCCGAGCGCTTGAACGGCGTGGCAGGCCCACTCGTGGACGCCGCGCTCGCGTCGACGGCGGCGAGGTGCGCCCCGCTGATAATCTTGAACATGGATTGATTCCTCCTCTTGCTTTCCGGCGAAACGGAATCTCGGCCCCCCGCTGCAACGGGGGGTCATTTCTTTGGTGGTGGTCGGATGTCGACGTAGCGTCACGCTGCGTCGACGAGGATGGGCTGCACCCGAGAGAACAGGTAGACGTCCAGATCGACGGGGTAGTACACCGTCTTGCGGCCGTGCTTGTGCTGCACCGGCCCCTCACGCCTCGACGCGAGGTTGTAGAGCGTGCCCTTCGCAAGTCCGCAGTATTCAGCGGCGCGCGTGGAGTCCAGGACCTCACCGACACGGTGGTCTTCAACGAAGCGCTCAAGCGCCTCGTCCGCCCCCGACAGAGACCTGCGCGCGTCATCCAGCAGTCGCTTCAACACGACCTTGTCGCTCATCAGTTCTCCCCATTTCTAGGCAGGGTGTCTGGGAGCAGATCCGAGGCCGGTACGCTCAACGCTCTGGCGATCGCGAACACCTCTGACACGGTGAAGTCGATGTGGCCCGCCAGCTTCCGGCCGAGGGTCGTGTTCGGAATGCCGATCTCGAGCGACAGCGAGAGCTGGCTCCGCCCCTGCGTCTTGAGCGCCGACCTCACGCGTTCAGCTACGTTTGCCCGTATCTCACTGCTTCCCATATGGGTAGCGTAGGGTTCCCAAACGGGAAGCGCAAGCAAATTTGCTCTCACAATGGCTCACTAAGCACCCAAACGGACGCATAAAGTAATCCGTATGGAGACTTCGGGCACAGAGTTCAATCGCTGTCTGATGACTGAGCTTCGCGCCGAACGCAGCATGCGCAATGTCACGGTCAAGCAGCTCGCCGAGAGGGCAGGCATCTTCCACGGGACGCTTCTGCGGTACCTGAACAACCACCGGGACATGCCAGTGCCCGTCCTCTACGACGTCGCGATGGCACTCGACGTCGATCCAGCCGCTTTGGTCGACCGTGCGGCGGCCCGTCTCGCAGCCGAATCCCGCGCGCCGTCTGGGCAGCTCACATTCGACGAAGCTGACGGCGCAGATGAGCCGGATCCCAGCGAGGTCGGCCGCCGCATCGCGCTCCTGGTCTCGGTGCTTGCACGGGGTCGCGGCTCTGCGCACGGGTACAAGGAGATCGCACCGCTGCTGCTCGAGCGCGGAGTCCGGTTCAGCCAGGAAGAGTGGGCCGAGCTGCTCGAGGGGAGTGCCGTGCGCGCTCCCAGCCGTCGATCGCTCGAAGCCATTGCCGATGTGCTCGGCATCGATGGCGTCTACCTCACTGGCGCCGTCGGCGACCCCGAGGTCGTTCGGATCGAGGCGCAGCTCGACTTCCTCCGTGCGCTGCACGAGAGCAAGGTCGAAGGCCTCGCCGCTCGAGGCAGCGACGACATCACGCCCGAGACCCTCCGGGCGATCACCTCGAGTCTTCGGCACGAGGAACGTTGAGCATGCGCCGGCGGGACAGGGGAGCCCTACATTTCCGTTCGCCGGTCGAGTTGGTTCGCAGTCAGGGTGACGTCGTCGCCGCAGACGAGCGAGTGCAACTCTCGGGTGCGGTCACACGAGCCGATGCCAGTTTCTCGGCACTTCCGTTCGATGATGATTGCTCGCTCGATGCGATCGTCGCGTACGTCGAACGCGAGCGCGGCACGAAGGTCAACATCACTCCGCTCGAGACGCTGCGGGGGACGTCGACGTGCGGCCTTGTCGTGAGGCGGCACGGGATGCATCACATCTTCTACGTGCCGGAGACCTCGCCGTTGCACCGGTTGCAGTGCGTGCTTCACGAGCTCAGCCACGTTCTCCTCCGCCACGACGAATCGTCGCCGGGCAGCGTCGGCCAACTCGCCCGGTTCGTACCCGACATCCGCCTGGAGCGTGGCGACGCGATCTTCGGTCGGGTCGCCTTTGAAGACGAGACGGAGGTCGAGGCAGAGCGCCTCGCCGATCGTCTCGCAGCCGCGATACGTCGGCCCCGCCGGCATCCGCTCGAGGAGCATTTCGGATGACTCAGGTAGCCGTGACCAGCCTCATGGCGCTGCTGACCGTCGTGCAGTTCATCACCGTGCGCCACCGCCGGAGCCAGAGGATCCTGTACGCGTCCGCACTCATCACGCTCGCGATGTTCCTCAACATCGATGAGGTGTACCTCGCCGTCGACCACATGCTCGGCGAACGCAACCTTACGACCTTCATCTCGGATGGCGCACTCATCACGGGCACGTACTTCCTCTCGGCCGCTGCCATCGTCTCCGTCCGTGGCGTGCAGGATCGCAAGGGCAGATGGCCGGTCTGGTTGCTCGTCGCTGCGGGATGCGTGATGGTCGTGGCGTTCGCCTTCATCGACATGCGGCACTCGTCGACGCGGTTCATGATCGACTTCGGCGGCCAGTGGCCGGCGGCCGTCTACAACTCCGTTCAATTCGTCTATCTCGGTCTCGTGCTGGGATACACCGGCGTCGTGATCCTTCAGAACCGCTCGAGGCTCACTACTCGAGCGAGCTCGATCGGGTTCACGATGTTCGCAGTCGGCTGCGTCGTCGGCATCGCCCTGGTCATCGACGTGATCGGAATGAACCTGTCGCATCTCATGGGATGGTGGGACGCCCTCCGATTCCTGCAGAGTCTCTACAGCCCGATGTTCTTCGTCGTGATGGCGCTACTCTGCACCGGACTCGCGATCCCCGCAGCCGCGCGCTTCGTACTTCGGCACTGGCGCGGCCGGCACACCGCCGCGCTGATCAGACAGCTCGAGCCGTTATGGACGCGGGTCGTCTCGGGCTCGGCCCTCCCGAGCGCGCTCAGCGACGATGACCATGAGATGCAGCTGCATCGGATGGTCGTGGAAATCGAGGACGCTCGGTTCAGGTCCGGGGGAGAACTCCAACTAAGCGAAGACGAGGTGGAGCGCCTTCGCCTCGCCCACGACCACATCGCCATCCCTGATGACCTCTTCCCGATGGCGGCACGATGAGCCGGGCGGCCACGATGGGAGTTACTGCGGCAGCCGGCGCATCCGTGTTCGCCATGGCGGGCGTTGCCGTTGCACGATACGCCGTGCTCGGTCGGCGGCGGCCGATGCGTGCGCTATTTCGTGCCGATGCGGGGACGGTAGTGCTCCCTCGAATGGATGCCACGGTGCAGCCTCGCACGTTCGGCCTTCAGCTCGGGCACCGACTCTTCCGCGTCCAGGAGATCGTGCGGGTGGACGCGGCTGTCGTCGAGCGCCGAGTGGAGCACTGCAACCTCGATGGGGCAGCGGAGGTCTACTTCGTGGGTGACGTCTTCGGCCGGGAGAGCCCGCTCGCACGCTCGGCGATCGCGCAGGCCGGTGAGGTGGAAGGGGTCCCTTTCGTCCACTGGGACGTGGTGCCGGACGACGCGTCGGAGCGCGATGTCTGGTTCGTTCACGTCCACGGGATGGGCGCTGCACCCAGCTCGACGCTTCGATCGGTCGAGTCCGTCCGCGAGGCGGGCTACCCGTCCACGATCGTGTCGCTGGAAGCCAGCGCCGATATCGACAAGCGCGGCCGGGGGATGGCAGTCGAGCACGTTCGTCGGGTGGTCGCAGCGATCGATCATGCGATTCAGCAGGGCGCGACGCGCGTCGTCATGGTCGGCTGGTCGTACGGCGCGCGTCTGGTGCTGGACGCCGCTGACCGCCGGCCAGATGTTGCCGGCGTGGTACTCATCTCTCCGATGTTCGACCTCCTCGAGGTGCTCCGGCTGGTCGCGACCCGACGACGACTTCCGAAGCCTCTTATCGCGGCTGCGGCCAGCGTTCTCTCCACACCGGTGGTGTGTCGGCTGGCCGGGATAGACAGGCCGATCGGCGACGGTCTTGACTTCGCTGCGGCGCCTCGAGCGCTCATCTTCCACTCGCGCGGCGATGCGACGGTCCCGATCGAGATCACTCGATCGGCCGTCGCGGCTTTCGGTGAGGTCGACCTTGTCGAGTTCCCTCCCAGTCCACACACGCTCGAGTGGAACCGCGACCCGGAGCTGTTCGGGCGAAGCATCCTGGCGTGGCTCGAGCAAGCGGGAGCGGCGGAGGTGCTGCATGGGGCGAGGTAGACCGCCGCTGGATCTTGAGAGCTGGGGCCGGGTGCAGCGTCTGGTTCACTACGGCAGCCCGGCCGCCCTCGTGTACTTCCGCGACGCCGACGGGAAGCGCCGACGGATGATCCGGACGGGGCGCACATACGCGGAGGCCGAGCGCAATCTCATGAAGGCGCTCAAGGAGAGGTTGACGCCGACTTACGAGATCCTGACGCGGGAGTCCACGCTCGGTGCGCTCGCCAAGCAGTGGGTCGACGAGATCAAGCGTGAAGAGAAGGCGATCGCCACCATCTCGCGGTACTCGTCGACCATCCGCAGCCACGTGGAACCAAGCGCGGGGCTGCGGCTCTTTGAATGCACCGTCCCTCGGCTCCAGCGGCTCGTCCACGGCGTAGCCGACGGCTCGGGACCCGGGGCGGCACGCATGCTGATCGTCGTGCTGAATGGCATGTTCACCCTTGCGGTGCGGCTTGGCGCCCTCGAGACCAACCCGGCCGCCATGCTGAAGGGCCCCCGGCGACGCCGGAAAGAGGTCGTCGCGCCGACACTCGAGCAGATCCACCTGCTCCGAGAGTTGCTCGCGGCGCACGATCGCCGCGACACGGCGCGGGGCGTGGTCATCCGCGACCTGGGAGACATCGGCGACATACTGATCGCGACCGGTGCGCGCATCGGGGAGGTCTTGGCGCTCCGATGGAGCGACATCGACCTCGAGAACCGCACGCTTACGATCAGGGCCACCATCGTGCGCTCACCAGGTCAGGGAGCCGTCATCCAAGAACGCCCGAAGACCGACTCCTCGACCCGCCGGCTCAAGCTGCCGAGCTTCGCGCTGGACGTGCTCACCAGACGGCGACTCGACGCGTACTGCGAGCTCGCCTTCCCCGCATCGGGCGGCGCCGTTCGCTGGCCCGAGAACATTCGAACCCAGTGGGCTCACGCGGTGCGCGGAACCGAACTCGAGTGGATGACACCGGTGTCCTGTCGCAAGGCGGTCGCGACCTACCTTGAGGCAGCAGAGGACATCGAGGCGGCCAGCGAGCAGCTCGGACACTCCAGCTCACGCATCACCTCGCGGTTCTACGTCCCGGTGAAGATCGACCGCAGCGACTTCTCGTCACGTCTCGACGCCCTCGGTGGCGGTGCGCAAGCCTCCTGAAACCGCTCGCTGCAGCCGACGGCCTTCGGAAATTGTGACTATTAAGTGACTACAAGGGCCGTTTGCAATCGAAAGCGGCGGGCTGCGGAACAGGGAAAACCCCTGATCAGAGCCGATGACGGGAATCGAACCCGCGCTGTCTGCTTGGGAAGCAGAAGTTCTACCATTGAACTACATCGGCATGCGGCATCCGCTCGAGGAGGAGGGCGCCGCGTTGACCATCGTAGCAAGCGTCTCGACACGCTCCGCTACCCGACGACCGGGGCCTCGGTAGGCTGGCTCCGTGCTTCTCTCGGATCGCGACATCAGGGCCGAACTCGATCGCGAACGCATCCGCCTCGAGCCGTACGACCCGGCGATGATCCAGCCTTCGTCGATCGACGTGCGGCTCGACCGGTACTTCCGGTTGTTCGACAACCACAAGTACCCCTTCATCGACCCGGCGGAGGACCAGCCCGAGCTCACGCACCTCATCGACGTGCGGCCCGACGAGCCGTTCATCCTGCACCCGGGTGAGTTCGTGCTGGCGTCGACGTTCGAGGCGGTCACCCTGCCCGACGACGTCGCGGCGCGCCTCGAGGGCAAGAGCTCGCTCGGGCGGCTCGGCCTGCTCACGCACTCGACGGCGGGCTTCATCGACCCGGGCTTCACCGGGCACGTCACGCTCGAGCTCAGCAACGTCGCGACGCTGCCGATCAAGCTGTGGCCGGGCATGAAGATCGGCCAGCTCTGCTTCTTCCGGCTGTCGTCGGCGTCCGAGCGGCCCTACGGCTCGGCCGAGTACTCGTCGCGTTACCAGGGCCAGCGCGGCCCGACCGCGTCGCGGTCGTACCAGAACTTCTCGCGCGCCGACGTGGGGATTACCGACGCCGGGGCGCCGGGCCGCTAGCCTCCGCCCGACCGTCAGGGGCGAACGGATGCCGCATCGGCATCCTGCGCACCCGCGATGCCGAGCGCGTCGACGCCCGCCGGTCCGCCGGTGACGAACGCGGTGATCGCGTCGAGCGTGGCATCCGCACCCAGGACCCGGTTGTGCCCGTGCCCGTCGGTCACGACGAGTCGGGATCGGTCGCCGTGCGCCGCGTGCAGGCGGATCGCCTCGCCGACGGCGACCTCGCGGTCGGTGCGGTCGTGCACGACGAGCAGCGGCATCCGCTCGGGGAGGGGTGCGGCGACGCCGTCGAAGCGGGGCCACGGGTCGGCGAGGTGCGGCAGGACGCGGCGACCGAACCGGAGCGCGAGCGCGTCGGCGCTCGCCGGGCCGATGCCGACCCGGCCGGCGAAGGTGTCGACGAGGGTGCGCGCGGCGGCCATGCCGCCGATCGCGACGACAGCACCCGCAGCGACGCCCTCGGTCACCGCGGTGCGTGCGGCCATGGCGCCGAAGGAGTGGCCGATGATCGTGTGGAACCGGCCGTGGCGCGACTGCATGGCCTCGATCGCGGCGAGCCAGTCGCGGATGTCGGTACGCCGGCCGGCCGAGTCGCCGTTGGCGGGCGCGTCGAATGCGACGAGCCGGAAGCCCTCGGAGCGCAGCTCGCGGATGATCGGCGCGAACTGCGAGGCGCGCCCGCGCCATCCGTGCACGAGGAGGATCGTGTCGGGCCCGCCACCCCACTCGTAGGCGACGAGGTCGCGCCCGCGCACGCGGAGGGTGCTGCGTCGTGCGGCATCGTGGATCGCGCGGTCGGTGGGTCGCACCGGCAGCGGGCTGCCGATGTGCATGAAGAGGGGCAGGGCCAGGCGTGCCGCGGCCTCGGGTGAGACGCGCTCGGCGGCGCGGACGGTCGCGGCGACGGCGAGGAGGGCGCGGGACATGGTGGCTCCGATCCGGCGGGGTCTGCGGCATCCGTTCGATGAATGAATACGAACGATCGTGCGTTGAGTATACGAACGTTCGTGCGTAAACTGCAAGTGATGACCGACCACCTGCTGACGAGCACGACGACGGATGCCGCATCCGCGCCGGGCCACGCCGACGGCCGCCGCCTCCGCGGCGACGCCTCGCGCCGGGTGATCCTCGCCGCAGCGGTCGACCTCGCGTCGGTCGAGGGACTCGACCAGCTCTCGATCGGGCGCATCGCGCAGGCCGCCGGGCTGTCGAAGAGCAATGTCGCGACCCTGTTCGGCACCAAGGAGCGCCTCCAGCTCGCCGCGGTGGAGACCGCGCGCGAGCGGTTCATCGAGACGGTCGTCGAGCCGGCCCGCGCGCATCCGCGGGGCCTCGCCCGCACCCTCGCGCTCGTCGACGGGTGGATCGCGTACTCCCGCGACCGCGTCTTCCCCGGTGGGTGCTTCTTCGCCGAAGCCGCCGCCGACTTCGACGCCAAGCCCGGCGAGGTGCGCGACGCCGTCGCGTCGACCCTCCGCGAATGGGGCGGCTACCTCGCCGCCACCCTGCAACATGCCCGCGACCTCGGCGAGCTCCCCGCGCTCGACGACGCGAAGCAGGCCGCCTTCGAGTTCAGCGCGCTGCTCGAGCTCGCCAACCGCGACTCGCTGCTCACCGGTCGCAACTCGTCGTACCGCCGCGCCCGTTCGGGCATCGCATCGCGGCTGCGCGCCGCGGGCGGCGACCCCGCCGCGATCGACGCGTTCGCCGCCGTCGCCGACGGCTGACGCCGCGCGCGACACCCCGAGCGCGCCGGACGCGAATGGTCGCTCCGGGCGGGCCGTTGCGACGATTCGCGCCCGACGTGAGCCGGGCGGACGGGCGGCGAAGCCGCGGGGCGGGGACGGCCCGGCGCGGGTCAGCCCGCGACGAGGGCGCCGTCGCGCGAGAGCGCGACCTGCTCGTCGCGCGGCACGACCTTCACGCGCTCACGCGTCACCGGACCCTCGAACGCCTCGCCGAGTCCGCGCTCGTGCGCGTCGAGCGCCAGCCAGCCGTTCCAGGTCGTGTAGCGGATGCCGCGAGCCTCGAGCAGCTCGAGCACCTCGCCGCCGTCGGCGGCCTCGACCGCGGGCGCGGCGAGCGCCCCGGACGTCGCATCCGCGACGAGGTTCGTGATGGTCTCGAGCGCGTCGCCCTTCGTGTGGCCGATGAGGCCGACGGGGCCGCGCTTGATCCAGCCCGTGGCGTACACGCCGGGGACCGGCGCGCCCGCGGCATCCGTCACCCGACCGCCCGCGTTGGGGATGACCCGCGCGCGCTCGTCGAACGGCACGCCCGCGACCGGCGAGCTGGCGTACCCGACCGCGCGGTACACGGCCTGCACGGGCACGTCGACGAACTCGCCCGTGCCGGCGACCGAGCCGTCGCCGACCGGGCGGGTCCGCTCGAAGCGCACGCCCTCGACGCGTGCGGTGCCGAGCACCTCGACGGGGGAGTGGAAGAAGTGCAGGTGCAGGCGGCGCGACGCGGTCGGCTGCCAGTCGGCGGGCTTGCGCCATCCGTTCAGGGTTCGGGTCATGACCTTCACCTGGTTGTTCGTCGCGAGCAGGTGGGCGGCGTGCTCGTCGCCCTCGGCGCGCGCGAAGTCGTCGTCGTACACGATGACGTCGACGTCGGGCACCTCGCCGAGCTCGCGCAGCTCGATCGGGGTGAACTTCACCTGCGACGGGCCGCGACGGCCGAACACGTGCACGTCGGTCACCGGCGAGGCGAGCAGCCCCTCGTGCACGTTCGCCGGGATGTCGGTCGAGAGCAGGTCGGCGGGGTGCTTCGCGAGCACGCGCGCGACGTCGAGCGCCACGTTGCCGTTGCCGATCACGGCGATCGACTCGGCCTCGAGCGGCCACTCGCGCGAGACGTCCGGGTGGCCGTCGTACCAGGCGACGAAGTCGGCCGCGCCGTACGAGCCGGGCAGCTCGATGCCCGGGATCTCGAGGGGCGCGTCCTTCAGGGCGCCCGTCGCGAAGATCACGGCGTCGTAGCGCTCGCGCAGCTCGTCGACCGTGACGTCCCGACCCACCTCGACGTTGCCGATGAGGCGGATCGTGCCCTCGTCGAGCATCTCGTGGAGGGAGTTGACGATGCCCTTGATGCGCGGGTGGTCGGGCGCGACGCCGTACCGGATCAAACCGTACGGCGCGGGCAGCGACTCGAACAGGTCGATCGCGACCTGCCCGCCGGCCTCGTCGACCTGGCGGCGCAGGATGTTGCCCGCGTAGATGCCGGCGGGGCCGGCGCCGACGATCGCGACACGGAGGTTGAGGGTCATGGGGTCATGGCCTTTCGAAGGGAGTGCAGGGGCGGTCAGTCGATGGCCGGCGGCGCGGCGAAAGCGGATGTCGCGAGCTCGGCGGGCGCGTACGGGCTGAGCCGCACGACGTCGCCGACCACCACGACGGCGGGCGACCGGACGCCCCGCACCGCCGCCTGGTGGGCGATCGTGTCGAGCGTGCCGATCGTCACTCGTTGGCGAGGGCCGTACCCATCCTCCACGATCGCGACTGGGGATTCGCCGCCACGATCGCCGCGGGCGAGGGTGATCGCCGAGTTCGCGAGCGTGCCGACGCCCATGAGGAGCACCACGGTGTGGTCGCGGCCGCCGCCGAGCTGCTGGATCTGGTCGTGGCCGGTGACGACCGTGAACGTCGTCGCGAGGCCGCGATGCGTGAGCGGGATGCCGGCGATGGCCGGCACCGAGACGGCGCTCGTGATGCCGGGCACGACCTCGACGTCGATGCCGCGCTCGCGGCAGTAGGCGAGCTCCTCGCCGCCGCGCCCGAAGACGTACGGGTCGCCGCCCTTCAGGCGCACCACGCACTTGCCGTCGCGGGCGAGGGAGACGAGCAGCTCGTTGATCGCGTCCTGCGGCACGGCGTGGTGGCCGGGGAGCTTGCCGACGTCGACGATCTCGGCCCGGAGTTCGACGCCGTCGGCGGCGAGGCCGTCGAGCACCGAGCGGGCGCCGAGCCGGTCGGCCACGATCACGTCGGCCTGCTCGAGCGCGCGCAGGCCCCGGATGGTGAGCAGTCCGGCGTCGCCCGGACCCGCGCCGACGAGGAGCACCCGGCCGCTCATGCGCCCGCTCCCGTCAGCCCGCGGCGGCGCAGCAGCCCGCGCTCGATCGGCGCGAACACCAGCAGCTCGATGACGACGCCGATCGCGAGGATGACGAGGATCGTGCCGAGCGCGCCCGCGAGGTCGGCGAGGTCGCGGCTCTGCTGCAGCATCGACCCCAGGCCGAAGCCGATCGTGCCGCCGAACGCGATGATCTCGGCGGCCATGAGCGAGCGCCACGAGAACGCCCATCCCTGGCGGAGGCCCGCCAGGTAGCCGGGGAGCGCCGCGGGCACGACGACCGCGGTGGCGAGCTGCCAGCGCGAGGCCCCGAGCACCGTGCCGACCCGGCGCAGCTGCGGGGGCACCTGGTCGATGCCCGCGACGAGCCCGTTGGCGATGGATGGCACGGCGCCCATGAGCACGACGAAGTACACCGTGGCATCCGTCAGCCCGAACCAGATGATCGCGGCCGGCACCCACGCGACCGACGGCAGCACCTGCAGGCCCGACAACAGCGGCTGGAACGCGCGACGCAGCAGCCGCGACTCGGCGAGCAGCAAGCCGAGCGGCGTGCCGATCGCGACCGCGATGAGGAAGCCGAGGACGCCGCGCTCGAGGCTCGTCGTCACCGCGAGCTGCAGGCGACCGGACTCCCACGCCTGGCCGAGTGCGGCGGCCACGTCGAGCGGGCCGGGGGAGAGGTCGGGGCGCGGCTGCGCGATGACGGTGTACGCCTGCCACGCCGCGATGAGCAGCGCGAGGAGCACGATCGGCGGCAGTGCGCCGTCGACGAGGCGTCGCCACCACGGGCGCGCCGTGCGCACCTCGGTCTGCAGGGCGTCGAGCCCGCGCAGGTCGGCGTCGAGCGAGTCGGTCGTGTTCGTGGGTCGAGTAGGACCCGAAGGGACCGTATCGAGACCGAGGATGGTGGTGGTCTCGGTACGCGCCTTCGGGGCTCCTCGACCACCGGGGTCCTCCGACGTCACTCGACCACCGGGGTCCTCCGACGCCACTCGACCATCGGACAGCAGCTCAGGCATTGCGGCGGATCTCCCTTCGCAGGTGCTCGGTGATCTCGATCGAGAGCGTGCCGACCTGCGGCGACTCGATGCGCCGCGGGCCCTCGTCGGCGATCTGCCACTCGCGCACGATCCGCCCCGGACGGCTCGACATGAGCAGCACGCGCTGGCCGAGGCGCACGGCTTCGCGCACGTTGTGGGTGACGAACACGATCGTCCGGCCGGTCTCGCGCCAGACCCGCTGGAGTTCCTCGTGCAGCAGGTCGCGCGTGATGGCGTCGAGGGCCGCGAACGGCTCGTCCATGAGGAGCACCGGGCGCTCCTGCGCGAGCGCCCGGGCGAGGGCCACGCGTTGGCGCATCCCGCCCGACAGTTCGTGCGGGCGCTTCTCCGCGGCATCCGCGAGGTTCACGACGTCGAGCAGCTCGAGGGCGCGGGCCCGGCGGGACGGGGCGGACAGCCCCGACCCGCCGAGCCGGAGCGCGAGCTCGACATTGCGCCGGGCGGTGAGCCACGGCAGCAGCGACGCGTCCTGGAACATGACCGCGGCGCCGCCGTCGGCGACCTCGACCGCGCCGGCCGTCGGCTTCTCGAGGCCGGCGACGATCGAGAGCAGCGTCGACTTGCCGCAGCCCGACGCGCCGAGCAGGCACGTGAACTCGCCCGGCGCGACCTCGAGGTCGATGCCGTCGAGCACGACCGGTCCGTCGTGGGCGTATCGCTTGCCGAGGCCCGTGAGGCGGATGGCGGGGGCGGGGGCCCCGACCGGGTCGGCCTCGGTACGCGCCTTCGGTGCGACTCGAGCAGCGGTGATGGTGGACACGACTACTCCGTCCCGAGCCCGGCCGCGCTCACGGGGTCGTCGCCGGCCGCCTCGAGCACGGCGTTCAGTGCCGAGAGGTCGAAGAGCCCGTCGATGTCGCCCGCCTTCGCGGTGCCTGCCGCGACGCCGTCCTCCAGCAGCTGGGCGAACGTGTCGGCGTGCGGGTCGAAGGTGAACTCGACGTGCTCGAGCGCCCGGTCGATGACCGCGTCCGAGAGGCCCTTGCCGGCATCCGCTTCGAGGCGCGCGTTGATCACGTCGGCTGCGGCATCCGGGTTCTCATCGAGCCAGTCGACGGATGCCACGTGGCCGGCGACGAGTGCGCGGACCGTCTCCGGGTGCTCGGCGAGGAAGTCCGCGCGCACGAGCAGCACGGTCGTCGGGAAGTCGCCGTCCTCCCAGAGGTCGGCCTCGTCGACGAGCACCTCCGCGCCCGCGTCGACGACGAGACGCGACACCCACGGCTCGGGCAGCCACGCGCCGTCGAGGTCGCCCGCCTGGAAGAGCGTGAGCGTCTGCGCGTTGTCGGTCGGCGAGATGGTCACGTCGCCGCCGCCCGTGGTCGAGGTCTCGTAGCCCTCCTCGGCGAGCCAGGTGCGCAGCGCGACATCCTGCGTGTTGCCGAGCTGCGGCGTGGCCAGGTTGGTGCCCGCGAGGTCGTCGGCGCCATCGATGCCCGGCTGCACGACGAGCGCCGCACCGCCGCTGGCGGCGCCGGCGACGATGCGGGCCGACTGGCCGGCCGAGGCGACGAACGTGTTGATGGCAGGGTTCGGGCCGATGTACGTCGCGTCGATCGCGCCGGCCGATAGCGCCTCGATCGCGGCCGGACCGGCGTTGAACACCTGCGTGGAGAGCTCGGTGTCGCCGAGCGCGTCCTCGATGAGGCCCTCCTCGAGCCCCACGAGTGCGGGGGCATGCGTCACGTTCGCGAAGTAGCCCAGGCGCAGCTCCTCGGCGGGCGTGCCGGTTGCCTCGGCGGCGGGCGCCTCGGGTTGGGTGTCGGCACCCGACGCGGGGGTGGCCGCGCATCCCGACAGGGTGGCGGTCGTGAGAATGGTGCCGGCGAGCATCATGCCGGCGAGGTCTCCGAGACGGGTCGAGCGGATGGCGCGTGGTGCGGTCATGCTGGTCCTCCTTCGGTGACGATGCCGGCGGCGAGGGTCGCGCCGTCGTGCGGATGGATGACGAGGAACGCCCCCGCCCGGCGATGTGCGGCGTACGGCTCGACGGCGAGGTCCGCCGCGAGCTTCAGCCGCACGAGTCCGATGTCGTTCGTCTCGAGCGCCGCGGTCGGCTCGGTCTCGAGCGTGTCGAGGTCGAGGCGCCCCCGGATGTCGCTGACGAGCGCCTGCACGGTCGACGTGCCGTGCTTCACGAGCACCCGGCTGCCCGGCGTGAGCGGCCGACCGTCGAGCTGGAACACGTCGGCCTCGAGCTCGCGCCGGGGCTTCGGCAGCGACCCGGCCGCCGCGATGACGGCACCGCGTGCGGCGTCGACGGGGTCGGCCAGGCGCAGCGAGACCGAGAGCGGGGCGGATGCCGCCTCGACGGCCACCGGTCCGCGGTCGATGCCGGTGACGGTGGTCGTGACGCCGGCCGGGAACACCTCGACCACGTCGCCGACGCGGACGGTGCCCGACTCGATGCGGCCCGCGAAGGCGCGGTAGTCGCGGAAGTCGTCCGCCGCCGGTGGTCGAGTAGCACCGAAGGCGCGTACCGAGGCCTCCGAGCCGCTCCGACCATCGATGAGCTCGGGCGACAGCGCGCCCTGCGGACGGATCACGAGCTGCACCGGCAGGCGCAGCGCCTCGAGATCCGTCTCGAGCTCGTCGATCGTCGAGAGCGTCTCGAGCAGTTCGAGCAGGCTCGGGCCGTCGTACCAGGGCGTGTTCGCCGAGCGCTCGACGATGTTGTCGCCCGCGAGCGCCGAGACCGGCACCACGTGCGCGTCGGGCAGGCCGAGGTCGCGGGCCAGCCCCGCGACATCCGCCGCCACCTGCTCGAACGCGGCGCGGTCGTAGCCGACGAGGTCGATCTTGTTCACCGCGACGATCACGTGCGGCACGCGCAGCAGCTGCACGACCGCGAGGTGGCGGCGGGTCTGCTCGAGCACGCCGTTGCGCACGTCGACGAGCACGACGACGGCGTCGGCGGTGGCCGCGCCCGTGACCATGTTGCGCGTGTACTGCACGTGGCCGGGGCAGTCGGCGAGGATGAACGACCGGCGACCGGTCGAGAAGTACCGGTAGGCGACGTCGATCGTGATGCCCTGCTCGCGCTCGGCGCGCAGGCCGTCGGTGAGCAGGGCGAAGTCGATCGCGCCGGGCTCACCGCCGAAGCCGCGCTCGGCCGAGGTGCGCGCGACCGACTCGAGCTGGTCGGCGAGGATCGCCTTCGAGTCGTGCAGGAGCCGGCCGACGAGCGTCGACTTGCCGTCGTCGACCGAGCCGGCGGTCGCGAACCGGAACAGGGATCCTTCCGGTGATCGAGTAGCGCCCGGCGCAGCCGGACGCGTACCGAGATCTGGCGTCGTCGTGGTCTCGATACGCTCGCTGGCGCTCGCTACTCGACCACCGGTGTGGTCGCTGGCGCTCGCTACTCGACCACCGGTGTGGTCGCTGGCGCTCGCTACTCGACCGCCGGTGTGCTCGCTCATCAGAAGTACCCGTCCTTCTTGCGGTCCTCCATGGCCGCCTCCGAGAGACGGTCGTCGGCGCGGGTCGCACCGCGCTCGGTGAGGGTGGAAGCCGCGACCTCGCGCACGATGTCCGACACCGTCGCGGCGTCCGACACCACGGCCCCGGTGCAGCTGAGGTCGCCGACGGTGCGGTACCGCACGGTGCGCCGCTCGACGGTCTCGCCGGCACGCGGCGGGGACACGTCGCTCACCGCGAGCCACATGCCGTCGCGCGCATACACGTCGCGCTCGTGCGCGAAGTACAGCGGCGGCAGGGCGATCCGCTCGCGCTCGATGTAGCGCCACACGTCGAGCTCGGTCCAGTTCGAGATGGGGAACGCTCGCACGTGCTGGCCGACGGTGTGCCGGCCGTTGTAGAGGCTCCAGAGCTCGGGGCGCTGGTTGCGCGGGTCCCACTGGCCGAACTCGTCGCGCAGCGAGATGATCCGCTCCTTGGCGCGCGCCTTGTCCTCGTCGCGGCGGGCACCGCCGAAGACCGCGTCGTGCCTCCCGGCGGCGATCGCGTCGAGCAGCGGCTGGGTCTGCAGCGGATTGCGCGTGCCATCCGCTCGCTCCTGGAGACGGCCGTCGTCGAGGTAGTCCTGCACCGAGGCGACCTCGAGCCGGATGCCGAGCCGATCGACGGTCTCGTCGCGGAACCGCAGCACCTCGGGGAAGTTGTGACCCGTGTCGACGTGCAGCACCGGGAACGGCACCTTCGCGGGCCAGAACGCCTTGGTGGCGAGGTGCAGCACGACCACGGAGTCCTTGCCGCCGGAGAACAGCAGCACGGGCCGTTCGAACTCGGCGACGACCTCGCGGATGACGTGGATGGCCTCGGCCTCAAGCGTGTCGAGCGCGTCGAGCGCGCCGGTGGTCGAGGAGGACGCGCCAGCGCCCGTATCGGTGGTCGAGTAGGACGCGCCAGCGCCCGTATCGAGACCCTGCCCGAGGGTGGCGGTCTCGATACGCGCCTCCGGTGCTACTCGACCACCGGACGAGTTCGCGTTCGTGTCGGTCATAGGTGCAACCCGCATTCCGTCTTGGCGAGGCCGGCCCAGCGGCCCGACCTCGGGTCCTCGCCCGCGGCGACGGGCTTCGTGCACGGCTCGCAGCCGATCGAGGGGTAGCCGTGCGACATGAGCAGGTTCACCGGCACGGCGTTGGCGCTCGCGTAGTCGAGCAGGTCGTCGAAGGTCCAGGCCGCGACGGGGTTCACCTTCACGAGCCCGTTCCGCTCGTCGTATGTGACGAGCGGCGTGAGCGCCCGGGTCGGCGCCTCCTCACGGCGCACTCCCGTGAACCACACCTCGTACCCGCCGAGCGCGCGCTGGAGCGGCTCGACCTTGCGGCGCGCGCAGCAGAGGCCGGGGTCGCGGGTGAACAGCTCCGCGCCGAACTCGGCGTCCTGCTCGGCGACGGTCTGCTCGGGCCGGACGTCGACGACGCGCACGTCGAGGGCGCGCGCGACCTCGTCGCGGGTCACGTGGGTCTCGGCGAAGTGGTAGCCGGTGTCGAGGAACAGCACGTCGACCCCGGGCAGCTGCTGTGCCACCAGGTGGGGGAGTGCGGCGTCGGCCATCGAGCAGGCCACGGCCGCGGCATCCGTGGCGAAGTTCGCGGCGACCCAGGCGACGACGTCGGCGGCGGATGCCTCGTGGTCGGTGAGGCTGCCGAGCGCGGCGTTGCCGGCCTCGGTGAGGGCGCGCAGCTCGTCGGCCGAGCGCAACCCCGCTGGTCGAGTAGGACGCGAAGCGCCCGTATCGAGACCTCGCACACGGGTGGTCTCGGTACGCGCCTTCGGCGCTGCTCGGCCACCGAGCCCGACGTTCTGGGCGCTCATCGCAGCGCCTCCTCGTCGGCGCGGTGCGCCCACTGGGTGAACGTCTCGCCGGCGTCCGCGTCGCGCTCGTCGAGGAAGCGCGTGACGACCCGCTCGACGTAGTCGGCGATGCCGTCGGCCGTGACCTTGAGGCCGCGCACCGTCCGGCCGAGGCCGGCCTCGTCGCGGTCCTGCGAGGCGAGCCCGCCGCCGAGGTGCACCTGGTAGCCCGGAACCTGCTCGCCGTCGATCGTGACGAGCTGGCCCTTGAGGCCGATGTCGGCGGTCTGGATGCGCGCGCACGAGTTCGGGCATCCGTTCACGTGCAGCGCGATCGGGTGCGGGAGGTCGAAGGCGTCGAGGCGTTCCTCGAGCTCGAGCACGGCCGCGGTCGCGTACGCCTTCGTCTCGACGATGGCGAGCTTGCAGAACTCGATGCCCGTGCACGCGATCGTGCCGCGGCGGATGAGGCTCGGCCGGGCCTGAAGCCCGAGCTCGTCGAGCCCCGCGATGAGCGACTCGACTTGGGTCTCGGGGATGTCGAGGATGACGACCTTCTGGTGCGGCGTGGTGCGCAGTCGGGTCGACCCGTGCGCCTCGACGAGATCGGCGAGCTTCGTGAGCGTCGGACCCGAGACGCGACCCACGATCGGCGTCGCGCCGACGTAGTAGCGGCCGTCCTTCTGGCGGTGCACGCCGACGTGGTCGCCGGGCGTCGTGGGCGTGGGCGCGGCGGGTCCGTCGGGCAGCGCGGCGCCGAGGTACTCGGTCTCGAGGACCGACCGGAAGCGCTCGACGCCCCAGTCGGCGAGGAGGAACTTCAGGCGCGCCTTGTTGCGCAGGCGGCGGTAGCCGTAGTCGCGGAAGATCTGGGCGACGCCGTGCCACACGTCGGCCACGAGCGCCGGCGCCACGAACACGCCGAGGCGCTCGGCGAGGCGCGGCGCGGTCGACAGGCCGCCGCCGACCCACAGGTCGTACCCGACCCCGAGCGTCGGGTGCTCGACGGCCACGAACGCGACGTCGTTGATCTCGTGCACGACGTCCTGGCTGGGGTGCCCGGTGATGGCCGACTTGAACTTGCGGGGCAGGTTCGCGAGCGACTCGTCGCCGATGAACCGCGACGTGATCTCGTCGATCTGCGGCGTCGGGTCGATGAGCTCGTCGGCGGCGATGCCGGCGACGGGCGAGCCGAGGATGACGCGGGGCACGTCGCCGCACGCCTCGGTGGTGCCGAGCCCGACGGCCTCGAGCCGGCGCCAGATCTCGGGTACGTCCTCGACGCGGATCCAGTGCAGCTGCACGTTCTGCCGGTCGGTGAGGTCGGCGGTGTCGCGCCCGAACTCGGTCGAGATGCCGCCGATGACGCGCAGCTGCTCGGTCGTGAGCTGCCCGCCGTCGATGCGGACGCGCAGCATGAAGTACTCGTCCTCGAGCTCGTGCGGCTCGAGCGTGGCCGTGCGCCCGCCGTCGATGCCGGGCTTGCGCTGCGTGTACAGCCCCCACCAGCGGAAGCGCCCGTGCAGGTCGGTCGGATCGATCGACGCGAAGCCGCCGTCGGCGTAGATCGTCTCGATCCGCTCGCGCACGCTCAGGCCGCCGTCGGCCTGCTTCCACTCCTCGTTGGCGTTGAGCGGGGCGGTGCCGTCGACCTTCCACTGCCCGTTCGGCTTGGCCGAGGGGCGGGGCGTGCGGATGTCGCGAGCCGGGCGCTCGGCGCGCGGCGCCCGCGGCGCGGCATCCGTCGTCTCGATCGTCACGGTTCCCTCCTGTCCGCACCCCGTCCGGGGCACGTGGTTGACGAAGGTACGGGGGGTCGAGCGGATGCCGGAAGGCCGCCCCGTCACGTTCGGTCACCCCGTGTCGCACGGCGTCACATGCCGTCGCAGACGGTCACGCGGACGCCGACGCGGGAGCGCGTTGACCTCGCGCCGACCCGGGGGGAGGATGCCGACATGGAGACGCCCGGGGACGCCGCCGACCGCCACGCGGGCAATCTCTTCGGCCTGCTCACCTCGCCGCTCGTGGCCGGACTGATCGTGTTCCTCGGCACCGCGTGGTGGACGTGCGAGGGATTCGTCTCGTCGGCCGACAACGGGTGGCGGCTGTCCGCGGTCGACCCGGCGCTGCTCGGGTCCGGCGGCGTGATCGGCGGGGCGCCGTCGTGCGAGCGGGTCATCCCCATGGTCGGCGACGACGCCTCGGCGTGGCTGGTCGCGCTGCTCGTCGCGGGCCTCGGCTACGTCGTCGTCTTCATCGCGCTGGTACTCCGCAACGGCGGTCGCCGCGCCGCCTGACCCGCGAGGATGGGATGGTGATGCATCCCGATCAGCTCGAGGTCGACGTCTCGACGGCGCGCACGCTGATCGCCGCCCAGTTCCCGCACTGGCGGCACCTCGAGGTCACTCGCGTCGACGGAAGCGGCACCGTGAACGCGATCTTCCGGATCGGCGACGAGCTCACGGGTCGCTTCCCGCTGCTGGCGTCCGAACCGAAGGCCGCGCGCGCTGCGCTCGAGCAGGAGGCCGGGGCGCTCGCGGAATTCGCGTCGGTGTGCCCGTTCGCGGCCCCGCGTCCGGTCGCGATCGGTGCTCCGGACGCCGAGTTCCCGATGCCGTGGACGGTGCAGACCTGGGTGCCGGGAGAGGTCGCCACCCCGATCGGCTCGGCGAACTCGCTCGGCATGGCGGAGGACCTCGCCGCGTTGATCCGGGCGCTGCGCCGCGCACCCGTGCGAGGCCGACGGTTCCGGGGACAGGGCCGTGGAGGCGTGCTCTCCGATCACGACGAGTGGGTGCAGCACTGCCTGGCGCAGGTCGGGCCGCTCATGGACGCGGAGCCGTTGCGGGCGATGTGGAAGGAGTTCCGCTCGCTCCCGTCCTCCGGGCCGGACGTCATGACGCACAGCGACCTCACGCCCTGGAACCTCCTCGTCGACGGCGGACGGCTCCGCGGCGTCCTGGACGCGGGCTGGTTCGGCCCGGCGGACCCCGCCCTCGACCTGGTGTGCGCGTGGCACGTCCTCGATGCACCCGCGCGCACCGTGCTTCGGGAGGCCGTCGGCGCCGATGACGTCGAGTGGGCTCGCGGCGCCGCGTGGGCGTTCGAGCAGGCACTGGGCCTGGTCTGGTACTACCGCGCCACGAACCCGCCGATGGCGTGGCTCGGCGACGTGACGCTGGCGCGGCTCCTGGCCGCACGCGAGTCCGGCGAAGGGTAGCCCGCAGCGGGTGGTGCCCGCCTAGCCCAGTGACCGAGCGGATGCCGCGTAGCGGTCGAGCACGATCTCGACGAGCTCGGACGGCGCGGGCTCATCGGGCACGAGGAGCGGGGCTGCCGTGACCTCCGCCCCCGCGGCACGGGCGAGGTCGTCGAAGGAGCCGGGCGCGAGCAGGTAGTTCGCCACGATCACGCGCGCGTCGCGGCCCGCGCCAGCACGTGCGGCCGCGACCGCGTCGGGCAGCCGCGGCTCGGCCGCCGAGAGGAAGCCGACCGCGACCTCGCGCCCCGCCGCGGCGCTCAGGCGCCGTGCCTGCTCGACGCAGTCGTCGACGGCGCGCCGGTCGCTCGACCCGGCGACGGCGAGCACGATGCGGTCGTCGTCGCGCAGGCCCGCCTCGCGCAGCCGGCGCAGCAGCACGCTCGCGAGCCGGTCGTCGGGCCCGAGCGCGCCCGCGAGCACGACGGGCCGGGAGGTCTCCTCCTCGACCGCGTCGGTGAGGTCGACGTACACGTGGTACCCCGCCGAGAGCAGCAGCGGCACGACCACGGCGGGCTCGCCGTCGGCGAGGGAGGCCAGGGTCGCGGGCACGTCGGGCTGCTCGACGTCGACGTGGCCGAGCCGCACGGTCGGCGTGGCATCCGGATGGCGCTGCGCCACCGCCTCGGCGACCGCGTCGTGCAGGCCGCGCACCGCGCGCCGCCCTTCGGGGGACGACGTCCCGTGCGAGATACCGACGAGTGCGGGGGGCTGGGCGGTCATCCCCTCATGTTCGCATCGGCCGCGCGGCGCCCGCGAGCGCGTCACCTCGTGTGACGCGGGCGCGCTACTCGACGACGAGCGCGAGCGACGTGTCGCCGCACGGCACGACGGTGCCGCCGCCCGGCAGGCGCGCGGCATCCGTCACCCGGCCCGCGGCCTCGGCCTCGCGGAGCGGCGCGAGCGCCTCGGCGAGCCCGTCGAGCCGGAGGAGCGCCCCCGTGGCCCGGTGCGTCTCGCTCGACGCGACGATCCGACCCGACGCGTTCACGATCGTGCACGTGCCGCCGGCGCCGCGCAGCACGGGCAGCAGCACCTGCTCGAGGCGGGCGACGTACACGTCGGCGCCCACGAGCCCGACCATCTCGTCGTCGACGCGGACGGGCGTCGTGATGGTCACGGTGTAGTCGTCGGTGCAGAGGTAGTCGACGTACGGGCCGGTGAGGTGCCGGCTGCCGGTCCGCTCGGGCACGCGCCACCACTCGAGCGTCGTGTAGTCGCGGAACGACTCCGCGTCGGGGTCGCTCTCGGCGTCGAGGCGACGGATGCCGCGGGCGGCCTCCGCCTGGAACGGCGACCGGCCGCTCAGCCACCAGGCCAGGTGCCAGGGCGCGTCGACGAGGTAGCCGGGTGCGGCGACGAAGCCCGCGCCGGTGATGAGCGTCTCGGCCCGGACGAGTTCGACGGCGACGAGGTCGTGCACGAACGGGTCGACGGACGCCGCGCGCGGCTCGGCGTCGCTCGAGAGCCGCCGCTCGGCGGCGTCGCGCCACGAGTCGATGACGGCGAACACGGGATCGATGACGTCGGCGACGCGTCGTGCGACGGTCGCCGCGTCGGTGGCGACGGCGTGGGTCATGATCCACTCCCTTCCCCGGCTTCGAGGCGCGCCTTCTCGTCGATGAGCCATTCGACGCACTCGGTGACGTGGTCGACGGTCGCGCGGCGGGCGGATGCGGCATCCGCTCGCCGGATCGCGTCGATGATGTCGAGGCGTGCCTGCCTACTGCGGTCACGGTACTCCTGGGCCCGCAGGCACAGGAAGAGCAAAGGTCCCGTCTCGGCCTGGAGGCGGAGTTCCTCGTGGACCAGGCGGGGCGACTGGCTGACGGCAGCGACCTCGAGCCGGAACCGGCTGACCGCGCGGCGCGCGCCGCCGGCGGAGGTGAGGTCGGCGCGGGCGTCGATCTCGACGAGCGAGGCCACGTCGTCGTCGCTCGCGCGATCGGCGGCGACCTCGGCGGCCATGCCGGCGATCGCGGCGACGTGCAGCGACAGGTCGCGGAGCTCGATGCGGCTCGTGGTGCGCAGCCGTTCGTCGAGGAGTCGTGCCGAGGCGTCGCGATCGTAGGTGACGAAGCTGCCGCCGTCTCGGCCGCGCCGGGTGCGGACGAGCCCCTTGTGGCGCAGCGCGACGAGGGCTTCGCGGGCGGTGACGAGGGCGACGCCGAGGCTCTTGGCGAGATCGGCCTCGCTGGGCAGTCGCTCGCCGTCGTGGAGCACCCCCGAGACGATCGCGTCGGTGAGGCGCTGCTCGACGAGTTCGGCGCGGCCGGCGCCCTCGAGCGGGGAGAAGATCACGGCGCGGGCGGCGTCGGCGCGCGCGGTGGCGTGCGGCATCCGTCCTCCTCGATGGTGCGCCGCGGCGGGTCCCCCGGACTGGGGGCGGCCTCCGCCGCTTCCGTGATCAGACCGTAACACGGACCTATGGACTATGACATATGAAGCCATATGATTTACCGCATCGAGATCGAAGGAGATCGTCCATGACCGACCAGCAGCCGGCCATCCGGCTCACCGGACTCACGAAGGAGTTCGGCGCCGTCACCGCCGTCGACCACGTCGATCTCGAGATCGGCGCGGGCGAGTTCTTCTCGATGCTGGGCCCCTCCGGCTCGGGCAAGACCACGGTGCTCCGCCTGATCGCCGGGTTCGAGCAGCCCACGGATGGCACGATCGAGCTCTTCGGCGACGACGTCACGAGGCGGGCGCCCTTCGATCGCGACGTCAACACGGTCTTCCAGGACTACGCGCTCTTCCCCCACATGAACGTGCTCGACAACGTCGCGTACGGGCTCCGGGTGCGCGGCATCGGCAAGGCCGAGCGCAACGAGCGCGCCCGCCGGGCGCTGGCATCCGTTCGCCTCGAGCAGATGGCCGATCGCAAGCCCGCGCAGCTCTCGGGCGGGCAGCGGCAGCGCGTCGCCCTCGCCCGCGCCACCGTCGTGCAGCCCAAGGTGCTGCTGCTCGACGAGCCGCTCGGCGCGCTCGACCTCAAGCTCCGCGAGCAGATGCAGGTCGAGCTGAAGCAGATCCAGCGCGACCTCGGCATCACGTTCATCTTCGTCACGCACGACCAGGAGGAGGCGCTCACGCTCTCCGACCGGGTCGCCGTGTTCAACAACGGTCGCATCGAGCAGCTCGGCACGCCCGCCGAGCTCTACGAGCGGCCCGCCTCGCGGTTCGTCGCCGACTTCGTCGGCACCTCCAACCTGTTCGACGACCGCGTCTCGCAGGCGCTCCTCGGTCGCGGCGGCGTCCACTCCGTGCGCCCCGAGAAGATGACCGTCGGCGCCGGCGAGACCGGCGCCGGCATCCGCAACGCCCCCGGAACCGTCGCCGAGACCATCTACCTCGGCAGCGGCATCCGCCTCGTGGTCGACCTCGACGCCGGCGTGCGCGTCAGCGTGCTCGAGCAGAACGACCGCAACCGCACCCACGACGAGGACCGCGGCGATCGCGTCGTCGTCAGCTGGCACGACGACGACGTCATCGCCCTCGGCGGGGCGGATGCCGCCGCGCCCGCGCCCGCCGCCTGAAACCGACCCGAACCGCACCACCGATCACACACCCGCACACACAGAAACCAGGAGAGAACCCATGATGCGCACCACGCGCACGGCGCGCCGCGGCGCGACCGTCGGCGTCGCGATCGGCTCGATCGCGCTGCTCACCCTCACCGCCTGTGGCACGACCTCGGGCGAGACCGCCGCCACCGGCGACGCGGCCACCGAACTCGGCGAGACCGAGGGCCAGGTGTCGATCCTGGCGTGGCCCGGCTACGTCGAGGACGGCTCCAACGACCCCGCCGTCGACTGGGTCACCCCCTTCGAGGAGGAGACCGGCTGCGAGGTCACGTCCAAGACCTACGGCACGTCGGACGAGGCCGTGAACCTCATGAAGACCGGCGACTACGACGTCGTCGCGGCATCCGGCGACGCCACGCTGCGGCTCATCGCCGGCGGCGAGGTCCAGCCCGTCAACACCGACCTCATCCCGAACTACGAGGGCATCTACGACTTCCTCAAGGAGAAGGAGTGGAACTCGGTCGACGGGCAGTCGTACGGCGTCCCGCACGGCTACGGCGCGAACCTGCTCATGTACAACACGGAGGTCTTCCCCGAGGCGCCCACCTCGTGGGACGTCGTCTTCGACCGGGCCTCCGAGAACTCCGGCAAGGTGACGGCGTACGACTCGCCGATCTACATCGCGGATGCCGCGGTGTACCTGATGCACCACCAGCCCGAGCTCGGCATCGAGAACCCGTACGCGCTCGACGAGGAGCAGTTCCAGGCCGCAGTCGACCTGCTCAAGGAGCAGCGCCAGCACATCGGCGAGTACTGGTCCGACTACCTCAAGGAGATCCAGGCCTTCGAGACCGGCGACTCGGTCGTCGGCACGACCTGGCAGGTCATCCAGAACGTGCTCGCCGGATCCGGCGCGCCGACCGAGGTCGTCCTCCCCGAAGAGGGCGCGACCGGCTGGTCGGACACGTGGATGATCGCCTCCGACGCCGCCAACGTGAACTGCGCGTACGAGTGGCTGAACTACATCGCCAGCCCCGAGGCGAACGCCCAGGCCACCGAGTACTTCGGTGAGGCGCCGTCGAACCAGGAGGCGTGCGAGTTCCGCAGCGAGGGCTCGTGCGAGGCGTTCCACGCCGGTGACGAGGAGTACGCCTCGCAGATCTGGTACTGGACCACCCCGATCGCCGAGTGCGTCGACGGCCGCACCGACGTCGAGTGCGTCGACTACGCCCAGTGGACGGCGGCCTGGCAGGAGATCAAGGGCTGAGCCCGACGCGGGCCGGGGAGACCGGCGCCGCCGACGAGAGATCAGCCCCCCTCGGTCTCCGACGACGGCACCGCTCCCCGGTCCGCCCCCGCCGTTCCCGAACCCCTCCCACTTCCCCGACGAACCGCACCGACAGGAAGACGAATGACGACGAATGCGACGGCACCGGCCCCGGTCCGCGGCCCCGACCGCGACGACGGCTCCCGCAGCGCCATCCGCCGGCCCAGGGCCACCCCCGCCCGCCGCACGTCGGTGTTCCTCAGCACCCACCCGCGGATGCGGCTCGCCCTGCTCCTCTCGGCCCCGCTGTTCTGGCTGGGCCTCGTGTACGTGGTGGCACTCGCCGCGCTGCTCGTCACCGCGTTCTGGTCGGTCGACAGCTTCACGGGCCAGATCCGCACCGAGTGGACGATCGACAACATCGTCACGGTGCTCACCGGGTCGCTGTACCAGACGGTGACCCTCCGCACGATCGGCGTGGCGCTGCTCGTGACCATCATCGACGTCGCGCTCGCACTGCCGATCGCGTTCTACATGGCGAAGGTTGCCTCGCCCCGGGCCCGCCGGCTGCTCGTCATCGCCGTGCTCATGCCGCTGTGGGCGAGCTACCTCGTCAAGGCGTACGCCTGGCGGTCGGTGCTCTCGCAGGACGGCATCCTCGAGTGGCTCGTGTCGCCGTTCGGCCTGAGCACGCCCGGCTACGGCCTGCCCGCGACGATCATCACGCTGTCGTACCTGTGGCTGCCGTACGTGATCCTGCCGATCTACGCCGGGCTCGAGCGGGTGCCCGACTCGCTGCTCGAGGCCTCCGCCGACCTCGGCGGCAAGACCTGGCCGACCGTGCGCCACGTGGTGCTGCCGCTCGCCGCCCCGGCGATCATCGCCGGCACCATCTTCAGCTTCTCGCTGTCGCTCGGCGACTACATCACGGTGAACATCGTCGGCGGGGCGAACCAGATGCTCGGCAACCTCGTCTACACGAACGTGGGCGCGGCGAACAACCTGCCGCTCGCGGCGGCGATCGCGCTCATCCCGATCGCGATCATCTTCGGCTACCTCGCGCTCGTGCGTCGCACGGGTGCCCTCGACAACCTCTAGGGGCGAACGGATGCGACTCTCCCGACTCTCGCGCACGATGCTCGGCGCCGTGGCCGGCCTCATCCTCGTGCTGGTGTACGTGCCCCTGCTGGTGGTGCTCGTGAACTCGTTCTCGACGTCGACCTCGCTGTCGTGGCCGCCGCCCGGGTTCACGCTCGAGTGGTGGCGGCGCGCGTTCGCGTCGGCCGGCGCGATGGAGGCCGTGCAGACGAGCGTCGTGGTGGCCCTCATCTCGACGGCGATCGCGCTGGTGCTCGGCACGCTCATCTCGTTCGCGCTGCAGCGGTTCGACTTCTTCGGCCGGCAGACGGTGAACCTGCTGGTGATCCTGCCGATCGCGCTGCCGGGCATCATCACCGGTATCGCGCTGAACAACTTCTTCCGCACGATCATGGGCATCCCGCTGTCGATCTGGACCGTGGTGATCGCGCACGCCACCTTCTGCATCGTGACGGTCTTCAACAACGTCATCGCGCGGCTCCGGCGCACCGGCACGAAGCTCGAGGAGGCGTCGGCCGACCTCGGCGCGGGCGTGTGGACGACGTTCCGGCTCGTGACCTTTCCCCAGCTGCGGTCGGCGCTGCTCGCGGGCGGGCTGCTCGCGTTCGCGCTGTCGTTCGACGAGATCATCGTGACGACGTTCACGGCGGGGTCGGGCGTGACGACGTTGCCCATCTTCATCCTGAACAACATGTTCCGGCCCAGCCAGGCGCCCATCGTCGCCGTGATCGCGGTGGTGCTGGTGCTCGTGTCGATCATCCCGATCTACCTGGCGCAGCGCCTCTCGGGCGACGAGCAGCAGCGCCGCTGACTCCGGCCCGCCAGAATGGGCGGTATGGATGCCGCGATGCCGACGTCGTTCTCCGCCGCCCTGCCCGAGTGGCTCGTCGCCGAGCTGCCGGCACTGGCCGAGACGGTCCTCCCCGACGACGAGTCCCGCGTCGGGCTCGCGATCGACCTCGCGGACCGCAACTGGCGCGCCGGCAACGGCGGGCCGTTCGCGGCGCTCGTGGTCGACGCGGCATCCGGTCGGCTCGTCTCGGCCGGCGTGAACGTCGTGCTCTCGAGCGGGCTCAGCTCGACGCACGCGGAGGTGACCGCGCTGAGCCTGGCCCAGGCGCGCCTCGGCCGGTGGGACCTCGGTGCGGACGGCGCCGAACTCGAGCTCGTCGTCAACTGGGCGACGTGCGTCATGTGCTACGGCGCGACCATGTGGTCGGGCGTGCGCCGGCTCGTCATCGCGGGGCACGGCGACGACTGCCAGCGCCTGACCGGCTTCGACGAGGGGCCGATGCCCGCCGACTGGATGGGCGAGTTCGAGCGGCGCGGCATCCGCGTGCGAACCGACGTGCGGCGGGAGGACGCGCTCGACGTCTTCCGCGCGTTCGGGGCGTCGGATGCGGTCGTGTACAACGCGCGGGGGCAGGCCGACGCCTGACGGGGTGCGGGCGGCGAGGGTGCCCGAGCGGTTCGGCGCTCACGTGAGCGCTCGGTTCCCATCTCCATGCGCAGATGAGCATTCCTCGACGATGATGCATCGTTTCTGCCTGTTCATCAGGGAGTTTCCGTCTGGATAACGTTCGGTGACGGGTGCGCCGCAACCCTTCACACCGCGACATCCCGCCGCATATGCTGTGCCCCGTGCGTGGGCCATCGTGGGCCCACCGGCAACGAGGAGCATGATGAAACGTCCCTACCACGCGCTCGCGGGCCTCACCGCCGGTGCGCTCGCCGCGGTCGGCCTCGCCGTCCCCGCCGCCCACGCCGCCGACGGCGTCGCGAACGACCTGATCATCAGCGAGTACGTCGAGGGCAGCTCCAACAACAAGGCCCTCGAGTTCGCGAACCTCACGGCGAACCCGATCGACCTCGGTGCCGGCGGCTACGCCGTCAAGATGTACTTCAACGGCGGCGTCACGCCGGGCCTGACCGTCAGCCTCACCGGCACCGTCGCCGCGGGCGAGGTGCACGTGCTCGCGCAGGGCTCCGCCAATGCGACCGTGCTCGCCGCGGCCGACCAGCTCAACAGCGGCAGCTGGTTCAACGGCGACGACGCCATCGTCCTCGAGAAGGCGGGCGTCGTCATCGACTCGCTCGGCCAGGTCGGCTTCGACCCCGGCACCGAGTGGGGCACCGGCCTCACCTCCACGGCCGACAACACGCTGCGCCGCAACGCCTCCGTGTGCTCGGGCGACACCAACACCGCCGACACGTTCGATCCCGCCGCGCAGTGGACCGGCTTCGCGGTCGACACGTTCGACGGCCTCGGCGCCCACACCGCCGACTGCGAGGCCGGCGACGGCGATGGCGGCGGCGGCGACCCGGGTGACGGGGGCGGCGACCCCGGCACCGGACCCACCTGCGACACGGACGTCGCGACGATCGGCTCGGTGCAGGGCTCCGGCACCGCCTCGCCGGTGGTCGGCAGCACGCGAACCGTGCGCGGCACCGTGGTCGGCGACTTCCAGGTCGGCGGCTTCAACGGCTACTACCTGCAGGACGCGGGCGACGGCGACGCCGCGACCTCCGACGGCCTGTTCATCTACGCCCCCGGCGGTGCCGACGTGAACGCCGGCGACGTGCTGACGGTGACGGGCACGGTGAGCGAGTTCTTCAACATGACGCAGATCACCGCGTCGCAGGTCATCCCGTGCGCGACCGGCGCCGCCCTGCCCGCTGCCACGACGCTCGAGCTTCCGGCGACGGATGCCGAGCGCGAGGCGCTCGAGGGCATGCGCGTGACGCTGCCGCAGTCGCTCGCCGTGCTGGAGTACTTCAACTACGGCCGCTACGGTGAGATCGCGCTCGGCACCGACCGCCAGTTCCAGCCCACCGCGGTGTACGCCCCCGGATCGGCCGAGGCGATCGAGCTGGCCGCCGCGAACGCGCGCGGTCGCATCACGCTCGACGACGGGCGCAGCAACCAGAACCCCGACCCGCTCCGCCACCCGAACGGCGACCCGTTCTCGCTGCAGAACACCCTGCGCGGCGGCGACCTCGTCACCGGCCTCACCGGCGTGCTCGACTACCGGAACAACGCCTACAAGATCCAGCCGACCGAGGCCGCCTCGTACCAGCGGGCGAACCCCCGCGGTGAGGCGCCCGAGGTGGCCGGCACGACGACGGTCGCGAGCTTCAACGTCCTCAACTACTTCACGACGCTGAACGCGCGCGGCGCCAACACCGCCGCCGAGTTCGAGCGCCAGGAGGCGAAGATCGTCGACGCCATCTCCCGCATCGACGCCGACATCGTCGGCCTCATCGAGATCGAGAACAACGGCGGCACCGCGCTGAACGCGCTCGTCGCTGCACTCAACGATGAGATGGGCGCCGGAACCTACGCCGGCATCGACACCGGCAGGCTCGGCACCGACGAGATCACGACCGCGCTCATCTACAAGCCGGCGAGCGTCGTCCCCGTGGGCGCCCACGCCGTGCTCGACGCCTCGGTGGACCCGCGCTTCGACACGACGCGCAACCGCCCGGCGCTCGCGCAGACGTTCGAGCCGGTCGGCGGCGGCGACGACGTCACCGTCGTGGTCAACCACCTCAAGTCGAAGGGCTCGGCGTGCGCGGGCGACCCCGACCGCGGCGACGGCCAGGGCAACTGCAACGGGACCCGCACGGTCGCGGCGCAGGCGCTCGCCGACTGGCTGGCGACCGAGCCGACCGGTGCCGACGCGGGCCGCGAGCTGATCATCGGCGACCTCAACGCGTACGACAAGGAGGACCCGATCACGGCGCTCCGCAACGCGGGATACACCGACCTGCTGCGCCAGTTCGTCGGCGAGTTCGCCTACTCGTACGTGTTCGACGGACAGCTCGGCTACCTCGACCACGGCCTGGCCGGCGCGAGCCTGCTCGAGGACGTGACCGGGGCCGCGGAGTGGGCGATCAACGCCGACGAGCCGACGATCCTCGACTACAACACCGAGTTCAAGTCGGCCGGCCAGGTGTCGAGCTGGTACGCGCCCGACGCCTACCGCTCGAGCGACCACGACCCCGTGATCGTCGGACTCGACCTCACGGTGCCCGACACGACCGCGCCCGAGCTCACGGTGACCGCGGACCCGTCGGTCGTGTTCCCGCCGAACAACAAGTGGCGGACGGTCGCGGTCGACATCGCCGCGTCGGACGACTCCGGCGAGGTCGAGGTCGAGCTCACCGACACCGCGTCCACCGGGGCGAAGGCCGAGGTGCGGGTGGTCGACGGTGACGTGCAGGTGAAGGCCGTGCGCGGCGCGACCTACACGCTCACCTACACGGCGACCGACCCGAGCGGCAACGCCACGACCGCATCGGTCACGATCCGGGTGGCCCCGTAGGTCGGCTGAACCCCGGCGACATGCAACGGCGCGCCGCTCCCCATGCGGGGGCGGCGCGCCGTCGTCGTGAGCGGAACGTTCAGCGGTGGTCGTGGACGCACCGGGCGTGGCCGTGCCCGTGCCCGTGACCATGGCGGTGCCGGTGGTCGTCGCCGTCGGCGTGGCCGGAGCCGCCGTGGTGGCCGAAGCGGGGTCCGGCCCAGTGAGGATCGCGGAAGCGGCGAGGTCCTCGGCCGAACCGACGTCCGGGCCGGTCCGGCCGGTCCTCGCTCCAGCCGAGTTCGCGGGCGATGGCCTCGAGCGTGGCGACCGTGGTCGCGTAGTCGTCGGCCGGCACGGCCTCGGCGATCCGCGAACGGATGCCGCGGACACGCTCGCCGAGCGTCGCGAGCGCCGCGCGGCCGTCGTCGGTGAGGTGCAGGTCGCCGGCGTCGCCGGCGATCCATCCGCGTTCGACGAGCGATGCGACGAGCTCGGGCCGGCGCTCGAGTTTCATGCTCAGCCGCTCGTCGCGCGCTTCGCCTCCGATGAGGTTGAGCAGCCGCCATTCGCGACGGGTGACCTCGAGGTCGTCGAACGCGGCGGCGAATTCACGCGCGATGGCCCGGTCGACGGTCGTGAGCCAGAAGCCGAGCGGGCGGCCCGGGCCGGAGGGCTCGGATCGGTCGTGGGAGTCAGGGGCGTGGTCGTGGGAGTCAGGGGTGTGGTCGTGGGAGTTCATGGGGATCCTTTCGGATGCGCCGATCCGGCGCGGAGAGTCGGCCGCCGAGGGCCGGATGGAGTCGCCGCGAGTGCGGCCGCGGGGCGAGAGCCCCGCTCGAGGAGACGATGCATGTCATCAGGCATGCATATGTACTGTGACATGCAATGCGAATGCATGTCAAATGACAAGTACTCTGGAGGCGTGAACGACGACCCCGAGACGCCCGCCGGCTCTGCCGGAAGCGACGATCCGGTGAGTCCGGCCGATGCGCCCGAACGCATCGCGCGCGCACTCGCCGCGCTCCGCCGTGGCGGCCGACCGCCGTGGGCCACGCGCGACGACGACCGGCCCGAGCGCGGGCGGGGTCACCGGCACGGACACCCCCACGGCGGGCCGCACGCCCACGGCCCGGGCCCGTCCGGCCACCGCGGGCCCCAGGGCGAACCCGGCGCCGGCCCGTGGGCGTTCCGGTTCGGTCCGGTCGCCCGGCACCGGCTCCTCGCGACCCTCGACGCGGCCGACCGCGCCATGTCGGTCACCGAGCTCGCCGAGGCGATCGGCGTCGACCAACCGCGCGCGAGCCGCCTGGTGCAGGGCGCCGTCGCCGACGCCCTCGTGGCGCGCGAGGCCGATCCCGACGACGCCAGGCGCACCCGGGTGCGCCTGACCGAGTCCGGCCGCGCGGCCGTCCGCTCCGCCGGAGCCGAGCACCGCCGGGCCATCGAGTCCGCCCTCGACGGATTCAGCGACGAGGAGCGCGTCGTGTTCGCCGACCTCCTCACGCGGTTCGCCGAGGGCCTCCGCCGCGAGCGCGGCCGCTGACCGCGCCGGTGCCGGCCCGGCTAGCCGTCGGAGCGGGTCACTGAGGACGGGGTCGCGTGCGCGGCATCCGCGACCCGCTTCGGCAGCCGCACGAACAGCATCATCACGAACCCGGCCGCGAGGACCAGCGCAATGCCCAGGATGCCCCAGTACTGCGCGCCGAACACCGCGATGAATCCCGCCCACGCGAGCGGTGCGAGGAAGCTCGCCGCGCGACCCGTGGTCGCGTACAGCCCGAAGATCTCACCCTCGCGTCCGGCCGGCGTCACCCGGGCGAGGAACGACCGGCTCGCGGCCTGGGCGGGCCCGACAAGGGCCGACAGGAACAGGCCGAACACCCAGAACACCGTCTTGCCGGCGTCGTGCGCGACGAAGACGACGACCGCCGAGACGATCAGCCCGCCCAGGGTCGCGAGGATCACGGCCCGCGGACCGAACCGGTCGTCGAGCCGGCCGACCACGATCGTCGACACGCCCGCCACCACGTTCGCGGCGACGCCGAAGATCACGACCTCGTTGAACGAGAAGCCGAACGTGATGCTCGCGATCACCGCGCCGAACGTGAACACGCCCGCGAGCCCGTCGCGGTACACCGCGCTCGCCAGCAGGAACCAGAACGTCGGACGCGCCTCGCGCCAGAGCCGGGCGATGTCCCGCCCGAGCACCACGTAGCTGCGGAAGAAGCCGACGCGCTCACGGCCCGGCGCGGCCGGGGCCTCGGGCACGTTGAGGAAGATCGGCAGCGAGAACACCACCGTCCAGATCGCGCAGAACAGCGCCACGAGCCGGATGTTGAGCCCGCCGTCGGTCGGGATGCCGAACCAGTCGGCGAAGTCGGCCACGACGACCAGCGCGAGCACCACGATGCCGCCGAGGTAGCCGAAGCCCCAGCCGAGCCCGCTCACGCGACCCACCGTGCGCGCGTTCGAGACCTGCACGAGCATGGCGTTGTAGTTCACGCCCGCGATCTCCTGGAACACCGTGCCGGCCGCCAGCAGCCCCGCCCCCAGCCAGAAGAAGCGCCAGTCCGCCTCGACGAACACCATCATCGCCTGGCAGAGCACGACCCCGCCCGTGGCGAGGGCCAGCCAGAACTTGCGCCGGCCCGCGGCATCCGCTCGCTGCCCCAGCACCGGCGCGAGCACCGCGATGAGGATGCCGCCGAGGCCGACCGCGAGCCCCAGCTGCGACGAGAGCTCGGCGAGGCCGCGCTCGTACGCGGGATCGTCGGGCGACAGCCCGGCCACCTGCGGCGCGAGGAACAGGGCGCTCGTGAGGTACACCGAGAAGACGAACGTCGTGATGACGGAGTTGAACGGCTGCGTCGCCCAGTCCCACAGCGCCCACGACCACACCTGCCGGCGCGGCACGGGCCGGTCGCCGGCGAGCTCCAGGCCCGTGATGACCCGCAGCTCGCCGGTCGAGAGGTGCGGGGCGGTCGCGGTCGAGGCGCGCTCCGCCGGGGGCTGTGGGTCGGTCATGGGGGCAGTCTTCCGGCGCGGGGTGAACGGGCGGTGACGGCGCGCCCGGCCGGGCCGATCCGCGTCGATCCCGTGCAGGCTAGCGGCTCGCAACGCCCCTGCGGAAGTGCCGGGACCCGCCGCCGCCCGTCGCCCGACCCGCCGTGCGTCACCGCGGCGGCAGGCGCACGTCGGCCGTCACCATGAAGTGGTCGCTGGGGAAGAGCCCGTCGACCGGCTCGTCGATGATCGACGCGCCTTCCACGACGGCGCCGGATCCGTTGGCCATGAGGATGTGGTCGATCCTCCGATCCATCTCCTTGACGGCCTCGAGCGGCGCGAACGGGACCGCGGAGCTCAGCGTCACCGCATCCGCTGCACCGCCGGCGATCGCCCAGACATCCACCGCCACCGGCGCCAGCGGGGCGAACTCGGCCTGGGAGACGTCGCAGTTGAGGTCGGCGAGGAGGAACGTCGGTGGCGCCAGGTCGGGCGCGCCGATCAACTCGGCGAGCCGCCTCGTCTGGGCGAGGTGGTCGTCGGCGTACGCCGGTTCCCACTCGGTCGCCGCGACCACGACGCGCAACGGCGTCTCGGGGTGCGCGATCCGCGCCTCGAGGGCGACCGGGGCGACCTGCCGGTGGCTCACGGGCAGCTCGTGCTCCACGGTGCCGGCGATCGGCCACCGGCTGACGAGGCCAACGCCCATCCGCACGCCCGCCTGGTCGTCGTGCTCCGGCGGCTCCGGCACCGGCGGCAGCGATGGGCCCGCGAAGGCGGCGTGCATCCCGAGGTGCGCGGCGATGCGATCGGCCTGCGACTCCGTCCGGGTCGCCCAGCACTCCTGCAGGCCGAGCACGTCCGGCGCGACGCGCTCGAGCGTCGTCAGGATCCCGCGCTCGCGCGCCCGCCAGTCGGGCGCGAACCGCCAGAGCACGTTCCACGTCGCGAGTCGCATGCGCGGCAGCGTAGGCGCGAGCGCCGGCGATCGCGAGCCCCTTGCGCCGCCCGGGTCGCCGGGGTCCCCGAGCTGCCCGGGTCCCCGAGCTGCCGGGTCCCGCCGGACGGGAATCGTCGGACCGGCGATCCGGTACCGACGATTCCCGTCCGACCTGTGCTCGGCGGCGTCCACCACGGCGAGCGGATGCCGCGGCTCAGCCGGTCACGTCGCCGACGAGCTGCGCGAACAGGTCCTCGGCGTCGCACTCCAGCCGCTGCCGCGTGAACCATTCGCACACGTTGACGCAGTCGCGGTGCAGCAGGTCGAACCCGTTCGGGTTCGCGACGACGTCGACCACCTGCGGCAGGTCGATCGCGACCACCCGCCCGCGGTGCACGAGCAGGTTGTAGGGCGAGAGGTCGCCGTGTGCGAGCCCCGCGAACGCGAGCGTGTGCATGAAGTCGACGACCTGGTGGAACAGGTCGCGCAGCTCGTCGCGCGAGGCGCGCACCTGCGCGAGCCGCGGCGCCGCCACCCGCCCCTCGCCGATGAACTCCATGAGCACCTCGGTCTCGCCGACCTGCACGGGATACGGGACGGCCGCGCCGAGCTCGGCCAGCCGGCTGAGCGCGGCGAACTCGGCGTACGCCCATTCGGTGCGCGCGACCTCGCGGCCGTACGACGACGAGCGCTGCACGGCGCGCACGTCACGGCTGCGGCGCGGCGCCGCGCGGCCCTCGGTGTACACCGCCGAGCGATGGAACATCCGATGTTCGGTGCCGCGATAGCGCTTCGCGGCGAGGAGCGTGCGGTTGCCGGGTACCTCGGGCGGCGCACCCGGCACCGCGCGTTCGATGAGCCAGAGGTCGGCCTCCTTGCCGGTCTTCACGATGCCGAGTTCGGTGTCGATCGCGGCGGCGGAGGTGACGACCCAGTCGGGGCGCGGGAGAGGCCCGCGCTCGCTGGGCTGGGTGGCCGGCCAGGTGGACCAGCGCTGGTCCTCGCCCGGCTCGACGTCGGCGAAGGCGAGGTCGTGGGCGAACGCCGCGGCGAGCGGCGTGGCGGATGCCGCGCGGCGCGCGGCGGAATCGTCGAGTGACGACAGCATGTTCACGGTGGTTCTCCGAGATCGTGGAGGCCACCGTCGCGGATGCTAGCGGGCGGCCTCGCAGGGAAGGGTGTCTGCGATACGCGCGACAAGGACGGTGTTCATCGCTCACTCCTTCCGGTCTCGGCCCGCTGGGCGCTCGTGCTCGCCTCGATCGAGGCGACGGATGCCGCGTGGCGCGGCCCGCACGAGCATACGCCGGTGCCGCGGCATCCGTAAAGACCCGCGCCCGGTCGGTGCTAGTCGGCGACGGCCACGAGGAAGTCGGCCGAGGTGGTGAAGTACGTCACGCCGTCGACGTGCGCCATGACGGGGATGTAGTTCGGGTCGTAGTCCGGCGGGGCCTCCAGGGCGCCGGGGAGCGGGTAGCCGGTCTCGACCCACCCGGACCCCTGTAGCCCGGCCGAACGCGCCTGCCACGCGGCATCCGTCTCGGACAGGATCGTGAACCAAACGCCGAGGTCGCCGCCGCCGAGCCAGGTGCACGACAACCCGCCGTCGGCGGCGAGCTCGGCGGCGGCCGGACCGAAGGGCTCGGAGCGGTCCGCGCGGTACTCCAGCCCGTCGGCTTCGAGGCGGGCGGCGTCCTCGGTCGCGAGCACGTTCTCGCAGGTGACCTCCTCGCCGGACGACGTGGTCGGCGCGGGCGCCGCGCTCGCGGTCGGGCTCGCCGAGTCGGCGGACCCGGACGCGCTCGGGGGCGCACTGCCGGTGGGGCGCGACGCGGGCGGGGCGGGCTCCGCGACGCATCCGGTGAAGAGGCCCAGGACGAGCCCCGCGCCGGCGAGCGCCGGAAGCGACGTTCGGATCATGGCGGTAGCGTACCCGCGGCTCCGGATCGGGCGGGTGAGGCGGTCAGGCGCGGGCGGCGACCGCCTCGTCTTCCTCGGTCGCGACGAGCTGCCCGCAGGCGCCGTCGATCTCCTTGCCGCGCGTGTCGCGGATCGTGGTGGGGATGCCGGCGGCGGTGAGGCGACGCACGAACTCCTGCTGCACGTCGACCTCGGACGCGGTCCAGATCGAGCCGGGCGTCGGGTTCAGCGGAATCGGGTTGACGTGCACCCACCCGTGGCCGCGCTCGTTGAGCTTCTCGGCGAGCAGGTCGGCGCGCCATCCGTGGTCGTTCATGTCCTTGATGAGGGCGTACTCGATCGACACGCGCCGGCCGGTCTTCTCGAAGTACTCGCGTGCGGCATCGAGCGCCTCGTCGACCTTCCAGCGCGAGTTCACCGGGATGAGCTCGTCGCGCAGCCCGTCGTCGGGCGCGTGCAGGCTGAGCGCGAACGTGACGGGCACGTGCTCGTCGGCGAGCTTGCGGATGGCGGGCACGAGGCCGACCGTCGAGACGGTGATGTTGCGGGCCGACATGCCGAGGCCGTTCGGCGCGGGCGCGGCCATGGTGCGCACGGCCCGCATGAGCCGGGCGTAGTTCGCGAGCGGCTCGCCCATGCCCATGAACACGATGTTCGAGACGCGCTCGGGCGTGCCGTCGTCGGCGCGCTTGCCGTGCAGCGCACCCGCGGCGATGACGCGGTTCGCGGCGACGACCTGGTCGAGGATCTCGGCGGCCGACATGTTGCGCGTGAGGCCCGCCTGGCCGGTCGCGCAGAACGGGCAGTTCATGCCGCAGCCGGCCTGGCTCGACACGCACAGCGTGATGCGGCCCGGGTAGCGCATGAGCACCGACTCGACGAGCGCACCGTCGTGCAGCTTCCAGAGGAACTTGATCGTGTCGCCGCGGTCGGTCTCGAGGCGCTTCACCTCGGTGAGCAGCGGCGGCAGCAGCCCGGCGACGAGCTCCTCGCGGCCCTCAGCCGGGAGGTCGGTCATCTCGGCGGGGTCGGTGGTCCAGCGCGTGAAGTAGTGGCGGGCGACCTGCTTGAGTCGGAACGCGGGCACGCCGAGCTCGTCCGCCTTCGCCTTCCACTCCTCGGGCGCGAGGTCGGCGAGGTGGGCGGGCGGCTTGCCGCGCTTCGGCGACGCGAACTGCAGCAGCGGGCGGCCGTCGGCGTCCTTCGCCTGCTGCCATCCCTCGGTCTTCGGCCGCACCTGGCGGGGCTTGGTCGAGCGGATGCCGCTGCCGCGCGTCTCGCGCACGGCGCCGTCGCGCGGGGTCGCCGCCGGCTCCGCGGTGCGGGCAGGGGTGTCGGGCGCGTCGGTCGGCATCCCTCCAGCGTACGCGGAGGCGCCCGAGCATCCGCTGGATGCCCGGGCGCCCCCGTCGTGCGTGCCCGCCCGCTACGGGGTGATGGTCCAGGTGGCCGGCGGCTTCACCTGGTCGTACAGCCAGGTCTGGAAGAACCCGTCGAGGTCCTTGCCCGAGACCTCTTCGTAGATGGCCTGGAAGTCCTCCGACGTGCCCGCCGAGTCGTCGTAGCGCTCCAGCCAGAGCCGGCTCGCCTCGAAGAAGTCGTCGTCGCCGACCTCGACCCGCAGGGCATGGAGGGTCGCGGCGCCCCGGTTGTAGACCTGCGTGGCGAAGAGACCCATGTTGCCCGGGTCGCCGATCTGGAGGTTCCAGTAGGCGGTGGTGCGAGCGGGCGCGTACCAGTTGTTGTACGCCTGCTGCGCGCTGATGCCGCCGCGATGCTCGGTCCACATCCAGGAGGCGTACGTCGCCCAGCCCTCGTTGAGCCAGATGTCCTGCCACCGCTCGGGGCTCACCGCGTTGCCGAACCACTGGTGCGCCGCTTCGTGCAGGAGGGTGCCCTCGCCGGACTGTCCGATGCCGTACACCGGTCTGGTTTGCGTCTCGAGGGCGTAGCCCACCGTGTCGTTGTCGATGATCGACCCGTACGCCACGAAGGGGTACTCGCCGAAGTACCCCTCCATGAAGTCCAGCATCGCGGGCTGCAGCGCGAGTCGGGTGTTGAGGGCAGTGCGCTGCGCGGCGGTGAGCTTCCGGTCGATGGCGTCGATGATCGGGATGTCGCCGCCCGTCGACGTGGTCTCGACGAGGTCGAAGTCGCCGACCGATGCCGTCGTCAGGTAGCTCGCCTGGAGGTCGGGGGCATCCCAGAACCAGGTGGTCCAGCCGTCGACCGTCTCCGCCGGCTTGGGCTGGATTCCGTTCGCGACGGCGGTCTTGCCCTCGGGCACCGTGATCTCGAACGAGTACGTCGCCTTGTCGGTCTGGTGGTCGCTCACCGGATACCAGGTCATGGATCCGTCGGGCTCGCTCACGACCATGGCGCCGTCGCGCGTGGTCACCCACCCGTACAGTGCGCCCTCGATGTCCAGCGGTCGCGTCGTGGCACCGCCGTACTCCACGACGACCTGCACGGCTTGGCCGGCCTTGAGCTTCGGCCGAGGCTGGATCGTGAGCTCCCATTCGCGCTGGTCGGCGTTCTGCACGTGCCAGTACGCGGCGCCGTCGACGACCTGACCGGCGAGCGGCGGCTGGATGCCCGTCGCAGGCTTGCCGTCGACGCTGACCGACCGCACGTCCATCCCGCGCAGGTCGAGGTTGAACCGGTCGAGATCCTGCGTGGCGACGAGGTCGATCGTGGCGACACCGTCGAACTGGCCCGACAGCGGCGCGGGGGATGGGGCGGGCGGTGCGTAGCGGATGGCGAGGTCGTAGTGCTGGACGTCGTATCCGCCGTTGCCGGCGAGGGGGAAGTACGCGTCGCCGACGCCCGAGGCGCCGGCCGTATACCGCGGTCCCGCATTGTCGGGACCCTTGCCCGGAGCCGCCGCAGCCGCCGTCGCGCCGAACGCGCCGAGGACCACCATCGCGGCGGTCGCCCCGCCGATCAACCTCATCCTGTGCCGAATCATGCTCACCCTTTCCTGATGCCGGTGGCTGCACCCTAGGGGAAAGCGCTTGGCGCGCAACAGACCCCCGAGCGGGGAAGCGCGCAGGTTTCCTGCGTCGTTCAGCGCGTCACGCGTGTTCCGTGCGTCACCGCCGATCCGGACAGCGATGTCGACGGATCAACTCGCCCGACGGACCCACTGCGCGAAGTCGGGCGCGCTGACCCACGTGATCGTCCCGTCGGCGAGCACCACGACCGGGCTCACGCCGCTGCCCGGCTCGGCGGGACCCGTCCACGCGCCGGCCACGGGCTCGTCGGTCTGCGCATACCCGGCCTTGGCGAGGGCGGTCGTCCACTCGCCCTCGTCCACGCCGGTCGCGTGGGCGAGGTTCAGCATGTTGTCGGTCTGCGGCTTCACCCACGCGCAGGCGATCCCGCCGTCCTCGACGATCCGCTGGGCGACCGGGTCGACCGGGTCGGGATTGCGCGTTTCGAGCCCGTCGGCCTCGAGCTTCGCGTACGCGTCGGGCGCGAGCACGTCCTCGCAGCTCGCGCCGATCGCGGGCTGTTCCGTGGTCGTCGGCTCCGTGGTCGGCTCGGGCGAAGCGGCGGCCGGCGTCGTGGGCGCCGCCGTCTCGGCGGGGTCGTCGCTCGCGCAGGCCGCGAGGCCGAGCGAGAGGGTCAGGGCAGCGGATGCCGCGAGCACGCGCGGCGCGAGGGTCCGGGTCATGCGCCCCACCGTATCGCCCGCGCCCCGCACCGACGTCGGTGTGCACCCCGAGATGTCCGCCCCGCGGCATCCGTCGACCCTAGCTCGCACGAACGCCACGCCAGCCGCGGCTGCGCATCGCGCGTTCGAGCTGGTCGAGCGCGCGCTGCATCGGCAGCCGGCGCCCGACCCGGATCACGATCCACCCGTCTGCGGCGAGGTCGTTGAGCCGTTCGACATCTCGGTGGAACTGCGCGTCGTCGCCGCGGTGCTGCTCGCCGTCGTACTCGAGCAGCACCCCGTACGCGCGGAAAACGAGGTCGCCGTGCGCGGTCCACCCCGCGCTCAGTGGGATCGGCGCATTGAGCTCCGGCTCGGGGAAGCCGGCGCGTATCACCTGCAGCCGCAGCCGGGTCTCCCGCGGCGACGCCGCACCCGGCCGGAGGTCGAGCCGTGCCGCATCCCGCGCGCTCGTCCCGCGTCCGCCGCGATGCCGCTCGATCGCCGCGTCGAGCTCGTCGGCCGAGACGAGCGGGCGGGGCCAGCCGAGCAGCCGGTCTCCGGCGGCGACGAGGTCGTCGTGGGACAGCGCGGTCGCGAGCTGGCACCACGAGTCGCACGCCGACACCACGGGGAGCCCGCGGACGGCGCCGACCCGGACCCGATCGGCGCGGAGCCGGTGGCCGACCACGCCCGGCACGCGCGGCTCGCGTCCGCGCAGGGCGGAGACGTGCAGCGGCCCCCGTTCCAGCGCGGACGGCAGCGGCACGCCCCACAGCAGGGCGGCCGTGGCGTGGCTGAACACCTGGGTGACGGGCATGCGGGCGGCGAACGCGGCGCAGCGCTCGGCATGGGTCGCCGGGGGGACGGTGGCGCGTACGCCGTGGAAGGGCGCGGAGAGGTCGAGCGCGCGGAGCCGCCCACGCGGGACGCCGAGCTCATCGGCACGCGGCACCGAGAACGGCACTCGGCGGAGTTGCGGCGGGAGGGGGCGCGCCGGCACCGGACCATGCTGCGCGCCGCGCCCACGGCGTACCGGCGCCGAGGCGCGTGCGGTGGGTCCACTCGCCTCATCGCGGCCTGTGCAGGACCGGTCGCCGCTCCGCACCCCCATCGAGTGTCCAATGGATGCCGCCACGGGAGCGTCGCGGCGACATCCATTGGACACTCGCACGCGAGGGCTGAGGCCCGGCCCGGGGGATGGGGCGCAGGGGGAATGCGGACGGGCGAGGTCGGGTTGAGTCACGTAGGCTCAACTTTCAGCGTCCCGACTTGACATCGAACGGATGCCGCTGCGAGACTTGAGCGGTCGAGGCTCAAGTCTCGACGAGCAGACTTCGGCCGCGGGCGGGCACCGCCGGGCCGATCGCCGCGGGGCGACATCCGAGAACCCCCCGGCAGAAGGAGAGACACACATGTCACGTGCAGTCGGAATCGACCTGGGCACCACCAACTCGGTCGTGAGCGTCCTCGAGGGCGGCGAGCCCGTCGTCATCGCGAACGCCGAGGGCTTCCGCACCACCCCGTCGGTGGTGGCATTCACGAAGGACGGCGAGGTGCTCGTCGGCGAGACCGCCAAGCGCCAGGCCGTGACCAACGTCGATCGCACCATCTCGTCGGTCAAGCGCCACATGGGCACCGACTGGAAGAAGGAGATCGACGGCAAGACCTACACGCCGCAGGAGATCTCGGCGCGCATCCTGCAGAAGCTGAAGCGCGACGCCGAGCAGTACCTGGGCGACACGGTCACCGACGCGGTCATCACCGTGCCGGCGTACTTCAACGACGCGGAACGCCAGGCGACCAAGGAGGCCGGTGAGATCGCGGGCCTCAACGTGCTCCGCATCATCAACGAGCCCACCGCCGCCGCGCTCGCGTACGGCCTCGACAAGGGCAAGGAGGACGAGCTCATCCTCGTCTTCGACCTCGGTGGCGGCACGTTCGACGTGTCCCTCCTCGAGGTGGGCAAGGACGACGACTTCTCGACCATCCAGGTCCGTGCGACCGCGGGCGACAACCGCCTCGGCGGCGACGACTGGGACCAGCGCATCGTCGAGCACCTGATCAAGCGCTTCAAGGACTCGACGGGTGTCGACGTCTCGAAGGACAAGATCGCCCTCCAGCGCCTCAAGGAGGCCGCGGAGCAGGCCAAGAAGGAGCTCTCGTCGAGCATGTCGACGAGCATCCAGCTGCCGTACCTCTCGCTCACCGAGAACGGCCCGGCCAACCTCGACGAGACGCTCACGCGCGCCCAGTTCGAGAACATGACGAGCGACCTGCTCGACCGCACGAAGAAGCCGTTCGAGGATGTCATCCGCGAGGCCGGCATCAAGGTGGCCGACATCGCGCACGTCGTGCTCGTCGGCGGTTCGACCCGCATGCCCGCCGTCTCCGAGCTCGTGAAGCAGGAGACCGGCAAGGAGCCCAACAAGGGCGTGAACCCGGATGAGGTCGTCGCCGTCGGCGCCGCCCTGCAGGCCGGCGTCCTCAAGGGCGAGCGCAAGGACGTGCTGCTCATCGACGTCACCCCCCTGAGCCTCGGCATCGAGACCAAGGGCGGCATCATGACCAAGCTCATCGAGCGCAACACGGCCATCCCGACCAAGCGGAGCGAGACCTTCACGACCGCCGACGACAACCAGCCGTCGGTCGCGATCCAGGTGTTCCAGGGCGAGCGCGAGTTCACGCGCGACAACAAGCCGCTCGGCACGTTCGAGCTGACCGGCATCGCCCCGGCTCCCCGTGGCATCCCGCAGGTCGAGGTCACCTTCGACATCGACGCGAACGGCATCGTGCACGTGTCGGCGCGCGACAAGGGCACCGGCAAGGAGCAGTCGATGACCATCACCGGCGGCTCGTCGCTGCCGAAGGAGGACATCGACCGGATGGTGCGCGACGCCGAGGAGCACGCGGCGGAGGACAAGAAGCGCCGCGAGTCGGCCGAGACGCGCAACCAGGCCGAGCAGCTCGTCTACTCGATCGAGAAGCTGATCAAGGACAACGAGGACAAGCTCCCGGCCGACGTGAAGAACGAGGTCCAGGGCGACGTCGACGCGCTGAAGACCGCGCTCGCCGGCGACGACGACGACGCGGTGAAGTCGGCGTTCGACAAGCTGAACCAGTCGCAGGGCAAGCTCGGCGAGGCGATCTACGCGCAGGGCCAGCAGGCCGACGCGACCGCCGGCGCCAACCCCGGTGAGGACGCCAACCCGTCCGGCACCGAGGGCTCCGACCAGTCCGACGAGGACGTGGTCGACGCCGAGGTCATCGACGACGAGGACGAGAAGAAGTAGCCATGGCTGACGAGAACCAGAACCACGACGAGCCGATCATCCGCGACAAGCGGCGGATCGACCCCGAGACGGGTCAGGTTCGCAAGCCCGATGCCGACTCCGGTGCCGAGGGGGCGGGCGAGCAGTCCGCCCCCGAGGCGGGGTCGACGGATGCCGCCGGCACGGCCGAGGGTGCTGCACCCGACGTCTCGGACGTGCTCGACGAGGAGGCCCTCACCGTCGACGACATCCTGAACGCCGCGCAGGCCGAGGTCGACGACCCGTCGGCCGAGCACCTGGCCGACCTGAAGCGGGTCACCGCCGAGTACGCGAACTACCGCAAGCGCACCGAGGCGAACCGCGAGGTCGAGCGGGAGCGGGCGATCGGCGCGGCCGTGGCCGTGCTGCTGCCCGTGCTCGACGACCTCGACCGCGCCGAGAAGCACGGCGACCTCGAGGGCGACACCCCGTTCGCGACGATCGCGGCGAAGCTGCGCGCGTCGGTCGAGAAGCTCGGCCTCACCCCGTTCGGCGAGGTGGGCGAGGCGTTCGACCCGCAGCGGCACGAGGCGATCTTCCAGCAGCACTCCGACGAGGTCGAGGTCGACACGGTCGCCGACGTCGTCGAGACCGGGTACCTGCTCGGCAGCACGCTGCTGCGTGCGGCGAAGGTCGTCGTCAAGACGCCCGCGTAGCGGGGCACCGCTGGTCGAGGAGGCCGCCCGCGGCCGTATCGAGACCGGGTCACCCGATCTCGATACGCGCCGCAGGCGGCGCTACTCGATCACCGATCCGCACTAGATTTCGAGGAAGGAGGCGCCGATGGCCAGCCAGGATTGGTTCGACAAGGACTTCTACGCGATCCTCGGCGTCTCCAAGGACGCCAGCGACGCCGACATCAAGAAGGCCTACCGCAAGCTCGCGCGCAAGTACCACCCCGACCAGAACCCGGGGGATGCCGCCGCCGAGTCGAAGTTCAAGGAGATCAGCGAGGCGCACTCCGTGCTCTCCGATCCCGAGGAACGCAAGGAGTACGACGCGGTCCGCGCGATGGGGCAGGGCGCCCGGTTCACCGCGCCCGGCGCCGGCGGCGCCGGCGGCTTCGAGGACGTCTTCGGCGGCATGTTCGGCGGCCCGGGCGGCCGCGGCACGCGCTACACCACCCAGCAGGGCGCCGGCCAGTACGACGACCTGCTGAGCGGCCTCTTCGGCGGCGGCCGGTTCGGCCAGCCCACCGGCGGCTACGGCGGCTTCGGCGGCCCCACCCGCGGGCGTGACGTGACCGCGTCGACGACGCTCGACTTCGTCACCGCCACCAAGGGCGACCGCATCACGCTGCAGACCGCCGAGGGGCGCGAGATCACCGTCAACGTGCCCGCGGGAGTCGCCGACGGCCAGAAGATCCGGCTGCGCGGCAAGGGCCACCCGTCGCCCGACGGCGGCGAGGCCGGCGACATCGTGCTCACCGTCAAGGTGCGCAAGCACCCGGTGTTCGAACGTGACGGGCTCAACCTCCGCGTCAACGTGCCCGTCACCTTCGTCGAGGCCGCGCTCGGCGCCACCATCCAGGTGCCGACGCTCGGCGGCGAGCCGGTCAAGCTGCGTGTCGCGCCGGGCACTCCGAGCGGCCGCGTGCTGCGCGTGAAGGGTCGCGGCGTCGAGACGAAGAAGGGCACGGGCGACCTCCTCGCCGTCGTGCAGGTCGCCGTGCCGTCGCACCTGTCGAAGGAGGCCGAGGAGAAGCTGCGCGAGTTCGCCGCGCTCCTGCCCGACGAGAATCCCCGCGAGGACCTCCTCGCCAAGGCCCGGGGCCACTGATGCAGGTCGACGGCGAGAGCCCCCTGTTCGTGATCTCGGTCGCGGCCGAGCTCGCCGGCATGCACCCGCAGACGCTCCGCCAGTACGACCGCATGGGGCTCGTGTCCCCGAAGCGCACGGCGGGCAAGTCGCGTCGCTATTCGATGCGGGACGTCGCGCAGCTCCGCGAGATCCAGCAGCTCTCGAGCGAGGGCGTGAGCCTCGAGGGCATCCGCCGCATCCTCGATCTCGAGAACGAGGTCACCGACCTCCGCCAACGCGTCCGCGAGCTGGAGCGCGCGCTCGCCGACGAGATGCTCAACCGGCCCGGACGCCGGGTCTTCGCCGCCGGGGCCCACGGCGAGGTCGTGTCGCTCAAGGCCGGCACGCGCGTGCGGCGCGAGAACGCCGTCGTCGTGTGGCGGCCGCTCGACCGGAGCTGAGGTCGGCGAGCGGATTATAGGGCGCGGAGCGCCTCGTGTCTCGCCTTTGTCCGAAATCGGATGTTGCACGCACAATGGCCGGGGCTGTCGGAGAGCCCGGGGGAGGGTGTCGTGCACGGGAACCAGCGAGTGGTGCGCGACCTGCGGCGTGCCGCGGTGCGCGGCGAGATCGTCGCCGAGTTCCAGTCGCAGGTCGACGCCCGGGACGGGCGCACGGTGGCGGTCGAGGCGCTGAGCCGGTGGCGCCATCCCCAGCGAGGTGTGCTCGGGCCGCAGCACTTCATCCCGATCGCCGAGGAGACCCGGTCGATGGATGCCATCGGCGACGCCATGCTCCGGTGCGCCTGCCGCTTCGCTGCCGACCTGACCTCCGCGGGACGACGGATCGAGGTCGCCGTCAACGTCGCCGCCGTGCAGCTCGAGCGGGCCGACTTCGCCGATCGGGTGCTCGACCGGCTGCGGACTGATGGCATCCGACCCGAGCTGCTCATGCTGGAGCTGACCGAGTCGCGACCGTCGCCCGCCGCCGCGGAAGACAACCTCCGCCGGGTGCGCGCCCACGGGGTCGGAGTCTCGCTCGACGACGTGCGATCCGTCGAGGAGGCCGAGTTCCGCGCGGGCGCGCTGCCGATCACCGAGCTCAAGGTGGACCGCTCGCTGATCCAGCACGTCACCGAGGAGCGCACGGAGGTCGCTCGACTGGTGCGCTTCGCCCGCGATCGAGGGCTGCGCACGGTCGCCGAGGGCGTCGAGACCGAGCTGCAATGGGAAGCGGTGCGAGAGCTGGGATTCGACCGGGCCCAGGGGTTCCTGTTCGGCCGACCGTCGACGCCCGAACGGATGACCGCCCGCCTCCGGGCGGAAGCGGGCGGTCCGGCTCAGAGCGAGCTGTAGGGATCCGCGAACTCGTCGGGGTCCTGCCCCGACGACGTCCCGGAGGCGTCGCCGGAATCGCCGATGTCGAGCTGGGTCCAGCTCACCGGCATCCCCGGCGAGAAGAGGATGTCGATTCCCGGGCCGCCTCGAAGCGGGGGGATGGTGACGTAACCGCCGCCGGCCTGGATGGCGGCGAGGATCTGCGCGCGAAGCTCGTCGATGGGGTCGGGCAGGAAGTAGTCTTTGCCGTCGACCGTCAGCCGGTGGATCTTCAAGGGATGCTCCGTTCTCTCGTTCCGTCGTCGGGGGTGCGGTGTCAGGGTCCGGCGGCGTCGGCCGGCTCGGGCACCCATTGGAGCCCGGCGCGGCTGTTCGCGCTGTCCATCAGCATCTCGAGCCAGGCCCGGTTGAGCTTGGGTGCGCGATTGCCGCTGAAGCGGAAGTGCACCTGCGCTGCGGGGCTGATCCAGATGACGCTGCGGCCGCTGCCGCGTTCCATCCCGTGGCTCCAGGTGAACATGAACTGCTCGCCGCGTTGCAGCTTCGCCGCAATGACGAATTGCAGGTGCGCGAGCGTGCGGTCCTCGATCTCGAACTCCGAGATCCGCTGACCGTAGATCAGGGTGCCCATCCCGTTCCTCCTCCTGTTCGTGTCGCGCTCATCGAGCGGGGGTCGCCTCGACGGGCTCGGGGATCAGTCGCAGCCCACCTGCCGAGTTGGCCGCCTTGGTGAGCACTTCGACCCACCGGGGGTTCAGCTCGGCGGGCTCGGCCCGGTCGAACTGGAACGTCATCGGAATGGTGGGGCTGCACCAGACGGAGGTCCTCGGCGGTGTCGCCTCCTCGTCGACCCAGGTGAATGCGAAGTGCTCACCGCGGCGCAGCTTCGACCAGATCGCCACCTGCAGGTGGGCGAGTGTCCGGTCGTCGAACGTCGCCGAGAGCTTCGAGTTGTATTCCAGTGTTCCCATGTCGCCTCCTTCGCGAGCGATACATTCCAGGGCGGTACGCAGGTCGTCACCGAAGCCGGCGGGCGAGCCGTGCGGTGCGCCGTGAGCGGTGTGCCCGACTACACCGTCACCGATGTGACCCGATCGCGGCCGCCGCGCTTCGAGGCGTACATCGCCTCGTCGGCCAGCCGGATCAGCCGTTCGGGTTCCGGATCGTCGGCCGTGTCGTCGGGAGTCCAGGTCGCCACGCCGACACTCGCCGCGACGCTGTAGCTGGGGGGCACGCTCGTCAACGGACGGCCCACCTCGTGCCGGAACCGCTCCGCGATGACCCCGGCCGCCTCGGCATCCGCGTTCTCGCACACGATCACGAACTCGTCCCCGCCGTACCTCGCCACGGGGTCCGATGCGCGCGCGACGCCGCGGAGCCGCTCGGCGACCTCGACGAGCACCTCGTCGCCCACGCGGTGGCCGAGGGCGTCGTTGACCGCCTTGAAGCCGTCCAGGTCGATGAACACGATCGACAGCGGGCGCGCGTCGCGCCGTGCGCCGGCGAGGGCCTCGTCCAGTCGCACCTGGAGCAGCTTGCGGTTGGCCAGGCCGGTGAGCTGGTCGTGGAGCGCACGATGGGCCAGCTCCTCCTGCAGTCGCACGCGCCGCAGCACCTGGGAGGCCTGACGGGCGAGCGCGGCGTGGATGTCGCGCGTGTCGTCGTCGAAGACCTGGTCGCGCCCGAAGAAGCAGACGACGACGCCGTGGGCGCCGGAGTCGCCTCGGAGCGGCGCGATGCTGAGGGCAGCGAGCCGCTGCTCCTGCAGCGCGACGTCGAGATCGGGGCGGATGGTCGCCGCCTGGTCGAGGCTCGCGACCGTGACGACCTCGTCTCCCTCGATCGCCTGCATGGCGAGGTCCATGAGGCCCGCGGAGATGAGGGGGTCCATCTGGACGCCGTCGACGATGAGGTCCCGGCCGTCGCGCTCGCCGGGGAGGAGGACCGCCGCACTCGCGGCGAGCAGTCCCGTGCGCGCGGCGGTGATGAGCGCCTCCCCGAGCTCCTGGACGCTCATGGCGAGGCCGAAGGCGCTCGACGCGTCCTGGAGCACGCGCACGCGTGCTTCGGAGGCCTCGGCCTGGCGGCGGGCCACGAGCAGCTGGCGCTCGTAGTCCTGGCGCTCGGTGGCGTCGAAGACGGCGATGCGGATCTCTTCGGCTCGCTCGCCGTGTGCGGGGACGATCAGCGCGTTGATGAGCACGGGCAGGTCGCGGAGATCGGCGCAGCGCATCGAGAGGGCGACCTCGCGGACCTCGCCGGAGAGCCGGAGGACGGTGGCGAACCGGGATTCGTAGAAGAGCTGCCCCGCCGTGGTGAGGAGGTCGACGAAAGCGGTGCCGAGCAGCTCGTCCTCGCCGAGCCCGGTCCAGGTCGCGAGGGTCCGGTTCACGCGCGTGATCACGCCGTCGGCCGTGGTCGTCAGGTATCCGCACGGCGCATCGTGGAACAGCTCGACGTACGACTCGTGGAGTTCGTCTTCGCCGCTCCTGGTGGGCGGCGGGCTGGAGGAGATCGTCATCGCAGGAACGCCGTGATCTCCGCGGCGAGCTCCTCGGGCGCCGACAGGTTCGGGCAGTGGCCGGTGGCCGCGAGCTGGACGAACCGGCTTCCGGAGATCTGCTCGTGCACGTACCGACCCACGGCCGGCGGGGCGATGACGTCCTCGGAGCACTGCAGGACGAGGGTCGGCGTGCGCACCTGCTCGAGGTCCCGCCGGTTGTCGGAGAGGAAGGTGACCCGAGCGAACTGGCTCGCGATGCGCGGATCGACGCTGCAGAAGCTCTCGGTGAGGTCGGAACCCAGCTCCGGCCGAGCGGGGTTGCCCATGATGAGCGGAGCCATCGTCTCGGACCATCCGAGGTAGTTCGCGTCGAGGGCGTCGAGCAGCCCTTCGATGTCCGCGTGGCTGAAGCCGCCGGTGTAGTCGTCGTCGTCGAGGTACCGGGGAGACGGACCGACGAGCACGAGCGCGCCGAACCTCGACGGGTCGACGTTCGAGGCCAGGACCCCCACCATCGCGGCGACGGAGTGCCCGACGAACACCGCATCGTGCAGGTCGAGGGCGTCGAGGATCTCCAGGAGGTCGTCGGCGTAGCCGTGGAGGGAGTCGTAGCGCGCCGGGTCGTACGCGCCGAGGTCGGACGCGCCCGATCCCACGGCGTCGAACAGCACGACCCGATGGTCGGACTCGAACCGCGGCGCGACGGCGTGCCACACCTCCTGGCTGCAACCGAACCCGTGCGCGAACACGATCGGCCGCCCTGCCGGGTCGCCGGTGACGGTGACGTTGTTGCGTCGGAGCACCTGCGACCGGGCGGCGCTGGCAATCGTGCTCATGGTGCTCCTGATCGGCGCGGGGTTCGGGTTCCGCGGACGCGACGGCGCCTCGGTGGCATCCTGCCCGGACTCTATCCCGCCACGAGCCGACCGACATAGTTTGGACGGTTCGGTCAAGGGGGATTGACGAGCGTCCTCCTGAGCCGGTATGCGGCGGATGCCACGGGCACGACGAACCCGGTATCGCGCCCGCCGTGGGGGCCCTCCGACTCAGCCCGGAGCCGGCCCGAAGCCCTCGCTGTCGAGGTCCCGTGCCCGCTCCTGCGCGACGACCGCCTCGCGGTCCGACAGGCGTCGCAGTCCGGCGAGGGGCTGGGCCATCCGGTGGTTGCCGCGCAGGTGCGGTTCGGCCCGGTCGAGGAACGCCCAGTACCCGGCGGTGACCGGGCACGCGTCGGGGCCGAGGCGCACCTTGGGGTCGAATCGGCATCCGCCGCAGTAGTCGGTCATCTTCGAGACGTACGCGCCACCGGCCGCGTAGGGCTTCGTCGCGACGAGGCCGCCGTCGGCGTGCTGCGACATCCCGACCACGTTCGCGGGCATGACCCAGGGGGTGCCGTCGACGAACGCGCCGGCGAACCAGTCGGTGAGCTCGGCCGGATCGACCGCGCGCTGCAGCGCCCAGTTCCCGAGCACCATGAGCCGCTGGATGTGGTGCGCCCAGCCGTGCGCGCGCACGTCGTCGAGCGTGTGCCGGATGCAGGCGGCGTCCACGCCGGCCGTGTCGAGGGTCGCGAACGGGCGGGGCACCGGTCGGGTCGCCTCGAGGCGGTTGTGGACGCGCCGGTAGCCGGGCCCGAGGTGCCAGTAGAGGTGCCACATCCAGTCGCGCCATCCGATCACCTGCCGCACGAAGCCCTCGACGCTCTGCAACGGCGCACGGCCGGCGGCGTGCTCGGCGGCGACGCGCTCGGCGAGCGCGAGCGGGTCGATCAGGCCCAGGTTGAGCGGCACGCTGAGCAGCGAGTGCGCCATGACCCAGTCGTGGGTGAGCACCGCGTCCTCGTACGGGCCGAAGTCGCCGAGGCGCGTCTCGATGAAGTCGGCGATCGCGTGCTCGGCCTCGGTCTCGGTGACGGCGAAGCGGCGCGGGCCGTCGTCGCCGATGAGCTGCACGCGTCCGTCGGCCTGCCAGCGATCGAGGTCGCGGCGCACCTCGCGGTCGATCTCGTCCTCCTCGGGCCACCACGGCTCCGGCAGGCCCAGCGTGACCGCTCCCCTCGGCGGCGGCTGCCGGTTCTCGCGGTCGAGGTTGAAGCGGCCGCCCTCCGGCTCGGGTCCGCGCATCAGGATCCCGGTGCGCTCGCGCGTCCACCGGTAGAAGTCCTCCATGCGCGGGCGACGGCCCTCGCGACCCGCCATCCACTCGGCGAAGTCCGTCTCCGAGGTGACGAAGCCCCGGCTCGGCAGCATCCGGATGCCACGGCGCCGGAGCGCCACCCTCGCCGCCCACGACACCGGGGCGACCGCCTCGAGGTCGTCGCGCCCGTCGACGGCCTCGCCGAACCGCTCCACCTGCCGGAACTCGACGCGGTCGCCGAGCTCCGCCGCCCGGTGCCGGATCGCGGAGAGGTACAGGTGCGCCTTCTGCCGGTGCATCGGCCGGCGGCCGAACGCCGCGCGGGCCTCGACGAGCAGCATCCGCCCGCCGTCGTCGAACTGCGACCCGAGCTGCTCCGCGAAGATCCAGCGCACGGGCACGGGGGCTCAGCGACCCCACGCCGTCGGCGGGGCCGGCACGACGGGCACCGGCGAGGTCGACCACCACGTACCGTACCCGTAGTGGCTCTCGGCCCAGGGCGACGCCCAGACCGCCCGCGCCGCGGCATCCGCTGACGTGCCGGCCTCGAGGGCGGCGACGATGTCGGCGTAGAACGTGCGCTTCTGCAGGTTGGATGCCGCGTACCGGGCGGCGTCGACGAGGGTCGTGTAGCTGCCCAGGCCGCTGCCGCCGCCCGATCCGTACCCGTTGTTCAGCGGGTTGTTGCGGTTCCACCAGTTGTCGGGGCCGTTCTCCTCGCGCATCCACTCGACCATGAACCGCACGTTCTCGTCGGTCACCGGCCAGTCGCCGAACACGAGCACGAGCTTCGCCCAGTCGTAGTTGGTGCCGGATGCCACGAGCGTCTCCGGTCCGGTCGCCGTGATGTAGCGCTCGCGCGACACCCCGGCCACGCTGAGGTCGCCGGGGACGGCGACCTCCTGCACCTCGCCCCGGAACGGGGAGACGGAACCGGCGGCCGCGTCGGCGAGCGCCACCGACGGGCGCGGGAGCGGGGCGAGCGCGACCGTGGCGAGCAGGCCGCCCACGGCGACCGCGGCGACGAGCGCCGCGACGCTGCGTCGCCTGGCGAGGCGACGCGACCCGCGCTCGGGGCGGGTCGCGCGACGCCGACCCTCGGGCGCACGTGACGGGCGCCGCGCGGGCGTTCGAACCGCCGCGCGGCGCTCCCCCAGGTGCTGCGCCGAATGTCGCATTGCGGGCTGAGGGTAGCAAACCCGGCTGGGCGCCGTCAGCGCCGACGTCGAACCGCGGCCCGTCGGGCCCAGATGACGACCGGCACGAGCAGCAGCGACAGGAGCCCGCCGACGACCGACAGCGTGGCGTAGTCGGTGGCCGCGAGCACCAGGCCGGACAGGGCGCTCGCGCCGGCCCCGGACAGCGCGATGAGCACGTCGATCGACCCCTGCGTCTTCGCGCGGTGGGAGGGCGAGGTGGCATCGACGACGAGCGCGGTGCCCGAGATGAGGCCGAAGTTCCAGCCGAGGCCGAGGAGCGTCAGTGCGACGATCAGGAGCCCGAGGGAGTCGCTCGGTGCGAGGGCGGCGACGCCGCCCGCGAGCAGCATCGTGACCGCCGCGGCGACGGCCATGGGGATGCGGCCGATGCGGTCGACGAGGACGCCGGTCACGAGCGACGGCAGGTACATGGCGCCGATGTGGATGCCGATCACCAGCCCGACGGCCGAGAGGGCGTGGTCGTGTCCGCGCATGTGCACGGGGGTCATGGTCATGATCGCGACCATGGTGGCCTGCGTGAGGATCATGATCGTCGCGCCGAGCACGACGCCCGGTGCGAAGCGGTCGCCCCGGGCGGGGGCGGACGGCTCCGGCTGCGATGCGCCGGGCTGGGCGGGCGCGGCGGGCTGGGCGGGCTCGGCGGGGGTCGGGACCTCGGGGGCGACGGCGGGCGGGAGCCCGGGCGCGTGATCGAGGTGCTGCGCCACGAGGAACGGGTCGGGCCGCAGCAGCAGGAACAGGACGCTGCCCGCACCGAGGTAGGCGGCTGCGGCGAGCAGGAAGGGCCCGGCGAGCGGGGGGATGCCCAGGGAGACGGCGAGCGCGCCGAGCGGCTCGACCAGGTTCGGGCCCGCGACCGCACCGAGCGTGGTCGAGACCATCGCGACGCTCACGGCGGTGCCGCGCTGCGTCGGCAGGGCGAGGTCGGTGCCCGCGTACCGGGCCTGCAGGTTCGTGGCCGTGCCGGCCCCGTAGACGAACAGCGAGGCGAACAGCAGCGGCACGTTGCCCGACACCGCGGCGGCGACCACGCCGATCGCGCCGGCGCCGCCTGCGGCGAACCCGAGGCCGAGGCCGGTCCGGCGGCCCCATCGCTGGGTGACGCGGCCGACGAGGAAGGCCGCGAGCGCGGACCCGAGGGTGAACAGGGCCGCGGGGGCGCCGGTGAGGCTGTCGGAGCCGAGCAGGTCGCGCGCGAGCAGCGCACCGACGGTGATGCCGGCCGCGAGACCGGCGCCGCCCAGCACCTGGCTCGCGACGACGACGGCGAGCGTGCGACGCTGCACACGGCGCCGTACGGCCTCGTCGGCGCCGATCGCGCGGGCGAGGCCGGCGAGGTCAGTGGCGGGCATACGGCGAGCGTACTCGCGCGAACGCGCGAAGGGCGCGGACCGAGGGTCTCGGTCCGCGCCCTCCGGATGGGCGCGACGGCCGGTCTCGGCACGCGCCCTTCGGGTGCTACCCGACCACCGTGCCGCCGATGGTGAGCCACCACGACTCGTCGGCGAAGTCGGCCGGGTCGATGACGCCGCGCTCCTGCGCCCAGTCGATGAGCAGCTGGCGGATCTCCTTCTGCTCGTCGTAGACGACCGGGGCCGAGGCGATGTGCGGGAACCCGCCGCCGCCGGAGCGGCGGTAGTTGTTCACGGCGACCACGACCTCCTGGTCGTCGGCGAGCGGCGTGCCGTCGGCCAGGACCAGCCCCTCGATGCGCGACCCGACCGGCTGCGACAGGTCGATCTCGTACTCGACGCCCGCGATGATGTCGAGGTTGTAGTCGGGGGTGCCGCCCGCGGCGGTGTGCGCCTCGGGGTCGAACGTGCCGCCGACGGGCACCTGCGCGTAGTACTTCGCCGAGTACTCGAGGTAGTCCTTCACCTGCGCACCGGTCATCGTGACGGCCTGCAGGGTGTTGTCGTAGATGTAGAGGCCGGCGATGTCGCGCACGGTGACGTCGCCCTGCGGGAAGACGGCGGTGCGGCTGAACGGCGCGGCGATCGACAGCACGGGCAGGTCGGCGTAGGCCGTGCCCGCGAGCGAGCCCGCGACGGCATCCGTCTGCACCTGCTGGATGAAGTCGATGATCGCCGTGTCCTCGTACCGCGAGGTGACCGCCGACAGCTCCTCGGTCGAGCGCGCGACGACCTGGTTCACGTACGCGACGGTCGTGGCGTGCTGGTCGGCGACGAGGTCGACGATCGCAGGGGACTCCGGGTAGGCGGCCGTGCGGATCGCGGACGCCTCGGCGTCGGCGACATCCCACTTGCCCTTGACCTTCTCGAGCGAGAGGTCGACGCGCGAGACGGTGGAGCCCCAGCGGTAGGGCTGGGTGAGCAGCACCTCGTCGCCGGTGACCTCGTTCACGACGACCTCGCTCGGCTTGTCGAGGTGCGAATGCCCGACGACCATGACGTCGATGCCGGGCACCTCGCGGGCGATGTCGGCCGTCGCGTTCTCGGGCGGGGCGATCGACTCGTCGTACGACGAGCCCCCCGTGCCGGCGTGCGAGAGCACGACCACCACGTCGGCGCCCGCCGCGCGGACCTTCGGCACCCACTCCTCGGCGGCGTCGACCATGTCGCGGAACTCGAGCTCGCCCTCGACGTTCGCCTTGTCCCAGATCGCCGAGCCGGGCGTGGTGAGGCCGAGGATGCCGACCGTGACGGGCTTGTGCCCCTTCACCTTCTTGGTGACGAGCGTGTACGGGTCGAACGCGGGCTCGCCGGTCTCGGCGTCGAGCACGTTCGCGCCCAGCAGCGGGAACCCGAGGTCGTCCTCGTAGGCGGCCAGCAGGTCGAGCCCGTAGTTGAACTCGTGGTTGCCGACCACTTGGGCGTCGTAGCCGATGGCGGCGTACGCGGCCGCCATCGGGTGGTCGGCACCGGTCTCCTGCACGGGCTCCTGCACCGCGTAGTAGTAGCTGAGCGGCGTGCCCTGGATGGCGTCGCCGTTGTCGACCACGAGCAGGCGCTCGTCGCCGACCTCGGCGCGGACCTCGTCGACGACCGAGGCGACCTTGGCGAGGCCGACGGAGTCGCCGGCGCGGTCGCTGTAGGCGCGGTCGCTGAAGTAGTCCCAGTTCAGGACGCGACCGTGCAGGTCGGTGGTCGCGAGCAGGGTGAGGTCGAGTTCGTTCGCGGTGTTCGGTGCGGCGGCGGCGGGAAGGGCGGCGCCACCGCCGAGGAGCAGGGCGGCGGTCGCCGCAGCCCCCAGGAGTCGGGTCTTCACGTGTCGGGATTCCTCTCGAGGTGGTTCGTTCAGGGCGGCGGCCCGCCCGGGCACACGCTAGGCCACGTGGGTTCCCTGCGCGTGAACCGCCGTCGACCGATGCGCGTCGGGCGATCATCGCCCCGACCACCGACGTCGCGGAAGATCTTGACGCCCTCGGCCCCGGTCGGGTACGCCGCCCCAGTACCCCGCGGTGCCCGACCGGGTCAATCCCGTACCGCGGCGAAGTCCGGCGTGGCTACCGTGACGCATGAGCGACCTGATGGATGCGGCGGCGCGGACCCGGCGGTTCGTGGAGGGGCGGCGAGCTGCGTTCGCGGAGGAACTCGCCGAGTGGGTGCGCATCCCCTCGGTGGCCGGCGATCCGGACCGCGCCGATGCGATGCGCTGGTCGGCGGCGCACCTCGCGGCCCGGATGCGCGCGGTCGGCTTCCCGCGCGTCGAGGTCTGGCCGCAGGGTGACACCGTCGCGGTCTACGGCGAGTGGATGCCGCATCCGGGCGCTCCGACGGTGCTCGTCTACAGCCACCACGACGTCCGCACGGTGCACGCCGAGGACTGGCAGGAGACCGCGCCGTTCGAACCGGCGGTCCGCGACGGCGTGATGTTCGGCCGCGGTGCGTCCGACGCCAAGGGCCAGGTCGCGGCGCACCTGCTGGCCCTCGCGGCGCACGTCGCGGTCGACGGGGGCCCGGCGGTGAACGTGCGGTTCCTGATCGACGGCGAGGAGGAGCTCGGTTCGCCCCACCTCGCCGATCTGCTCGAGGCCCACCGTGACGACGTCACGGCCGACCTCGTGCTGTACTCCGACACCCTGCTCGCCGACGCCGACCGGCCGGCCCTGTGCACGAGCGTGCGGGGGATGATCGGGGCGACGCTCACCGTCCACGGGCCGCTGGTCGACGTGCACAGCGGCACCGTCTCGGGCGCCGCCCCCAATCCGATCCACGACCTCGCGGCGGTCATCGCCGACCTCCACGACGACGAGGGCCGCATCGTCGTCCCGGGCATCGGCGACGTCGCCTCGCCCGACGACCGCGACCGCGACGAGTTCGACGGCCTCGCGCTCGAACCCGAGGACTGGGCGGAACGGACCGAGACGGCCCGCGTGGTCGGCGACGGCGACCACTCCCTGCCCGAGCGCCTGTGGGCGCGTCCGGCCATCGAGGTGATCAGCATCACCGGAGGCGACACGGAGGGCCTGCCGCGGTCGGTCATCCCCGCGACCGCGACCGCCGACCTCAGCATCCGGCTCGTCGGCGACCAGGATCCGCAGGCGGTGGCCGAGCACCTCGAGGCGTGGATGGCCGACCGGCTGCGCGGCATCCGCTACGACCTGGAGTTCGACCACCTCACCGCGGAGGCGCCGTACCGGACGCCCGAGCACCCGGCGCTGGACGCGCTCGCGGCGGCCATGGCGGTCGGCTTCGAGGTCGAACCGGACGAGGTGGGTCGCATGGGCAACGGCGGTGGCGGCCCGGCGACGCTGCTCGCGCGCACGGCCGGGGCGCCGCTCGTGTTCTTCGGCACCGGCCTGCCGAGCGACCGGTGGCATGCGCCCGACGAGCACGTGCGGATGGACGTGCTCGAGCGCGGCGCGCTCACCCTGGCCGAGTTCTGGCGCCGAGCGCCCGGCGCCCTCGAGGGGGCGCCGGGCGCGAGCGGCCCTTCCTCGGGCTAGCGGCGGTCGGCGACGCCGGGCCGGCGCGCGCCCGTGCGGTTGCGCGTGAGCAGCACGCCGAGCGCGATCATGCCGACGGCGAGCACGAAGTGCAGCCAGTCGTCGGCGTCGTTCATCGGTACGAAGTTCGCCGCGCTGTCCTCGGCGACCAGTAGGCCGTAGAGCCAGAGCAGCGCGTACACGGCGCCGCCCCAGATGAGGAAGTTCTTCGAGCCGCTGTACGAGCGCGCGAGCAGCAGCCCCACCACGCCGAACAGCAGGTGCACGATGTTGTGCAGGATCGAGACCTGGAAGATCCCCATGAGCAGGGCCTCCGACTCGTGCCCGGCGAACTGCATCTGGTCCACGTTCGTCGTGATGCCGGGGATGAACCCGAGGATCCCGACGACGAGGAACACGATTCCCACGATCAGTGCGGCCTTCTGGACCGGTGTCTCCGCGTAGCGGACCCCGGTGCGGTCATTGACGGTCATGATGCCTCCTTCATTGCCGCGATCCTCCCGGCCTCGCGCACGGCGCCGACAGGGGGTTGACGCCACGGGTGCCGCGTTCGCCGGGGCTACGATTCGGTGTGGCCATCGACCTCGACGCCCTCCGGCGCGCCCCCGATCTCGAGGGGCCGAACCTCGTGGCAGTGGATGCCGCGGACCGGCTGATCCTCGACGAGGCCGCCGATGCGCTCGCCGCGGCGGCCGGGATGCCGGGTGCCGTGGTGGTGATCGACGACGCGTACGGCGCCCTCGCCCTCGGCGCGGTCGACGCCGGCGCGCACGAGGTCCGCGTGCACCAGGACCCGATCACGGGCGAACGGGCGCTCGCCGCGAACGCCCGGCGGCTCGGCGTGCCCGAGTCCGACCGGCCGCGCAGCCTGCCGCTCTCGCCCGAGCTGGTCGCGGGCGCGCGGGTCGTGCTCATGCGGCTGCCGAGGTCGCTCGACCGGCTCGACGAGGTCGCGGCGACGATCGCGTCCGGAGCGGCGCCCGACGTGCGGGTGTTCGCGGGCGGCCGCATCAAGCACATGTCGCTCGCCATGAACGAGGTGCTCGGTCGCCGATTCGAGCGGGTCGACGTTTCGCACGCCCGGCAGAAGTCGCGCGTCCTCGTCGCCTCGGGCATCGGCGCGCGTCCCGCCGAACCCCTCCGGCCCGCGCAGCGGCGCGACGACGAGCTCGGACTCACGATCGTCGCCCACGGCGGCGTGTTCGCCGGCACGTCGGTCGACATCGGCACCCGGTTCCTGCTCGGGGTCCTCGGCGATGCGGTCACGGACGCCGCGAGCGCGGTCGATCTCGCCTGCGGGTCGGGCGTCGTCGCGGCGTGGCTCGCGCGGGAGCGACCCGGACTCGTGGTGCACGCATCGGACCGGAGCGCCGCGGCCGCGGTATCCGCTGCCCTGACCGCCGCGGCGAACGGCGTCGACGACCGCGTTCGCGTGACCCGAGCCGACGGCCTCGAGCACCTGCCCGACGCGAGCGAGCGCCTCGTGGTGCTGAACCCGCCGTTCCACTCGGATGCCGCCGTGCACACCGGCATCGCCGCGCACCTCTTCGCTGAGGCGGCGCGCGTGCTCGAGCCCGGCGGCGAGCTGTGGTGCGTGTGGAACTCGCACCTGCGGTACCGGCCGCTGCTCGAGCGGACCGTCGGCCCGACGCGCCAGGTCGCGCGCAACGCGAAGTTCACGGTCACCGCCTCCGTGCGCTGAGGCCGCCGACCGGCCGACAGGGGGTGCGGTCGAGCGCCGGTCGTGCCACTCTCGAAGGGTGACCACCACGGCGTCGCGAAGCCGTCGTCGTCTCCCGACGGGGACGGTCACCTTCCTGTTCACGGATGTCGAGGGATCGACCCGCCTGCTGGAAGCGGCCGCCGATCGGTGGCCGGCGTTGCTCGCCGACCACGACCGGCTGGTCCGCGACGCCATCACGCGGCACGACGGCGTCGTCGTGAAGACCGAGGGCGACGGGTTCTTCGCGGCGTTCGCATCGGCCGCCGACGCCGTGTCCGCCGCCGCCGACGCCCAGCGCGCCATCACCGCGCACGACTGGCCCGCGGGACTCGCGCCGAGGGTGCGGATGGGACTGCACACCGGGCTCGGCCTCCTCGGCGGCGACGATTACGTGGGCATCGACGTCCACCGCGCCGCGCGCATCAGCGCCGCGGCGCACGGCGGCCAGGTCGTGATGTCGGCCCCCACGGCCGCGCTCGTCGACCACGACCTGCCGGACGGCGTGGCGATGCGCGACCTCGGCCGACACCAGCTCCGGGGCCTCTCCCGGGCCGAGCGCATCCTCCAGCTCGACGTCGAGGGGCTCGAGCACGACTTCCCGGCGCTGCGGTCGCTCGAGAGCGTGCCGAACAACCTGCCCGTGCAGGTCACCCACTTCGTCGGCCGTCGCCGCGAGAGCGCCCGCGTGCGCGAGCTGCTCGAGTCCTCGCGCGTCGTCACGATCACCGGGACGGGCGGCACGGGCAAGACCCGCCTCGCCCTCCAGGTCGGCGCCGAGATCGGAGCGCGCTTCAGCGACGGCGTGTACTTCGTCGACCTCGCGCCGGTCGACGACCCCGACGTCGTCCCCTCGCAGGTGCTGCGCGCGCTCGGCGAGGACTCCGCACCGGGGAACCGGCTGCCCAGGGACGCGCTCCTCGACCGGCTCGCCGACCGGGAGGTGCTGCTCATCCTCGACAACTTCGAGCAGGTGATCGCCGCGGCATCCGTCGTGGCCGACCTCGTGACCGCGTCGCCGAGGTCCCGCTTCCTCGTCACGTCGCGCGGTCCGCTCCGCATCGCCGCCGAGCAGGAGATGCCCCTCGAGCCCATGCAGCTGCCCGACCGGCACGACGCGGTGGGCGCCGCCGAGTCCGACGCGGTGGCGCTGTTCCTCGATCGCGCGATGGCCGTGCGCCCGGACTTCGCGGTGACGCCGGAGAACGTCGAGGCCGTCACCGAGCTCGTCCGCGGCCTCGACGGCCTTCCGCTCGCGATCGAGCTCGTCGCGTCCCGGGTCCGGCTCCTGCCGGTGCCCGAGATCCTCGCCCGCCTCGACCCGGCCAGGCCCGGCACCGGCACGATCGACCTGCCCGAACGCCAGCGCACGATCGAGGGCGCGATCGCGTGGAGCCACGACCTGCTCGACCCGCCCGTGCGGGAGCTCTTCGCGCGGCTCGGCGTGTTCGCGGGCGGCGCCGACCTCGAGCAGATCGAGCGGGTGTGCGACGACGTCGACGTCGACCTGCTGAGCGGCCTCGCCGAGCTCGTCGACCAGGGCCTGCTGCGACAGGTCGCGGCGCCCGGCGGTCGCGCCCGCTTCCGGACGCTGCACGTCATCCGCGAGGTCGCCCTGCTGAAGCTCGAGGCGAGCGGGACGGGCGAGGCCATCCACCGGCGGCACCTCCAGGCGTACGTCGACTGGGCGGAGGAGGTCGCCGCCCACGTGTTGGGGGAGGACCGTTCGGCGTGGCTCGACCGGTTCGACGCCGACCACGACAACGTGCGCACCGCACTGGACTGGGCCGCCGTCCACGGCGAGGCCGACCTCGCCCTACGCCTCGCGGCGGCCTCGTGGCGGTTCTGGCAGTCGCGCGGCCACCTGTACGAGGGCCGGAGCCGGCTCGAGACGGTCGTCTCCCTCCCGGGCGGCGAGCCCGCGAACCGTGCGCGAGCGCTCGAGGCCCTCGGCGGCGTCTACTGGTGGCAGGGCGAGATCGACCGCTGCGTCGCGCCCTACCGCGAGGCCCTCGCGATCCAGCGGGAGTTCGGCGGCCCCGCCGAGATCGCCAACGCCATCTACAACGCCGCGATCGGGCAGTCCGTGGCCGCCGCCTCCACGGGGGCGACGGAGGAGGTCCGGCGCGAGGTGTTCGCCCTTTACGACGAGGGGGAGGCCATCTACCGCGGGCTCGGCGACGAGGACGGCCTCGGCAACATCGCCTGGGGGTTGGGCCAGGCGGTCGCCGACTTCGACGACGACCAGGCGCGCGCCCTCCGGCTCTTCCACGAGAGCATCGAGCACTACCGACGTGCGGGCGACGAGTTCGGCATGGGCTGGGGCATGTTCGAGGTCGCCGTCTTCAGCGCCCGGATGGACGACCTCGAGACGGCATGGGAGTACCTCGAGCAGGGGCTCGAACTCTTCGCGCCGCACCGCGACGTCTCCGCGGTCGTGATGTTCCTCTCGCTCGCGGCGGCACTCGCCCAGGCGGCCGACGACGAGGAACGCGCGGCTCGACTCCTCGGTGCGGCGCGCGGACTCAGGAACTCCTCCGGCACGAGGATCGTCGACCACGAGGTGACCCGCATCCGCGGCCTCTCGATCGCCGAGCTCGACCCGACCCGCCCGGACCTGGCACCGCTGTACCGGGCGGGCATGGAGATGAGCCTCGAGGAGGCCGTCGCCTCGGCGCTGGGCCCGACGGGGGACGTGCGATCGGCCCCGGGTCCGTGACAGTCTGGAAGGGTGTCGTCCACGATCGAGCAGCTCGACGCCGACCTCGTCACCGATGAGGTCGTGCGGCCCGACGTGCCGTGGCAGACCATCGTGTGGGACGACCCGGTCAACCTCATGACCTACGTCACCTACGTGTTCCGCAGCTACTTCGGCTACCCGCGCGAGGAGGCCGAGCGGCTCATGCTGCAGGTGCACCACGAGGGCCGGGCGGTCGTCGCCACGGGCAACCGCGAGGCGATGGAACGCCACGTGCACGCCATGCACGGCTACGGACTCCAGGCGACGGTGTCGAGGGCCGAGCCGTGATCGTGGCCGGCCGCGAGGGCGGCGCCGACGGCGTCCGCATCGTCCTCGAGACCGAGGAGGCGATGCTCCTGTCCGAGCTCGCCGACCAGGTCGACTCCGTGCTGCTCCTCGGCGGCGACGACGACCCGGCGCTCGACCGTCTCTTCCCTTCGGCGTACCGCGACGACGAGGCCGCCGCCCGCGACTTCGAGCGCTATACGCGCGACAGCCTCGTCGACGGCAAGCGCCAGGCGGCGCAGGCGGTGCGGGATGCCACGGCCGTGCGCCGCGGGGACGGCGTCGTCGAGATCGAACTCGACCAGGCGCAGGCGTGGGGCTGGCTGACGTTCCTCACCGACCTGCGGCTGATCCTCGCCGAGCGGGTCGGGGCCACCGATCCCGACGAGGCCGAGCCCGCCGACGAGGAGCGCGACGACTACCTGCGCGCCGCGTACGAGTGGGCCGGCGTGGTGCAGGGATCGATGCTCGAAGTGCTCGACCCCATCGGCCGGTAACTGGCAGGCTGGTTCCGCGAGCCGCGGGCACGCGCCGGGGGACGGCGGGCCGCGGCCGCTGAGCGGAGGCGAGCATGTCCCAGCCGGCGTCCATCATCGGCATCCTGCGCGAGCCGACCCGCACGACCGAGTCGATCGAGTCGTCGGCGCTGATCGTCGGCGCGGCGGTATTCGTCGTCGCCGCGCCGCTCGGGCTGCTGCTGTTCTGGGGCGACTCGCTGCCGATCGCGGGTCGGGGCTCGCTCGGCATGGCGGTCGCGCTGGGCGCGGCGGTCGCCGCGGCCCTCGCCTTCGTCGCGGGGCGGCTCGTGCTGCGACGGCGGTTCGGCGCGGCATCCGCCGTCGATGCCGACACCGGCGGCACCAGGGCCCCGGCCGGCTCGCCCGGCGCACCCGACCACCCCGGGCCGCGACTGCACTGGTTCGACGTGGCAGCCCTCTCGCTCGCCCACGCGGTGATCGCGCTGCTCGGGTGGACGGGCCTCGCCGACGTGCTCGAGCAGAGCTTCCGCGGCGCCGTGGTGTTCACGATCCCGGGTGCCCTCCTGTTCGGCGTCGCGCTCGCCGTGACCGCCTACGTGTGCTTCCTGTCGTCGGTGCGGATGACGCCCATGCTGCTGTCGATCGTGCTCGCGGTGTTCCTCGTCGTCGGCGTCATCACCGCCATGCTGAGCGCGAGCGATCCGCTGTGGTGGCAGGAGAACCTCAGCGCGCTCGGCATGACCGACGACCTGTCGGCGTTCGCCTTCAACCTCACGCTCATCATCGCCGGGGCGATCGTGACGATCGTCGCACGCTACGCCACCGCCGGGCTGCCCGCGGGCACCGACCGGGAGCGCCGCGGGCGCGACGTGGTGCGCTGGGGGCTCGTGCTCATCGGCATCCTGCTGGCGCTCGTGGGCGTGTTCCCCGTCGACCGGCTCTTCCTCATCCACAACACCGTCGCCACCGGCATGGCCGTGGTCTACGCGGTGATGGTCATCGGCCTGCCGCGGTTCCTGCCGTCGATGCCCCGCGTCTTCGTGGTCCTCGGCTGGGTGTACGTCGGCGTGATCGTGCTGCTCGGCATCTTCTTCGCGATCGGCTACTACAACCTGACCGCGGTCGAACTGGTGGCGGGCGTGCTCATCTTCAGCTGGATCATCCTGTTCCTCCGCAACACCGGCCCGGCCGGTCCGCGCCGGGTGGTCGCGGTCACCGCCTGACATGCCGGTGGCCGAGTAGCGACGGAGTCGCGTACCGAGGCCGGGCGAACGGGTCTCGGTACGGGCGCTTCGCGCCCTACTCGGCCACCGGATGGTCGGTCAGGAGTGGGCGAGGGCCTTCGCCTTGAGCGACTCGTACTCCTGGGGCGTGATCGTGCCGGCGTCGAGGAGGGCCTTGGCCTTGGCGATCTCGTCGGACGGGCTGTGGGCGCCCGCCGTCTGCCGGATGTACTGGTCGGTCGCGGCCTGCATCTCCGACGCCTGCTTCGCGGAGCGGCGCGCCATGCCGTCGCCGCGGGCGATGAGGTAGACGAGCGCGGTCAGGAACGGCAGGAAGACGAGGAAGACGATCCAGATCGCCTTCAGCCAGCCGTTGAGCTCGTGGTCGCGGAAGAGGTCGCCGATGATCGCGAACAACGCGAACAGGTAGGCGATGAATGCGAAGCTCCAGAAGAAGATCCACACGAAGTTCCAGAAGTTGCTCCAGAAGTCCACGGGGGTGCGCCTTTCTCTCGATCAGGAGGGACTGAAGACCTGCTCCCTCGAGCGTCACACTACTCACGGGCCCGCGACCCACCGGGACTTTCGGCACCCGGCGACGGCGCGTCGAACCTAGGGTGGTCCCGTGGACGCGGAGGGCGCCCGCGCGGAGCCGTCGCCGGGCTCGCGCAGCCTGATCACGGTGATCGCGGTCGTGGCCGTGCTCGCCGCCCTCTGGTTCGCCCGCGAGATCGTGGCGCCGCTCGCGCTCGCCGCGGTGCTCGTGATCATCGTGCACCCGATCCGGCATCCGCTCGAGCGCCGCGGCTGGCACCACTGGGCGGCGACGACCGTCGTGGTCGCGGTCGCGTACCTGATCCTCGCGGGGCTCGCGGCACTGCTCGTGTTCGCCGGGTTCGAGTTCGGCGTGCTGGTGACCGACGTGCTCGACGAGCTCGAGGCCGCCGCGGCATCCTTCGCCGGGTGGCTGTCGTCGATCGGCTTGGGCGAGCAGGCAGCGGATGCCGCGGCATCCGCCCTCGACCCGTCGGTGCTGGTCGACCTCGCGTCGGGCGTGAGCGCGTGGCTGCTCGGCTTCGCCACCGCCGCCTTCTTCGTGCTCGCCTACGTCATCTTCATGGCCGCGGACGCCGCGCGGTACACGCGCGCCGAGCGGGCGTTCGGACCCGGCATCCGCCCGACGGTCGAGCGCATCCGCGCCTACAACTCGTCGGTGCGCCGGTACTACGTCGTCAACGCGAGCTTCGGCGCGATCGTCGCGATCATCGACGGGCTCGCGCTGTGGGCCCTCGGGGTGCCCGCACCGGTCGTGTGGGCGATCCTGGCGTTCGTCACCAACTTCATCCCGAACATCGGGTTCGTGCTCGGACTGGTGCCGCCGGCCGTCCTCGCGTTCGTGGTCGGCGGGATGCCGCTCATGCTCGCCGTCATCGCCATCTACTCGGTCGTGAACGTGGTGCTGCAGGTGCTCGTGCAGCCGAAGTTCGTGAGCGACACGGTCGACCTGTCGCTCACGCTGAGCTTCTTCTCGGTGGTGTTCTGGACGTTCGTGATCGGCCCGCTGGGCGCCATCCTGTCGATCCCGCTGACGCTGCTGTTCCGCGACGTGCTCCTCGACCGCGACCCGGGCGCGCGCTGGCTGCGCTGGCTCTCGGGCGACGCGCGAGTCCCCGACGACGACGGTCGGATCGCCGGCGCGCGGTCCCAGCACACTCCCGGCCGCGATCCCTAGACCCGTGCGCGACCCGCTCGTTAGTCTGCAAGCGGGAGAGGGGGCACCCATGCCGCAGCGAGGAACCGACCCGAGGACGACGGCATGAGCCCGGGCGTGACCCTCCGGGGACTCTCGACCGTCGTGCCGCGGACCGAGCTGCCGCAGGCCGCCGTCCGCGACGTCTTCGCCGCCCAGCCCGGGCTCAACCGCCTCGCGCAGCGCATCATCGCCACCTCGTTCGACGTGTCGGGCATCGAGCGCCGCTACACGGTGCTCGACGAGCTCACCTTCGACGACGTCGACGGCGACCCGGTGTTCTTCGACCGCGAGACCGGCGACCTGCTCATGCCCGGGACGAAGGCCCGCAACGACATCTACGCGATCGAGGCGACCAAGCTGTACGTCGAGGCCGCCCGCGACGCGATCGCGGCGACGCCCGGCATCGAGGCATCCGACATCACGCACGTCGTCACCGTCTCGTGCACCGGCTTCTACGCACCGGGACCGGACTACATGCTCGTGCGCGAGCTCGGCCTCGGCCCGGCCGTGCAGCGGTACCACCTGGGCTTCATGGGCTGCTACGCGTCGATGCCGGCGCTGCGCACGGCCAAGCAGTACTGCGAGGCCGACCCCGACGCGGTCGTGCTCGTCGTGAGCGTCGAGCTGTGCACGCTGCACCTGCGCTCGTCGAACGACCCCGACACCATCGTCGCGTCGTCGCTGTTCGCCGACGGCGCGGGCGCCGGAATCGTCACCGCCCGACCGCTCGAGCCCGGCGAACGGGGCTTCTCGCTCGACCGCTTCGAGACGCGCATCACGCCCGTGGGCGAGGGCGACATGGCATGGAAGATCGGCGACCACGGCTTCGAGATGGTGCTCTCGAACGCGGTGCCGTCGATCATCGACGACCACATCACCGGCGCGCTCGAGCCGCTGTTCGCCCCCGACGACGACCTGGCCGAGGCGCTGGCGACGGATGCCGCGGGCCAGCACGTCGCCCACTGGGCGATCCACCCGGGCGGTCGCAGCATCCTCGACAAGGTCGAGTCGCGGCTCGGGCTCGCCGAGGAGCAGCTCGTGCCCGCGCGGTCCACCCTGCGCGACTACGGGAACATGTCGAGCGTGACCGTCCTGTTCGTGCTCCGCGACATCCTCGACCGCGCGACGTCGGCCGACGGCGACCGGGTCGCCGCGATGGCGTTCGGGCCGGGCCTCACCGTCGAGTCCGCGCTCCTGACCGTGAAGGGCTGACGGATGCCGCGTCCCGCCGCCCGCGAACCGGGGCTCCTGCGCGCCCTCGCGAGCCTCGACCGCCGCGACGACCACGCGATCGAGCTCATGGACGACCCCGCCGCGGACCCCGAGGCGCTCGACCGCACGTACCGCCGCTTCGGGATCGTGAACCGCATCGTGTCGCGGCCCGCCGCGGTGTACGAGGAGTGGGTGCGCCCGCACCTCTCGCCGACGCGGACCTCGCGGCTGCTCGACGTGGGCGCGGGCGGCGGCGACCTGCCGCTGCAGATCCTCCGGCACGCCGAACGCGACGGACTCCGCCTCGAGGTGCTCGCGATCGACCCGGACGAACGCGCGGTGCGGTACGCGTCGCGCCACGCCGAGCCGCGCCTGCAGGTCCGGACGGCGACGACCGCCGACCTCGTCGCCGAGGGCGAGACCTTCGACGTCGTCTGGTCGAACCACGTGCTGCACCACCTCACGCCCGCCGAGCTCGGCGCGCTGCTGGCCGACACCGAGCGGCTCGTCGCGCGCGGCGGCATCGCGGTGCACGGCGACATCGAGCGGAGCCGGGGCGCATACCTGGCGTTCTGGGCGGCGACGCTGCCGTTCGCGGCGACGCTCTTCCGCGGGTCGTTCATCCGCGCCGACGGGCTCACCTCGGTGCGGCGCAGCTACAGCGCGCCGGAACTCGCGCGCGCCCTCCCGCGCGGGTGGCGCGTGAAGCGCGGGTTCCCGGCCCGCCTCGAACTGGTCTGGGGCAGCGAGATCGCCGATGACTGACCCCGTCGGGGCCGACCGCTCCGAGACCCGCATCCACGACGTCGCCATCGTCGGCGGCGGCGCCGTGGGGCTGCTGCTCGCGTGCCTCCTCGGCCGGCGCGGGCGCGACGTCGTGGTGCTCGAACGACGCACCGACCCGCCCCCGCCCGGCTCGCCGTCGCGTGCGATCGGCGTGCACCCGCCCGGCCTCAAGGTGCTCGACCACGCCGGCATCGGCGACGCCGTGCGGGACCGGGCCGTGGTGATCCGCGAGGGTCGGGTGACGTGCGAGGGACGCACGCTCGGCGCGATGCGGTTCCCCCGCTCGGGGTTGGTGCGCTCGCTGCCGCAGCGCGAGGTCGAGGCCCTGCTCGAGGAACGCCTCGCCGAGCTGCCGAACGTGCGGCTGCGCCGGGGCGTCGAGGTCACGGGGCTCCGCGACCGCGGCACGCATGTGGTCGTCACGGGTGCCGCGGGCGACGACGAGGTCGCGGTGCCGGCGCGCTACGTCGTCGGTGCCGACGGGGTGCGCAGCGGCATCCGCTCGCTCATCGACGCGCGCTGGCGCCCGCGCGGCCGCGGCGCGACCTACGTCATGTGCGACACCCGAGACGACACCGGCGCCCGCGAGACCGCGCTGCTGCACTTCGAGCCGACCGGCGTGGTCGAGTCGTTCCCGATGCCGGGCGGCGTGCGGCGCTACGTCGCGCGCGTGCGGCGCCGGCCGTCGGTGCTCGACGCCGCCGCCGTCGCCGCCATCGTCGAGGCGCGCACCGGGCAGGGGTTCGACACGGATGCCGCCGGCGAGCCGACCGCGTTCGACGCGCGGCAGCACCTCGCCACGCCGATCGCCGCCGGGCGGGTGGCGCTCGTCGGCGACGCCGCCCACGAGGTCAGCCCCATCGGCGGACAGGGCATGAACCTCGGGTGGATCGCCGCACAGCACCTCGACCACGAGCTCGACGCGGCGCTCGCCGCGGGCGCCCCACTCGACGCGTTCGCCGGCTACGAGCGCGCGCGCCGGGCCGCGGCGACGCGCGCGATGCGGCAGGCCGCCTTCAACATGCGCATGGGCGCGCCCGTCACGGGCCTGCGGCTGCGGGTGCGGAACGCGTCGGTGCGCCTGCTCGGGCTGCCGCCCGCGCGCTCGGTGCTCGCGCGGGCATTCACGATGCGCTGGCTCTGAGGCCGCGCCCGCGCCCCTCGCGCCGCGGAACCATCTTCCGGCGCCGGAACCACGCCGTTGGCGGGTTCCGGCGCGGGAACCCGGTTCCTACGCGTCGGCCTCCGGATCGAACGGCGTCAGGACGAAGAGCGGGATCTCGCGGTCGGTCTTCGCCTGGTACTTGTCGTAGTCGGGCCACACGTCGGTGGCGCGCTTCCACCAGGTCGCCTTCTCGTCGCCGGTGACCTCGCGCGCGAGGTAATCGCGCTTCACGGGGCCGTCCTGCAGCTCGACGTGCGGCTGCCGCTTCATGTTGAAGTACCAGGCCGGATGCTCCGGGTCGCCGCCCTGCGAGGCGACCACCGCGTACTCGCCCTCGTGCTCGACGCGCATGAGGGCGGTCTTGCGCAGCTTGCCGCTCTTCGCGCCGACGGTGGTCAGCACGATCACGGGACGCCCGCGCAGCTCGGTCCCCTCGCGACCCCCACTGGCCTCGTAGGTCTCGGCCTGGTCGCGCGCCCACTTCGACGTGCTCGGTGCGTACTCGCCCTGCAGCGGCATCCGTTCCTCCTCGTTCGGTTTCCTGCGTCGTCTGCCCCAACGCGACCCGTGCCGCGCGCATTCCGACCTCTCGCGAAGGGGTGGGTGCGTTCGCGCAACCCCGGTGCGCCGCCCGCAGGTCGCGCCTACGCTGGCCGCACGACCGAGGGGGAGGACGACGATGGACATGCAGGGCGAGGGCGAAGACCGAGGGCGAGCGGATGCCGCGGCGATGAGCGCGGGGCAGCAGGCCGCGTTCGGCGATGGCATCTCCGGGGGTGCCGACGGGCGGCGCGTCCCGGGCGAGCATCAGGATGCCGCGCGGGACGACGACGCGCAGTACGACGGGCGCGACGAGGACCACTCGGGCCTCGTCGGCGGCGGCCCGGCCGAGGCGTCGGATGCCGCGGACGACCCGCGTGCGGGCGCCGGCGAGGTCGCGGCCGACCGGGCCCGCGCCGAGGAGGCGAGCGTCACCGAGGAGGAGGCCGGGCTCGCGCCCGGCGAGTCCGACTGAGCCCGGGCGGCACGCCGCGCCGCCGGGCCGCACGCCGCGGCGCCGGTCCCGCCCCGCGTCGAGCGAGTGTCCGATGGATGCCGCTTCCGGGCCCCGCGGGCGACATCCGCTGGACACTCGATGGAATAGCGCTCGCGCCGGGAGAGTTGAGCGTAGTACACTCAACTTTGTCGAAGGGAACTCCGTGGCCAACATGCAGGGCGCGCCGAGCACGCAGGAGGAGCAGAAGTCGGCGCTCGAACAGTACGGCGTCAACCTCACCGAGATCGCCCGCCAGGGCAAGCTCGACCCGGTGATCGGTCGTGACGCCGAGATCCGCCGCGTCAGCCAGGTGCTGACCCGGCGCACCAAGAACAACCCCGTGCTCATCGGCGAGCCCGGCGTCGGCAAGACCGCCGTCGTCGAGGGGCTCGCGCAGCGCATCGTGGCCGGCGACGTCGCCGACTCGCTGAAGGACAAGCAGCTGGTCGCGCTCGACATCTCCGCGCTGGTCGCCGGCGCCATGTATCGCGGCCAGTTCGAGGAGCGCCTCAAGGCCGTGCTGAAGGAGATCAACGAGGCCGAGGGGCGCATCATCACGTTCGTCGACGAGCTGCACCTGCTCATGGGTGCGGGCGGCGGCGAGGGCTCCGTCGCGGCCTCCAACATGCTGAAGCCCATGCTCGCCCGCGGCGAGCTGCGGCTCATCGGCGCGACCACGCTCGACGAGTACCGCGAGTACATCGAGAAGGACGCCGCGCTCGAGCGCCGCTTCCAGCAGGTGTTCGTCGGCGAGCCGAGCGTCGAAGACACGGTCGCGATCCTCCGCGGGCTCAAGGGCCGGTACGAGGCCCATCACGGGGTGACGATCACGGATGCCGCGCTCGTGGCCGCGGCATCCATGTCGAACCGCTACATCTCGGCCCGTCAACTGCCCGACAAGGCCATCGACCTCATCGACGAGGCCATGAGCCGCCTCAAGATGGAGATCGACTCGAGCCCGGTCGAGATCGACCAGCTGAAGCGCCAGGTCGACCGCATGAAGCTCGAGGAGCTGGCCCTCAAGAAGGAGAAGGACGACGCGTCGAAGGAACGCCTCGCGACCCTGCAGGAGACGCTCGTCGGCCTCGAGCGCGAACTCGCGCAGCTCGAGGAGCGGTGGGCTCGCGAGCGGATGTCGCTGAACCGCGTCGGCGAGCTGAAGAAGGAGCTCGACGAGGCCATCACGCAGCGCGACCGCGCCATGCGCGAGGCCGACTACGCCACCGCGTCGCGACTCGAGTACGAGACCATCGCCCGGCTGCAGCGCGACCTCGAGGAGGCCGAGCGCGCCGAGCAGGCACCCGACGAGCCGCGCATGGTGAACGAGCAGGTGACCGAGGAGGACATCGCCGCCGTCATCGCCCAGTGGACCGGCATCCCCGTCGGCCGGCTCATGCAGGGCGAGACCGAGAAGCTGCTGCACCTCGAGCAGGAGCTCGGGCGTCGCGTCATCGGGCAGAAGCGGGCGGTCGGCGCGGTCGCCGACGCGGTGCGCCGCGCGCGTGCCGGCGTCTCCGACCCCGACCGGCCGACCGGCTCGTTCCTGTTCCTCGGCCCGACCGGCGTCGGCAAGACCGAGCTCGCGAAGGCGCTCGCCGAGGTGCTGTTCGACGACGCGCACGCGATGGTGCGCATCGACATGTCGGAGTACGGCGAGAAGCACTCGGTGTCCCGGCTCGTCGGCGCCCCTCCCGGCTACATCGGCTACGAGCAGGGCGGCCAGCTCACCGAGGCCGTGCGTCGCCGCCCGTACTCGGTGATCCTGCTCGACGAGGTCGAGAAGGCGCACCCCGAGGTGTTCGACGTGCTGCTGCAGGTGCTCGACGACGGGCGCCTCACCGATGGTCAGGGCCGCACGGTCGACTTCCGCAACGTCATCCTCGTGCTCACCTCGAACCTCGGTTCGCAGTTCCTCATCGACCCCACGCTCTCGTGGGAGGAGAAGGAGGCCGCGGTCATGGCGGCGGTGCGCCAGGCGTTCAAGCCCGAGTTCGTGAACCGCCTCGACGACCTGGTCGTGTTCTCGACGCTCACCGAGGAGGAACTCGGCGAGATCGTGAACCTGCAGATCGATCGCCTCACCGCCCGGCTGCACGAGCGTCGGCTCGAGGTCGGCGTCACGCCCGACGCGCGGACCTGGCTGTCCGAGCGCGGGTACGACCCGCTGTACGGCGCGCGGCCGCTGCGCCGACTCATCCAGACCGAGGTGGCCGACCGGCTCGCCCGCGCCCTGCTGGCCGGCGAGATCCGCGACGGCGACACGGTCGTGGTCGAACTCGACGAGAGCGGCGAGCACCTCACCGTCGTCCGTGCGCCCGAACCGGGCGACGCCCCGCAGGGCGGCGACCACGACGTGATCGACGCCGAGATCGTCGAGGAGTGACCGGGCCCGCGGCCGGCGTCAGGTGCGTCGGCCGCGGCGCCGCAGCACCAGCCCGCGCGCGATCAGCAGCAGGCCGACGCCGAAGAACGCGGCGGCGCCGATGATGATGGTCGCCTGCAGCACGTAGTCGGCCTGGGCGTCGCCCTCGACGGGGGTGCTCCGCGGCATGAACGCGTACAGGCCGATGCCGATGAGTCCGATCACGACGAGGATCGCGCCGACGACGAGGTGCACGGGCGTCTTGGTGCGTCCGCCCGGGCCGTACTCGCCGACCCCGGCTCCGGTGTCGCGAACTCCCGGCTCGAGGCCCTCCACGAGGTCGCGGTCGCGGATGTCGTCTCGTCGGTCGTCGTCTCGTCGGGTGTCGTCGGTCATGCGGCGACGCTACGTGCCCCCGGGGCCGGCTTGCAGGGGGTTGACGGATGCCGCGCGTAGGCTCGCACGCATGCTCGCCACCGTCATCCACGCCGCCCGTGACATCCGCGTCGAAGAGGTGCCCGACCCGCAGCTGTCGACCGGCGGCGACGCCGTCGTGCGGGTCGTCGCCTCGTGCGTCTGCGGTTCCGACCTGTGGCCGTACCGGGGCGTGACGCCCACGCGCGAACCGCATCGCATCGGCCACGAGTTCGTCGGCGTCGTCGAGTCGGTGGGTTCCGACGTGCGTCAGGTGCAGCCGGGCGACTTCGTGATCGCGCCGTTCTACGTCTGCGACGGCACGTGCGCGAACTGCCGCAACGGCGTGAGCACCTCGTGCCTGCAGGGCAGCTGGTGGGGCGGCGACGACCGGGTCGGCGGCGTCGCCGACGGCGGCCAGGGCGAGCGCGTGCGCGTGCCGCTCGCCGACGGCACCCTGTTCGTCGTGCCCGGTCCGGTCGCCGACGACGAGGTCCCCGGCCTCCTGACGCTGTCGGATGTCATGGGCACCGGCCACCATGCGGCGGTCTCGGCGGGCGTCGGCCCGGGCGACTCCGTCGTGGTCGTGGGCGACGGCGCGGTCGGCCTGTGCGCGATCATCGCCGCGAAGCGCCTCGGTGCGACGACGATCATCGCGATGTCGCGCCACGCCGACCGGCAGGCCCTGGCCCGGGAGTTCGGTGCCACCCACGTCGTCGAGGAACGCGGCGACGAGGGCGTCGCGGCGGTGCAGGAGCTCACGGGCGGCATCGGCGCCGACCGCGTACTCGAGTGCGTCGGCACGAAGGAGTCGATGGACCAGGCGCTGCGTTCGGCGCGGCCCGGCGGGATGGTCGGCTACGTCGGCGTGCCGAACGGCGGCCCCGAGCTGCCGATCCGGCAGATGTTCAACCGCAACGTGGGCGTGAACGGCGGCGTCGCGCCGGTGCGCGGGTACATCGGCGAGCTGCTGCCCGACGTGCGCTCCGGCGCCATCCGCCCCGGACTCGTCTTCGACCTCGAGCTGCCGCTGACGGAGGCCGCTGAGGCCTACGCCGCGATGGACGAGCGCCGGGCCGTCAAGGTGCTGCTGCGTCCGTAGGTCGAGTGCGCGGGTTCGCGTCGAGCGCGTGGTCAAGGACTCGCGCGCTCGTCGTTTTCACGCGCACTTGACGCCGTTGACGCCGCGCGCTGCCCGCTCAGGCCGCGGTGATGACCAGCTCGTCGAGCGGCTTGCGGCTGCGCGGGGCGACCTCGCGCTCGCGGAGCGGCTCGGGCAGGCTCGAGGCGTCGCCGACCTTGCCGACCGCGGTGATCGACACGATCTCGAGGCCCTCGCGCAGGTCGAACGCCTCGGCCAGGCGCGCCCCGTCGAACCCGCCCATCTGGTGGGTGTGGAGCCCGTCGTGCTGGGCCTGCACGGTCAGGTGCGCCACGGCCTGTCCGAGGTCGTACTTCGCCCACGGGCGGGGCTTGCCGTCCTCGTCGGTGAGCTCGGCGATGTTGACGATGAGCGCGGCGGCCGAGTCGGCCCAGGCCTGGTTGAAGCCCATGAGCGCGTCGTGGATGAGCGTGAAGCTCTCGCTGCCGCGCCGGGCGACGACGAAGCGCCACGGCTGGAGGTTCATCGCCGACGGCGCCCAGCGCGCGGCCTCGAGGAGGGTGCGCACGTCGGCGTCGGTGAGCTCGGCCGTGGGGTCGTACGCCCGGGGGCTCCAGCGCTCGATGAGCGGGGCGATGAGGGGGGCGTCGGTGTCGGCGTGACGGGGGCCGGTCGCGGTGAGGGTCATGGCGTCGCCTTTCGGATCGTGCGGATTCGGATGGGACGCCATCGGCCTGATCCATGACAACGCATGGACCGCCGGGCTATTCCCGAGCGCCGCCCGTCACGCGCGGGCGAGCTCCTCGCGGATGCCCGCGACGAACGCGTCGATGTCGTCCTCGGTGGTGTCGAACCCGCACATCCAGCGGACCTCGCCACGCGCGGCGTCCCAGTCGTAGAACTTGAAGCCGCGGTCGCGGAGGCGGTCGGCGACGCCGGCGGGCAGCACGGCGAAGACGCCGTTCGACTGCGTCTCCTGCGTGAACGACAGGCCGGGCAGCTCGCCCGCGGCGATGCCGGCGTCGAGCGCGTCGCGCAGGCGACGGGCCATCGCGTTCGCGTGGGCGGCGTTGCGCAGGTAGAGGTCGCCGTCGAGCAGCGCGATGAGCTGAGCCGACACGAACCGCATCTTCGACGACAGCTGCATGTTGAGCTTCCGCAGGTACTTCAGGCCCTCGGATGCCTCGGGGTTCAGCACCACGATGGCCTCGCCGAGCAGCGCCCCGTTCTTGGTGCCGCCGAAGCTCAGCACGTCGACGCCGGCGTCGCGGGTGAAGTCGCGGAGCGGCACGCCGAGCGAGGCCGCGGCGTTGGAGATGCGCGCACCGTCCATGTGCAGCTTCATGCCGCGCTCGTGCGCGTGGTCGGCGAGGGCCCGGATCTCCTCCACCGAGTAGGCGGTGCCGAGCTCGGTGGTCTGCGTGATCGACACGACGAGCGGCTGGGCGCGGTGCTCGTCGCCCCAGCCCCACGCCTCGCGGTCGACGAGTTCGGGCGTGAGCTTGCCGTCATCCGTCGGCACCGTCAGCAGCTTGATGCCGCCGACCCGCTCGGGAGCGCCGCCCTCGTCGACGTTGATGTGCGCCGTCGATGCGGCGATGACCGCGCCCCAGCGGGGGAGCATCGACTGGAGCGCCGTGACGTTCGCACCCGTGCCGTTGAACACCGGATAGACCTCGACGGGGTCGCCGAAGTGGCGCGCGACGACCTCGTGCAGGTGCGCCGTGTACTCGTCGTCGCCGTAGGCGACCTGGTGCCCGCCGTTCGCGGCGGCGATCGCGGCGAGGACCTCGGGATGCACGCCGGAGTAGTTGTCGGAGGCGAATCCGCGGAAGGCAGGGTCGTGCAGGGGCTGGAACTCGTGGGTCACCGGATGATTCTCCCAGATGCGACCGGGCCGGTCGCGCGGTGAACGCGCAGCGAACGGATGACGCAACGGGTTGACTCGGGTACCCCCGACAGGGGAACGTGTCACGGTGATCGATCGGACTGTGGTGCCCTACCTCGCAGGTTTCCTCGTATGCGTCGGAAGCGTGCTCGTGCTCGCCGCGTGCACTCAGGGCGGCGGCGACGCGGAGCGGCCGGCGGCCGTCTCGTCGGCCGCCGGCGTCCGCTGACGCCGCGCTACCGCGCGAGCGCCTCGCCGAGCTTGACCCGGCTGCCCATGCGCAGCAGCGAGTTCCGGTAGATCCGCTCGCCCACGAGCACCGCGGCGACCGTGGTCGCGGCGAGGATCCCGAGCGACAGGATCGGCTCCCACCACGCCGCGTCGCCGAGGAAGATCCGGACGGGCATGCCGATCGGTGCGGAGAACGGCACGTAGCTCATGACCGCGAGCACCGCCGGGTCGTCGAAGAAGAACACGACGAGGAAGTACGGGATCATGATGAGCATCGTGACCGGCGTCGTGGTCGACCCGACGTCCTCGACGCGCGAGACCATCGAGGCGGTGCCCGCGAACAGCGCGGCGAGCATCACGAACCCGACGGTGAAGAAGATCGCGAACCAGACGATCGACGGGCCGACGCCCCCGAGCAGCACGCGCTGACCGGTCGCCGCGAGCCCGATGAGCGCGAGTCCGGCGATGGCGACGATCTGCCCGAAGGCCATCACCGAGTTGCCCACGATCTTGCCCGTGAGCAGCGAACGCGCCGTGACCGTGGAGAGCAGGAGCTCGACGACGCGCGTCTGCTTCTCCTCGACCACCGACGACGCGATCGTCGAGCCGAACGTGATGGCCGACATGAAGAAGACGATCCCGAAACCGAACGCGACGAGGTAGGCCAGGCCCGTGTCGACGGGCGCCGGGTCGAGGAGCTCGACGGCGGGCGAGACCGACAGCGCGGAGACGACCTGGCCGGGCGGCTGGTCGAGGCCGATGACGCTCACCCCGACGCCGTCGCCGCCGGCGGGCACGAGCACCGCGTCGACCTCGCCGTCCCGCAGCAGTTCCTCGCCCTCGGCGCGGTCCGTCACGGCGACGGGCTCGAGGCCGTCGACGCCGTCGGCGACGGATGCCGCGGCGCCCACCACCGCGACCGGCGCCGCCTCGTCGTCCGAGGCGAACACGCTCGGCAGGATGACGGACGCGAGGACCGCGAGCATCAGGATGCCGGTCGAGATCAGGAACGCCTTCGAGCGCAGCCGCGACATGATCTCGCGGCCGGCGACGAGCCCGACGATGCGGGTGAAGCGTGGGGTCGTGCGCTCGGGCTCGAGTCGCGCGTCGGTGGTCATCGGACGACCTCCTTGAAGATCTGGGCGAGCGTGGTGTGCTCGCGGGCGAACGCGACGACCTCGCCGCGGGAGAGGGCCTCGGCGAGGACGGCCTGCCGGGCCGCCTCGGTCTCCGCCTCGAAGAGCGCCCATCCGCCGTCGAACCGGGCGACGCGGATGCCGGGCTGCTCGCGCAGCCAGCCGACGTCACCGGCCATGAGCAGCTCCCAGCGCTCGCCGCCGTGCTGCTCGCGGAGCGCGTCGCGCGAGCCGGACGCCCGGACGCGTCCGTCGGCGATGATGACGAGGTCGTCGCACAGCCGCTCGACGACGTCGAGCTGGTGCGACGAGAAGAGCACGGGTGCTCCGGATGCCGCGGCATCCGTCAGCACCGACTGCACCGTCTCGACGGCCATCGGGTCGAGCCCCGAGAACGGCTCGTCGAGCACGAGGACCTCCGGCCGGTGCACGAGAGCCGCGGCGATCTGGGCGCGCTGCTGGTTGCCGAGCGAGAGCGATTCGACGGTGTCGTCGAGGCGGCCCTCGAGGCCGAGGCGCTCGAGGAGGTCGAGTGCGTTGCGGCGGGCGGCGGCGGGACTCCAGCCGTGGAGCCTCGCGAGGTAGACGATCTGCTCGAGCACGCGCATCTTGGGGTACAGCCCGCGTTCCTCGGGCATGTAGCCGAAGCGGCGCCGGTCGAGTTCGGTGACGGGCGCGCCGTCGAGCACGACCCGACCGGCGTCGGCGGAGAGCACGCCGAGCACGATGCGCATGGTCGTGGTCTTGCCCGCGCCGTTGCCCCCGACGAAGCCGGTGAGGCGGCCGGCGCCGACCGTGAACGAGACGTCGTCGAGCGCGAGGCGTTCGCCGTAGCGCTTGGTGAGGTGGCTGAGTTCGAGCATGCGGCCCACGCTACGGACGAGGCGGGCCCGCGGCATCCGCCTCGGGACGGGTTCCCCGGCGCCGGCGCGGGTCGCGCTCCGCCACGCGACGGAGGCGGCCGCGAGGGCTCAGCGGGGCGGGCGCACCACGCCGTGCTCGTAGGCGTAGACGACCGCGTGGACGCGGTCGCGCAGGCCCAGCTTCATCAGCACCTTCGACACGTGCGTCTTCACGGTCGCCTCGCCCACCCACATGCGCGCGGCGATCTCGGCGTTCGAGAGGCCCTCGGCCAGCAGCCCGAGCACCTCGCGCTCGCGTTCGGTGAGCTCGGCGAGGCCGGGCGCCTCCGGTTCCGGGCGCCGGTCCGGGGCGGTCGCAGCGCCGCCGGGGCCCGGGCCGGTGCCGGGGTCGGGGTCGGGCGAGCGTCGGCTGACGGACGCCGCTTCGATGACCCGCCGCGTGACGTCGGGCGAGAGCAGGGCGTCGCCGCGCGCGAGCACCTGCACCGCCTCGATGAGGTGCTCCGGGCTGGAGTTCTTCAGGAGGAACCCGCTCGCGCCCGCCTCGAGCGCCGCGAACAGGTAGTCCTCGCGGTCGAACGTCGTCAGCATGAGCACCGCCGGGGGCGAAGCGGATGCCGCGTCGAGGATGCGGCGGGTCGCCTCGAGGCCGTCCATGCCGGGCATCTGCACGTCCATGCAGACCACGTCGGGCCGGAGGTCGAGGGCGGCCGTCACGGCGCTGCCTCCGTCGGCCGCCTGGCCGACGACGGCGATGCCCGGCTCGGAGTCGAGGATGGTCGTGAAGCCGGCGCGCACGAGCGCCTGGTCGTCGACCACGAGCACGCGGATGTCGGACGCCGCCGCGCTCGCCGCGGCATCCGCTGCGCCGCCGCTCATCGCGACGCCTTCCGGTACGGCACTCGGGCGCGCACGAGGTAGCCGCCCCGAGGCCGCGTGCCGAGTTCGAGCGTGCCGCCCACCGCGGCCACGCGCTCGCGCATGCCCACCTGCCCGACCCCGGCGGTGCTCCCGGCGGCGACCCGGTCGCCCACTCCCGTGTCGGTCACCTCGAGTTCGATGGCGTCGTCGAGCCACCGCACCCGGACGTCGGCCCGCGCCGCCGCGCCCGCGTGCTTCCGGACGTTCGTCAGCGCCTCCTGGGCCAGGCGGTAGACGGTGAGGTCGACCATCGGCGTGACGTCGTGCGGATCGCCGACGACGGTGAGTTCGACGGGCAGGCCGGCCGCGCGGGCGTCGTCGACGAGGTGCGGCAGGCGCGCGACGCCGAGGGTGCTGCCCGCCGGGTCCGCCCCGGAGGCGGCGGCGTCGTCGGGTGCGCGCAGCGCGGTCACGGTGCCGTGCAGCTCGTCGACCGCGTCGCGCGCGCTCTGCTCGATGGACGCGAGCGCGGATGCCGCGGCGTCCGGGTCGCGCTCGAGCACGCGACGCGCCGCGCCGGCCTGCACGCCCATCACCGACACGTGGTGGGCGACGGAGTCGTGGAGTTCGCGGGCGATGCGCATGCGCTCGAGCGCGACCGCCTGCTCACGGGACCGCTCGCGTTCGGACGAGAGCTCGGACGTGCGCTGCTCGAGCTCGGCACGGGCACGCGCGGAACGGTAGGCCGCGTCGCCGAAGTACCAGGCGCCGCCGAAGTACAGCAGGTTGGTGAGCACGTTGATGAGCCCGTACGCGACGTACGGGGAGAGCGGCCCGTCGGCCTCGCGGTCGAGATCGGGCAGGTAGTCCTGCACGGCGGAGAAGTAGATCAGCGTCCACAGCAGCCACCCGAACATGATCACGACGATCACCGCGCGCACGACGAGCGCGCGCACGCGGCTGCGACCCCATGCGCCGACCGTGTAGATCGCGATGAACAGGGCGATGTTGCAGATGAGGACCTCGCCGACCTCGGCGATCGCCCCGGCCATGAACACGGCCGACATGACGACCACGACGACCTCGGGCGCCAGGCGGCGCGCGGCGAGCGGCAGCGTCACGCCGGCCGCCCACAGGGCCGACCATCCCCACTCCGCCGAGTCGCCGTAGCCGGTCGCGCGGTGCAGCGCCACGCTCGCGGCCGCCGCGGCCATGAGCACGACCGCCAGCACGACGTCGCCTCGAACCTGCGTCGACGTCGGTCCGGGCCGCACCCATTCCACGCCGTCGATCACCGGGGGCGTGTGGGTGGAGCGGGGACGCATGCCACCACGCTAGGCGCGGCTCGGCGACCCGTCATCCGTCGTTCGGGGGAGTGGGGCTACCGGATGTCGGTGGTTCGACCTACGCTCCCGACCATGGCCGACGGAACCACGGACCCCGGTCCGGCGCCGTCGTCGACGGGCGTCGAGCCGCCGGCGAACGGCATGCGCCTCTTCCTGCAGGTGCTCGTGAACACGATGATCGCGAACATCACCACGAGCTTCCTGTGGTTCGCGCTGACCTTCTGGGTCTACCTCGAGACCCGCTCGGTGCTCGCGACCGGCATCATCGGCGGGGCCTACATGCTCCTCATCGCCTTCTTCGCGATGCTGTTCGGCACCATCGTCGACCGGCACCGCAAGCTGCAGGTGATGATCTTCTCGAGCGTCGTCACGCTCGCCTCGTTCATCGCCGCCGGCCTGCTCTACCTGCTGCAGCCCGAGTCGGCGCTCGTCGACCTCGGCGGCCCGTGGTTCTGGGTGTTCGCGGGCATCATCCTGTTCGGCTCGGTCATCGAGCACATGCGCAACATCGCCCTGTCCACGACCGTGACGCTCCTCGTGCCCGTCGAGCGCCATGCCAACGCCAACGGCATGGTCGGCACCGTGCAGGGCCTCGCCTTCATCGTCACGAGCGTCTTCAGCGGGCTCGCGATCGGCCTGCTCGGCATGGGCTGGACCCTGGCGATCGCGATCGGGCTGACGCTCGTCGCGCTCGTCCACCTCCTGTTCCTCCGCATACCCGAGGAGCGGCCCGAACCCGACGGCGACCACCCGCCGGCCATCGACATCCGTGGGAGCGTCACCGCGATCCGCGGCGTCCCGGGACTGTTCGCGCTCATCCTGTTCGCGACCTTCAACAACCTCATCGGCGGCGTGTACCTCGCGCTCATGGACCCGTACGGCCTCACCCTCTTCGCGGTCGAGGTGTGGGGTGTCGTCCTCGGTGTCGCGTCGACGGGCTTCATCATCGGCGGCGTCGTCATCGCGAAGTTCGGCCTCGGGCGCAATCCGATCCGCACGATGCTGCTCGTCGTGGTCGGCATGGGCGTCCTCGGGGCGGCGTTCACCATCCGAGAGTGGTGGTGGCTCTACGCGGTCGGGATCTTCCTGTACATGGCGCTCGTGCCCGCGGTCGAGGCCGCCGAGCAGACGGTCATCCAGAAGGTCGTGCCGTTCCGCCGGCAGGGGCGCGTGTTCGGCTTCGCCGCGGCGGTCGAGTCCGCTGCCGCGCCGATCACCGCGTTCCTCATCGCCCCGATCGCGGAGTTCTGGATCATCCCGTTCATGGAGTCCGAGGCGGGCCGGGAGGCGTGGGGCTGGGCGCTGGGCGAGGGCGACGCCCGCGGCATCGCCCTCGTCTTCCTCTTCGCCGGGCTGGTCATGGTCGTGCTCGCCCTCGCGGCGTTCGCGACGAAGTCGTACCGGCTGCTCTCCGAGCGCTTCACCGGCGCGGCCTCGGTGGCGGCCGAGGAGCCGACCGACGCCGATCGGCTCGCCGCCGACCCGCGCCGCTGAAGATCCGGCCGGGGCCGGCTGGACCCGGCCGCCCGCACCGCGCCGACCCGCGACGGCGGTCAGCGCGCCCGGGCCGTCACCTGCTCGCCGAGCAGGTCGAACGCCGAGTCCCAGCCGTCGTACACGTCGCCGTCGCCCGGGGCCCCGGCGAACCCGCGCAGGTGGAACAGCATCTCGGTGCGGTCGCCGTCGAGCTCGCGGAGGTCGACGGTGATCACCGGCGCCGTGTCATCCGGGTCGCCCGGCGAGGCCCACGTGAACACCAGCCGCCGCGGCGGCACGACCTCGCGGTAGACCCCCGCCGTCGGGTACTCGGTGCCGTCGGCCGGGTTCACCATCGTGTAGGCGTATCGCCCGCCCGGCCGGGCGTCGACCGCGACGCTCCCTTCCTTGATCTCGATGCCGCGCGGATGCCACCACTCCGCGGCATCCGCGGACTCGGTCCAGGCGCGCCACACCAGGTCGCGGGGCGCGTCGAAGATCCGCGTGATCGTGAACTGCGCGTCATCCGCTCGTTCGGTCATGATGGTCCCCCTTCATCCGGCGGAGCTGCTCGTCGAGCAGGTTGAACCGCTCGTTCCACTCGCCGCGGTGCCGTTCGACCCAGGCCGAGGCTCCGTCGAGCGGTTCGGTGCGCAGCGAGCAGGTGCGCCACTGCGCGGTTGCGGTGCGTTCGATGAGCCCGGCGCGCTCGAGCACGTTGAGGTGCTGGGAGATCGCGGGTCGGCTCATCGCGAACGGCTCGGCGAGGGCGCCCACGGTCGCCGGTCCGGCGTGGAGGCGCGAGAGGATCGCGCGCCGCGTCGGGTCGGCGAGGGCGTGGAACACCCGGCTGAGTTCGTCGTCCGCCGCCTTCACGTAAGCAACTCCTTAATTAATGATCTGCTTACCGTACGCCCGGCAGCTCGGCCCGTCAAGAGCCGGACGAGCCGCTGGCGTTCGCCGATGACGCGACCCAAGGCAGGTGAGGCTAAGCTAAGTAGCACCCCGCATCTCGACGGGTCCTCACCTCCCACCGACCGATGGAGTCAGCACGCCCATGCGCGCCCACCGCGGAATCGCCCTCGCCACGACCGGACTCGCCGCCGCCCTCGCCCTGACCGGCTGCGCGACCGACCCCGCCGCCGAGGAGGGCACCCTCACGGTCTACATCGGCCGCGATGAGGCGCTCGTCGGCCCGCTCATCGAGCGGTTCGAGGAGGAGTCGGGCATCGACGTCGAGGCGCGCTACGCCGCGACCCCCGAGCTCGCGGCGCTCCTCCTCGAGGAGGGCGACCGCACGCCGGCGCAGGTGTTCCTCTCGCAGGACGCCGGCGCCCTCGGCGCGCTGGCCGACGCGGGCCTCGAAGCCACGATCCCCGCCGAGCTCGCCGACCTGATCCCCGACGGCTTCACCTCGCAGGACGACTCGTGGATCGGCGTCACCGGTCGCGCGCGCGTCATCGCCTACGACGGCGAGCAGCTCGCCGAGGCCGACGTGCCCGACACCGTCGACGCGCTCACCGGCGAGGAGTGGAAGGGCGAGGTCGCCTTCGCGCCCGGCAACGCGAGCTTCCAGGCGTTCGTCACCGCGCTCCGCGTGCTCGAGGGCGAGGACGCCGCAGCCGAGTGGGTGGCCGGCATGGCCGCGAACGACCCCGAGCTCACCGAGAACAACCTCGCCACGCTCGACCTCGTCAACAACGGCCAGGTGCAGCTCGGGCTCATCAACCACTACTACTGGTACCGCCAGGCCGCAGAGGTCGGCGCCGACAACATGCGCGCGCAGCTGAAGTTCCTTCCCGGCGACCCGGGCGGCATCGTCAACGTCACCGGCGCGGCGATCCTGAAGAACGCCGCCGACGACCCCGAGGCACGCGCGTTCGTCGAGTTCCTCGTGTCCGAGGAGGCCCAGCGCTACTTCGTCGAGGAGACCTTCGAGTACCCGCTGCTTCCCGGCATCGACGCCCCCGAGGGCCTGCCCGCGCTCGAGTCGCTCGTGAACCCGGGCCTCGACCTGTCCGACCTCGAGTCGGTCGGCGAGTCCCAGCGCCTCCTGGCCGACAACGGCCTCATCTAGTCAGGCGAACGGATGCCGCGGCGACCCGCTCCCAGCAGGCATCCGTCTTCGGCCGCCTACGCTTGACGACGACATGACTGCCCAGGTCGCGACCTCGAGCCCCCGCCGTCCGTGGGGGCTCATCGCGGCATCCCTGGTCGCGGTCGCACTGGCCGCGATCCCGGTCGTGCACCTCGTCGTGCGCGTCGCCTCGGCCGACCCGGCCGAGCTCGCGGCGGTGTTCGAGCGGCCCCGCATCCCGATGCTCGTGGGCAACTCGGTGATGCTCGCGGCATCCGTCACGGCGACCGCGATCGCGCTGGGCGTGCCGAGCGCGTTCCTGCTCGCGCGCACCCGGCTGCGGTGGCGCGGGTTCTGGGCAGTGCTCGCCGCGCTGCCGCTCGCGATGCCCTCGTACCTCGCCGCGTACGGCTGGCTCGCGTGGCAGCCGTCGATGAAGGGGTTCTGGGCGGCGTGGCTGGTGCTGAGCTTCGTCTCGGTGCCGTACGTCACCCTGCCGGTCGCGGCGGCGCTGCGCATCGGCGGCACCGGACTCGACGATGTCGCCCGCACGCTCGGGCGCGGCCCGCTGGGCTCGTTCATGCTCGGCACGTGGCCGCAGATCCGCCCGGCGGTGCTCGCGGGCGGCCTGCTCGTGGCGCTGTACACGTTGAGCGACTTCGGCGGCGTGGCGCTGTTCCGCTTCCCGGTGCTGACCACGGCGATCCAGCAGGCGTACTCCGCGAGCTTCAGCCGCGACGAGGCCGCGGTGCTCGCGGTGCTGCTCGTCTCGCTCGCGCTGCTCATCGTCGTGGGGGAGCAGTTCGCGCGCGGTCGTGCCGCACGCCGCATCCAGGCCGCGCCGAGCGCGGGCCGACGGCGGATGACCCCGCTCGGCCGGTGGGCCGTGCCGGCCATGACGCTCCTCGTGCTCGTGCCCGTGATCGCGGTCGTGGTCCCCGTCGCGGTGCTCGTCTCCCGGGTGCTGACCGCCGAGACCCTGCGCGCGTTCGACCCCGCGAACCTCGCGAGCGCGATCGGCAACACGGTGCTGCTCTCGGCGGGCGGCGCGGTCGTCGCCGTCGCGCTGGCGCTGCCCATCGGCGTGCTCGCGGCCAGGCACCGGGGCAGGCTGGTCCGCGCCGTCGAGTCCACCGGCTACCTCGCGCTCGGACTGCCCGGCATCGTCGTGGGCCTCTCGCTCGTCTTCTTCTCGCTCAGCGTCGTGCCCGCGCTGTACCAGACGGCCCTCGTGCTCGCCTTCGGCTACGGCGTGCTGTTCATGCCGAAGGCGATCGGCTCGATCCGTGCCGCGACCGGGCAGGTGCCGACCTCGCTCGAGGACGTCTCGCGCACCCTCGGCAACTCCCGCGCCCGCACGTGGATGACGGTCACGGCACGCCTGGCGCGGCCCGGCATCTTCGCCGCCGCGATGCTCGCCGCCGTCAGCGCGATGAAGGAACTGCCCGCCACCCTGATGCTGCGCCCCACCGGCACCGACACGCTCGCCGTCGAGCTGTGGCAGCGAACGGATGTCTCCGCCTACGGCGCCGCCGCACCGTACGCGGTCGCCCTGCTGCTCGTCGCCGCCGTGCCCGCGTTCCTGCTCTCCGATGCCCGCGCCGGACGCGAGGCGACGCGTGAGGCGATCGCGCCCGACACGCAGGCGGGGCGCGAGGCGAACCGGGAGGTCATCGCATGAGTCGGCTCGAGGTCCGCGGCCTGACGGTCGGCTACGAGGGCGGCCCGGTGCTGCATTCGGTCGACGTCGAGGTGCCGCACGGCGAGCTCCTCGCCATCGTCGGGCCGAGCGGATGCGGCAAGACGACGCTGCTGCGCACGATCGCGGGCCTGCTCCGCGCGCGATCGGGCGAGATCCGCATCGGCCAGCGCATGGTGACGACCCACGGCATCCACCTCGCACCGGAGAAGCGGCGCATCGGCTGGGTGCCGCAGGATGCGGCGCTGTTCCCGCACCTCACCGTCGCCGAGAACGTCGCGTTCGGCATGCTCGCCGGCCGCGGCTCGTCGCGCGCGGCCCGGCGCGCGGCGCGGTCCGACGAGGTGCGCCGCCTGCTCGACCTCGTCGACCTCGGCCAGCTCGCGGATCGGGCGCCCGGCCAGCTCTCCGGCGGGCAGGCCCAGCGCGTGGCGCTCGCGCGCGCGCTCGCCGCCGGGCCCGAGCTCGTGCTGCTCGACGAGCCGTTCGGGGCGCTCGACCCGATGCTCCGCGCCGACCTCCGCGCGTCGGTGCGCGAGCTGCTGCGCACCGAGGGCGTCACCGGCATCCTCGTGACGCACGATCAGGCGGAGGCCCTGTCGATCGCCGACCACGTCGCGGTGCTGCGCGGCGGCGAGGTGCTGCAGCTCGGCACGCCCGAAGAGGTGTACCAGGTGCCCGCGACCCCGTGGGTGGCCGGATTCGTGGGCGATGCGGTGTTCCTTCCGGGCGTGCTCCACGGCGACGAGGTCGCGACGTCGATCGGCCGGCTCCGCGCGGTCCCGGTGACGGATGCCGCGGGGCTCGCGCCGTCCGACGGCGACGACGTCACGGTGCTCATCCGGCCGGAGGAGCTGCGGGTCACGCCCGCCGGCCCGGGTGCGCCCGCCGAACCCGCACCCGGCGGAGCGGCCGGCGCCGCGGCATCCGCTGCACTCGACGGCATCGTGACCGACGTGGAGTACACCGGGCACGACGCGATGCTCGCGGTGGCCCTGGCCGACGGCATGCGGCTGCGTGCGCGGGTGACCGCGTCGGGCCTCGTGCCGCGCGGCACCGAGGTGCGCCTCACGGTCGCCGGCGCGGTGCTCGCGTACCGGCCCGAGACCGTCTGACGCGAGGCGCCGATCCGTCAGGCGACGCCGGCCGCCCGCGCGAGGTCGGCGGCGCGGGCGATTCCGCCGGTCCACGGTTCGCCGTGGCCCGGCAGCACCGTCCCGGCCCCGGTCGTCTCGAGGCGGGCCAACGACTCGAGCGCCTGCGTGCTGTCGGCCGTGGCGGCGCGGGCGACGGCTCGCGGACCGGTCTCGCCCGTGTAGGGGTCGAGCGTCACGAGCGCGTCGCCGGAGAGCAGTACGTCGCGGTCCGGCAGGTGGAATCCGCAGTGCCCGTCGGTGTGCCCCGGCGACCAGACCGGCACCGGCCGGCCCGGCAGGTCGACGGGCGTGCCGTCCAGCAGCTCACCCGAGGCATCCACCCCTCGGACGGTGAGGGCGCCGGCGAGCGCCATGCGACCGAGGACCGGCACCGCGCGCGGGTGCGTCAGCGGGTAGCGGATGCGGGCCGCCTCGTGCGCGTAGCGGTACGGATGCCGCACCAGCCGCAGGTCGCCCGGATGCGCCCAGATCGGGATGCCGCGTTCGGCGAACCGGCGGGCGACGCCGACGTGGTCGAAGTGGCCGTGCGTCAGCACGAGGCCGGCGATCTGCCCGGGCCGTCGCCCGAGCGCGCGCAGCGTGGCGAGCAGCGGACCCCAGGAGCCGGGCAGGCCGGCGTCGACGAGGGTCAGGCCGTCGTCGTCGACGATCAGGTAGCAGTTGACGTGCGCCCGTTCGATCAGGAAGACGCCGTCGGCGACCTCTCGGGCTCGGGCGTCGGATCGTGCGGCGGTGGCGGACATGCGGCGAGTGTACGGACCGCCTGCCACCGCGCCGACGGGCTTGACAGGCTCAGGCGTCCCTGCGCTGCCCGCCTCGGTTCTTCAGCCACCAGAGGCCGAGCAGCCAGGTGCCGAGCGCGGTGACGATCCAGACGATGAGCGTCGCGAGCACCCACGTGACCGCGCCGTCGACGCGGATGCCGCCCGGGAACAGCGAGGCGATGAGCAGCGCGACGAACGTGGAGACGAGCCCGATGCCGCCGAGGATCGCGGAGGCGTACTGGCGCGCCACGTTGAAGATGAAGGGGGAGAGGATCGCCTGCGCGACCGTGAAGACGACCACGGCGACGATGAAGCCGCCGGCCTCGACCCGGAACTCGTCGAGGAGCCATGCGGCGAGCAGGATGCCGAGCGCGGCCGTGATCAGCGAGATCGCGAGCCCGATGAGGAAGCGCACCATGCTCGCAGGCTAGCGCCGCCGACCGCCGCGGGTCGTGAGCGCACGCGCAAGTCGGGCCGTGCTCCACGTGGAGCACGGCCCGACTCGGTCTTGGTGCGGCCGGCGGATCCCGCCAAGGTCGTTGTCCCGACCGCACCGGCTCAGGTTCGCGGCGGCGGGTGACGAGCCCCGCCGCCGCGAAGGACTAGGCGATGTCGGCGATCACCGCCTCGACCGCGCGGATGACCAGGGCGGCTGCGTCGGCGTCACCGCGGATCCGCTTGGGAGCCTGGGTGGCGATGAACTGCAGCTTCTCGGTCGCCGTCGCCGTGTCGTCGGCGGCGAGGGCCGCGTCGACCTCGTCGAGGACGTCGCCGAACGAGTTCATCGCGCCCTTGGTGATGCGCTTGTCGCCGGCGAGCGACGCGAGCAGCGAGCGGATGTCGCCCGTCGAGGTCGTGAAGACGAACTGGTCGAGGTCGACCCCGCCCGTCGAGGTGACGACCACGCGGCCGGTGCCCTCGGGGATCGTCACGAGCGGCACGGACACGTCGGTCCAGCCGGTCGAGTCGACCGCGAAGGTGGCGAACGGCTCGGCGTCGGCCTCGGCCCAGCGCAGCTGCACCGTGCCGGCACCCTTGGCGCGGAGCTCTGCGCCGGTGATGCCGCCGAACTCGACCGGGTCGTAGGCGATCCACTCACCCGAGCCGAGGCCCGAGAGGTAGCGGAAGCCCTCCGCCGTCTCGTCGTCGACGACCGTGACCTCGCCCTGGCGAGCGTCGCTGTGCTCCGCCTGCAGGGCGCGCGGGTTGAGCAGCACCACGTCGTCACCGGTCAGCGCCGGCGCCGTGTCGGTGCCCGCGTCGGTGTACGAGGCGCCGATCTGGCCGTAGATGTTCTCCGTCTCGCCGTGGCCGGCCTCGAGCGAGGTCTCGATCGTGGCGGTGCAGCCGGAGCCCGTGAACAGCGGGTGGGTGTGCGTGTTGTCGTGGCCGAGGCCGTAGCTCCACAGCACGCGGCTGCAGTCGATGTCCTCATCCGGGTCGGTGACCTTCACCTCGAAGGCGACCTCGTCGCCCCAGTCCACGAACGAGCCGTTGACGGGCGAGACGATCTCCACGATCGGGGCGGTGTTGCCCACCGTGATGGTGACCGAGGCGAGGCTCACGCGGCCGCCGGCGTCGGTGACGCGGACGCGCGCCTGGTACTGGCCGTCCTCCTCGTAGGTGTACGAGGCGGTCGCCTCACCCGCGGTGAAGGTGCCCGAGTTCTCGAAGTCCCAGGCGTAGCTCAGCGCGAGCTCGTCGGGGTGCGAGGAGCCGGAGGCGTCGAACTCGACGGTCAGCGGACCGTCGCCGGAGGTCACGGATGCTTCGATGACCGCGCGGGGGCCCTTGGTGCCCTCGACGTAGTCGATCCGGTAGAGCCCGGCGTCCGGGTTCGCGCGGAAGAAGCCGTCGCCGTAGTTCAGCACGTAGAGCGCGCCGTCGGGGCCGAACTCGAGGTCCATGACGTTGTCCCACGCGCCGAGCGCGGCGCCGCCGAGGGCGCTGTTCGGCAGGAACTCCTCGATCTTCGTGACCTCGCCGTCCGGGTCGTCCTGCGAGAAGACGAAGACGCGGTCACGCGAGAACTCGCCCATGAAGGTCTTGCCGTCCCAGTAGGCCGGGAACTTCGTGTCGGACTCGTTCTCGGCGTCGTAGCGGTAGGTCGGGCCGCCCATGGGCGCCTGGCCTCCCGAGCCGAACTCGGGCCACGGCTGGTGCTCCGGGCGGTCGCCGTACCAGATCTGCGGCGCGGTCGCGGTGGGCAGCTGGTCGAGGCCGGTGTTGTAGCTGCTCGTGTTGATGAGCGTGCCCTCGCAGTCGAACCACTCGCCGGGGGTCGCGGTCTCGAAGTCCCAGTCGTTGTAGTTCGCGTTGGGACCGTGGCAGAACGGCCAGCCGCCGTTGATCGGCTTCGTCGTCGACTGCCACTCCACGTAGCCCATGGGGCCGCGCAGGTCGTTCGCGGTTCCCGCGTCGGGGCCGTAATCGCCCCACGTGACCGCGCCGGTCACCGGGTCGAAGTCCATGCGGAACGGGTTGCGCAGGCCCATGGCGAAGATCTCGGGGCGGGCGTCGGCCGTGCCCGGCGCGAACAGGTTGCCCTCGGGGATCGTGTAGCTGCCGTCCTCCTGGACCGAGATCCGCAGGATCTTGCCGCGGAGGTCGTTCGTGTTGCCGGCGCCGCGTCGGGCGTCGAACCCGGGGTTGTAGCCGGGACGGTCGTTGTTCGGCGCGTAGCCGTTGGCACCCGGGGTGCCCGCCGGGGTGTTGTCACCCGTGGCGAGGAGCAGGTTGCCGTCGTTGTCGAAGGCGACGTCGCCGGCGACGTGGCAGCACTGCCCGCGCTGGACCTCGACCTTGATGATGTCCTGCTGGGTCGACATGTCGAGGGCGTTCGCCTCGGCGTCCCACTTGAAGCGGCTGAGCTGGTTGTACCCGAGCCACTGGTCCCAGTACGAGGCGTCGGCGCCCGCGGGAAGCGTGTTGGGGGCGGATCCGGCCGGCGTGGTCGTCGGGTACGGCGCCTCCATCACGCGGGGCGCGTAGTAGAGGTAGACCCAGCCGTTCTCTTCGAAGTCGGGGTCGAGGGTGACCGTCTGCAGGCCGTCCTCGGAGTTGGCGTAGACGTCGATGGTGTTGACCGTCGTCGTCGTTCCCTGCGCCGGGTCGGTCAGCCGCAGCTGTCCGTTCCTGGTGGTGTGCAGGACCCGCGAGTCGGGCATCACGGCGAGGTCGATCGGCTCGCCCACGCCGTTCGTGGTGGCGAGCGTCACGCGCTCGTAGTTTGCCCACGTGGTGGCCGTGACCTCGTCTCCGTGGTCATGGCCGGGGTGGGCGGCGGCGGGCCCCGCGAAGGCGACGGATGCCGCGACCGCGGACCCGATCACCAGCGCCGCGAGGCGCGAACGTGCGATGTGCATGGATGTGCTCCAGTCGGATGGAAGGAGGTTCGGCGGGATCCATGTGGTACCGGGCCGCGCGGGGGGTTTGGTCACCCGCGCGGCCCGGGGTCTCGCGTCAGCCGCGCAGGGCGGCCAGGTTCGCGTACGACGACGCGGCGTTCTCCAGCGAGAGCGAGGGCGACGCGGGCGCCGGGATCGTGGCGGCGTTGTCCTGCTCGTACATCGCGTTGTGGTAGCCCTTGGCGCCGACGCGCTGGAAGAACGTCACGTAGTCGATGTCGCCCTGGCCGAACGGCACGATCGAGTAACCGGCTGCGCTGCCGTTGCGGGCGCCGTCCTTCGCGTGGAAGAGCGGGAAGCGCGTGGTCTGCTCGGCCACGAGCCCGGCCGGGTCGAAGATGTCGTCGACGACGGTGCCGTCGGCGGCGGTGTAGCTCTGGAACCGGTGCTGTGCGACGTGCGCCCAGTAGATGTCCATCTCGAGGTACACGGTGTTCGGGTCGGTGTTCTGCAGGAACCACTCCAGGCGGCGCAGGCCCGACGAGCGGGTGGGTCGACCGGCTGCGTCCAGCGGGCCCTCGTCGAGGAGGAAGCTGTACGCGGCGTCGTGGTTGTGCGTGTAGAGCTTCAGCCCGTGCGAGGCGGCACGCTCGCCGAGGATGTTCCAGCGATCGGCCGCGGCCTGCCAGTCGGCGAGGTAGGCGCTGCCCGTCGGGTCGCTGCCGGTGCCGATGTGGCCGAATCCGAGGATGTTGGCCACCTCGCACGCGGCGTCGAACTGCGCGAGCGTGGTGTCGTTGATGACCGACGGGATGCTGCCGTGGTTGCCCTCGGCCTCGAGCCCGTTGTCGTCGAGCCAGGTGCGCAGCAGCTGGGCGCCCTGCGGGGTGCCCAGGTTGTTGCCGCCCTCGGAGTTGGCGTTCTGGGTGTAGCCGGCGAACTCGATCTGCTTGTAGCCGATGCGTGCGAGCTCCTCCAGCACCTCCTTGAAGCCGGACGGCAGGTCGCTCGTGAGCGGGTTGCGGCTGATGGCGTCGCGGACGGTGTAGAGGATGATGCCCCGCTTGCCGGGCGGGACGAGCACGCCGTTGCCGTTGCCCGGCTTGGCGGCGAGCGGCGCGGCGTGCGCGTGACCGCCGCCCGTGAGGCCCACGGCGGCGGCCGCGGCCATGCCCGTCGTGGCCGCCAGCAGCTGCCGGCGGCTCAGGCCGAGGCTGCGCCCGAGGACCCGGGCGTCGTGCTCGGCCTGTTCCGTCAGTTCATCCATGATGCTCCCTTGCACTGAACCGTTGTGGGGGACGGGCGGCGTTGCCCTTCGAGCCACTCTCCGCACCGTTGCTCGTGAGTTGGCGTCCACGAACTTTCTCGGACGCTACGGCATTAATCCGTCGCAGGTCAAGCAAAAGAGTTTGTTGGATGCGCGGCTTTCAACTTTCTACGACAAAAGCCCCGGCGCCATGTGGACTCCGCCGAAGGGGCGCAGCGCGCTCCGCTCTTCCGTCGCGGCCCTCCGAAGAGCAGGATGAGCCCATGCGACATCACGCCCGGCGGCACGGCGCATGACCGCCGACGCGCCCGACGCGGACGGCCGGGAGGGCGGCCGCCCGACTGCCGACGGCCGCGCCGCGCGCCGTGTCCAGGGCACGTACTACACGCTCACGCTCGGCAACACGCTCGCCGCCTCGTTCATCTGGGGCATCAACACCCTGTTCCTCCTCGACGCGGGCCTCACCAATCTCGAGGCGTTCGCTGCGAACGCGTTCTTCAGCCTCGGGATGTTCGTGTTCGAGATCCCGACGGGCGTCGTCGCCGACACCCTCGGCCGCCGGGCGTCGTACCTGCTCGGCACCCTGACCCTCGCGGCCACCACCGCGCTGTACTGGATGCTCTGGGTGTGGCAGTCGCCGTTCTGGGCGTGGGCGGTCGTGTCGGTCCTGCTCGGCCTCGGCTTCACGTTCTTCTCCGGCGCCGTCGACGCCTGGCTCGTCGACGCCCTGACCGCGACCGGATACTCGGGCAGCCTCGAGGCCGTCTTCGGCCGGGCCGTGATCGTCGGCAGCGTGGCGATGCTCGGCGGCTCGGTGCTCGGCGGCGTGATCGCGCAGCTGACCAACCTCGGCGTGCCGTTCCTCATCAGGGCCGGCATCCTCGTGGTGATGCTCGTCGTGGCCGCGGTGCTCATGCGCGACCTCGGCTTCACCCCCGAGCGCGGCGCCGGTCCGCTGAAGGCCACGCGCACCGTGCTGCGGGCGTCGATCACGCACGGACTCGGCAACCGCCCGGTCCGCTGGCTCATGCTCACCACCCCGTTCACGACGGGTGTGGGCTTCTACGCGTTCTACGCCCTCCAGCCGTACCTGCTCGAGCTGTGGGGCGACGAGGGCGCCTACTCGATCGCCGGTCTCGCAGCCGCCCTGCTCTCGGGTGCGGGCATCGTGGGCGGCCTGCTCGCGCCCGTCGTCCGGCGCCGCTTCCGCAAGCGGACCTCCGTGATCCTGCTGTCGACGATCACGAGCGCGGCGGTGCTCGTCGCGCTCGCCGTCTCGGCGAACTTTTGGGTCGCCGTGGTGCTCATCGCCGTCTGGGGCGTGTCGTCGTCCATCGACGACCCGGTGCACCGCGCGTACCTGAACGACATGATCCCGTCGAAGCAGCGGGCGACGGTCCTGTCGTTCGATTCGCTGCTCGGCAGCGCGGGAGGCGCGGCGATCCAGCCGATCCTCGGTCGCACGGCCGACCTCGGCGGCTACGGCTTCTCCATGCTGTGGAGCGGCGTCATCCAGGCGCTCGCGGTGCCGTTCGTCCTGCTGAGCCGGGCGCAGCACGACCCGGCCGACACCGCCCGCGAGGTGACGTCGGCGCCGCAGCCCGGCGACGAGCCGACGACGGATGCCGCGCTGCCGCCCACCGTCGACTGACGCGCGGGGCCGATCGCTCAGGCCGTGAGCGTGGTGACGCGCCCGTTGAGGTCGGATGCCGCGGCATCCGTCGACCACAGTGCGACGACCTCGTCGGCGAGGTGCCCTTCGAGGCCGGCGAGCGACTTCACGCGGAAGGTCACCGAGGCGGCGGGCGAGTCCGCCTTGCGGAACCCGTCGGCGAGCGAGCGCATCCACGACTCGCTCGCGGCCTTGATCGCGGTGTAGTTCGCGCCGCCCGCGGTGGGCTTCTCGACCGTGGTCGACGACACGATCGCGATGCGCCCGGCGTCGGAGTCGACCAGGTCGTCGAAGAACACGCGGCTGACGTGGCGCAGCGCCGTGAAGGAGCGCTCGAGGAACCGGTAGTCCTCCTCGGTCTGGCCCGCGATGCCGCCGCCGCCGCGCCATCCGCCCACGAGGTGCACGATGCCGTCGACGTCGCCCACCTTCGCGTGCACGCGCATGGCCGCCTCGAGGACGTCGTCGCCGTCGGTGAGGTCGGCGCGCTCGCCCACGACGCCCGGGATCTCGACCTCGAGCTCGTCGAGCCGGCCCTGGTGGCTGCCGATGGCCACCACGCGCGCCCCCGCGTCGGCGAGGGCGCGGGCCACCGCGCGTCCGGCGGCGCTCGTCGCGCCCGCGATCACCACGACCTTGTCCTGCAGCTCAGTCACGGTAGGGCATCCTCTCATGCGTCTCGGGGCGCGCGCTCCACGCGCCGATGGTCGAGTAGGCCGCTCGGCGCCGTATCGAGACCCGTCGTCTCGATACGCGCGCTTCGCGTGCTACTCGACCACCGGCGTTGCAGATGTCGAGACCGGTCAGGCGTCGGCGGCGGTGATGCCCACCGTCGACTCGATGACCGGCTTCATCTTCTTGTCGAGCGCCTCGTAGAACATCGAGAGCGGGAACTCGTCGTCCATCACGAGGTCGGTGTAGCCCTTGGGCGGGCCCGCGAGCACCTCGCGGGGCAGGCCCTCGGCCCAGACCGACGCCGGGTTGGGCGTGAGCACCGAGCGGACCAGCTCGTACGCGGCGAGCCAGTGCGCCGTCTTCGGCCGGTCGATCGACTTCCAGTAGAGCTCGTCGATCGCGTCGCCGAGTTCGACGACGGCGTCGGGCACCGCGTCCCAGTCGAAGCTCAGCGAGACGTCGGTCCACTCGAGCACGTGCTTCTGGTGCAGCCACGCGAACAGCAGCTGTCCGCCGAGTCCGTCGTAGTTGCGCACGCGCGAGCCGGTGATCGCGAACCGGAAGATCCGGTCGAAGATCACCGCGTACTGCACGAGCTTGGCGTGCTCGAGCATCTGGGCGTCGACCGCGTCGAGCTCGTCGCCGGCCTCGACCCGCTTGCGCAGGCTGCGCTCGATCTTCACCGACTCGCGGAACGCGGTCAGGTCGCAGCGCAGCTCCTCCAGCGAGTAGAGGAAGTACGGCATCCGCTGCTTGATCATGAACGGGTCGAACGGCAGGTCGCCGCGCATGTGAGTGCGGTCGTGGATGATGTCCCACATCACGAACGTGCGCTCGGCGAGCTCCTGGTCGTCGAGCAGCGACGCCGCGTCATCCGGCAGCTCGAGCTTCGTGATCTCGGAGGCCGCGCGCACGACCCGGCGGTAGCGGGCCGCCTCGCGGTCCTGGAAGATCGCGCCCCAGGTGAACGGCGGGATCTCGCGCATCGCGACCGTCTCGGGGAAGAGCACGGCCGAGTTGGTGTCGTAGCCGGGGGTGAAGTCGACCAGGCGCAGGCTCACGAAGAGCTTGTTGCCGTAGTCGCCGGCCTCGAGGTGCGCGATGAACTCCGGCCAGATCGTCTCGACGACGAGCGCCTCGACGTGCCGGTCGGACGAACCGTTCTGCGTGTACATGGGGAACACGACGAGGTGGCGGATGCCGTCGACACGGTGCAGCTGCGGCTGGAACTCGACGAGCGAGTCGAGGAAGTCCGGCACGCCGAGGCCCTCGGCCTGCCACTTCCGGAAGTCGGCCTGCAGCGCCTCGAGGTAGGCGGCCTCGTGCGGGAATCGCGGCGCGAGCGCGGCGACCGACTCGATGATCGCGTCGACGAGGGCGGATGCCTCGGGCCGGTCGGACTCCTCGGGGACCGAGCCGTCCTTGACCTGCAGCGACTGGAGGCGCGTGGCGGACTCCTTGAGGCGCAGCCAGGCCGGGTCGGTCTCGACGCCGTCGGCGAGGGCGATGAGCTCGGGGGTGATCGCGATGCCGGTCTCGTCCTCGAGAACCTCGGGCTCGCCAACGATTGCAGACAGGGTGTTCTGTGACATCGGAACCTCCGTTCTCAGGGGATCGGGCCTCGCGGCGCTGGTGGTCGGGGCGCGAATCGCCCCGCTCGTCCAAGGCTACGTGCAGCCTCTCCGCGATTGATTGCGGGTGCGCGCGGGAATCTTGCGTCCGCGCAAGATTTCGCGCTCGCAAGCTGCGGCGCAGCGCCGTCGCCGGGACACGAGGCTCGCGGCGGACTGGGAAACCGGCTCGGGAGGTTAGCGTGGAGGCATGGGGGAGGCGGCCGTCTCGCGCACGCGCCGGCCCACGCGTCGCGTCGGGACGGCACTGTCGGCCGCCCTACTGGCGACGGCACTCGCCTCGTGCACCGCGCTCGTGCCCGGGTCGCCGGTCGCGAGCGGCACGCCCGGGCCGCCGCCGACGGCCTCCGCTCCGCCGACGCCCTCCGGTCCGCCGCCCGAGTCGCCGCGGCTCGTGCCCGGCC
>NZ_LQGY01000054.1 GCF_001620055.1 Agromyces sp. NDB4Y10 | reverse complement strand
CAGCACGGCGAGCAGTGCGACGGATCCGGCGACGATGCCGACGACCGCGCCGCGGGAGAGTCCGCGTCGGGCCGGCGCCGGCACCGCGGCATCCGTCGACCCCGGCCACGCGCCCACGGCCGCGGACCCCGCCTCGCGGAGCAGGGCCGCGCGCGCCTCGGCGAGCGTGGCCGCCCACGCCTCGGCCGAGGCGCGTCCCTCGGCATCCGGATACCGCGACGGATGGCGCTCCCACGACTCGCGGGCGAAGGCGTCCTCCACGATCGCGGGGGAGAGGGGGGCGACGGCGTCGAGGCGCAGCACCTGCCGCGCGATGTTCGGGTCCACAGCGGGATCATACGGTGCCGAACGCCCGGGTGCCCATGCCATGGGCGGACGACCCGTGTCAAGACCCTCCCCGGATCGCGATCCAGTGCATAGACATGACTGCGCGGGCACCCGAAGCCCGTGACAGGCCGTCGGTCCGCGCACGAGTTCGACCGTGCACACCCCGGAAGCTTCCGGGCGACCGGCGGCCTGACCGATTCCCCCGCATCGGAAGGACCACCTTGGGCAATCTCATGCTCGGCCGCATCGTCCGGATCGACCTGCCGGACGACGTGCTCGCGCACGTCCACGCGGTGGTCATCGCGAAGATGCGGGTGCGCGAGCCCGTGATCGTCGGCTGGGTCGCCGACGACGGCCACCACGACGAGGTCATGGTGAACCCCACCATGCCGATCCTCGCCCAGTACGACACTGACGAGGAGCCCCGCCTCGACCGGCGCTGGATGAACCGCCTCATGATGGCGGCGAACGCGGTCCGCGGGCTGCAGCTCACGCCGGATCTCGTCGACGCCCTGCGCGCCATCGACGGCGAGACGACGGATGCCGCGGAGTCGGCCGTCGGCCCGTCCTAGACGCCTCCGGCCCACGTCGCGACGCATCCCGCCGCCCGAAGCCGTGCGGATGTCGGCCCCCGGTGACACGATGGGGGAGTGCCGGAGATGCCCGAGGTCGAGGCGCTCGCCGGGTTCCTCCGCGAGCGCGCGGTCGGGCGTGCCGTCGCCTCGGCACGCGTGGCGGCGATCTCCGCGCTGAAGACGTTCGACCCGCCGCTCCAGGCGCTCGAGGGACGAACCGTCACCGCGGTCTCCCGGCACGGCAAGTTCCTCGACCTCGAGTTCGGCGCGGATGCCGACGCCGGAGCTGCCGACTCGCTGCACCTCGCCTTCCACCTCGCGCGCGCCGGGTGGTTGCGCTGGTACGACGTGGTGCCCGCGACCGTGCTCCGTCCGGGCAAGTCGCCCATCGCCCTGCGCGTCCGCCTCGACGACGGCTCCGGGTTCGACCTGACCGAGGCCGGCACCAAGAAGTCGCTCGCGGTGTACGTGGTCCGCGATCCGGAGCAGGTGCCGGGCATCGCCCGACTGGGTCCCGATCCCATGACCGAGGGGTTCGGTCCCGACGAGTTCGCCGCCCTGCTCGCTGGCCGGCGCACGCAGGTCAAGGGGCTGCTTCGCGACCAGTCCGTCCTCGCGGGCATCGGCAACGCGTACTCCGACGAGATCCTCCACGCCGCGAAGATGTCGCCGTACAAGCTCGCCGCGTCCCTCACGCCCGACGAGGTCGCGCGGCTCTACGCGGCGATGCGGGAGACCCTCGGGGAGGCGCTCGCCGAGGCATCCGGGCGGCCCGCCGCCGAACTGAAGGACGCCAAGCGCCGACGCCTGCGCGTCCACGGCCGGACCGGCGAGGCGTGTCCGGTCTGCGGCGACACGATCCGACAGGTCGAGTTCCACGACTCGACGTTCCAGTACTGCCCGACCTGCCAGACGGGCGGCAAGCCGCTCGCCGATCGCGTGCGTTCCCGGCTGCTGAAGTAGGGCTGAGGGGATGCCGCGAGGCCGCTGATTCGGGCCCCGTTCCCAGCCGCACGGTGGTTCACTCGCCGCATGGCCCCGTTCGCGATGTTCCCGCTCGGCAGCGTGCTCTTCCCGCACATGCCGCTCGCGCTGCGCGTGTTCGAGGAGCGCTACCTCGTGATGATGTCGCGCGTGCTCGGCGCCCGCCCCGCCGAGTTCGGCGTCGTGCTCATCGAGAGCGGACGCGAGGCCGCGGGCGCGGAGGCCCAGCGACGCTTCCGTCACGGGACGGTCGCGGAGGTGACCGAACTCGGCGAGACCGACGGGATGCTCGCGGTCCTCGCGCGCGGCGGTCGGCGCATCGAGGTCGTCGAGTGGCTCGACGACGATCCGCATCCCGCGGCCATCGTCCGCGACGTGCCCGAGCTCGAATGGGATCCGTCGCTCGCCCCGCTCCTGGCGCAGGCCGAGCTCGTCGTCCGGCGGACGATCGCCAGGGCGAGCGAGTTCGTGGAGCTGCCGTGGGACGCGGACGTGGGACTCAGCGACGACCCCGTGGCATCCGCGTGGCAGCTCGCGGGGATCGCGCCGCTCACGCCGCTCGACCAGGTCCGGCTCCTCGGCTCGCGCAGCCTCCGCGACCTGCTCGTGGGCCTGATCGACCTCACCCACGGCGCGGGCGAGGTCCTCACCGCGGCCTGGACCGCCGAGGACGACCTCGACGCCGAGCTCGCCTCGCTCGGGGAGGGCCTCGCGACCGGCGAGGGGGCGCACCGGCCGGGCACCGACACCGAAACCGAAACCGCCGAGACCGTCGACGACCCCGACAGCACCGACCGCACCGACAGTACCGACGCCACCGACGACCCCGAGGAGACGCACCCGTGACCGATCGATGGACCCGCGTGACCTGCCCCGATTGCGGTGCGACCGCCGCCGCGCTCGTGACCGTCGTCCCCACGATGGGCGACGCCGGCCTCGCCGTCAGTTCGTACCGATGCCCGAACGGATGCCGCCTCGACGACGTGCACGCGGGCGTCGACGAGGCCCTCGGCATCCGTCACGTGTTCGGATGACCGGGGTCGGGACCACGGACTAGCGGCGCGGTTCGCCTTCGGACGGCGCGCGGTCGCCGCCGTCGAGGACATCCGGGTCCACGGCTTCCGCGCCGCGCGCGTGCTCATCGCGCTCGGCGCGCAGCCGATCCGCATCGGAGCGGTGCTCGCGGCTGCGGTCGGCCAGGCGCTCGGCCTCGAGCTGCGCCTCCGCCGCCTTGGCCTGCGCGTCGCGGGCAGCGGCGTCCGCCTTCGCCGCGCGGACCTCGCGTTCGCGCGCGGCCTCTTCGACCTCGGCCGCTCGATCGCGCATCTCCGCGGCCTCGTGGCGCCGGCCCTCGACCTGCTTCTCGCGACGCCGGTTGGAGGTCGCGATCCACGCGATGACGGCGATGAGGGCGATCAGGGCGATCACGCCGACGACGATCCAGATGATGGTGCTGGTGTCCATCTCCACGGTTGTTCCACCTTCCCGTTCGGGCTCGAACACACTCAACCGCGGACGGGCCGTGACGTGAACGGGGTTGCGCGGCGCGCTCCGGCTGTGCTCAGGGCGTCGGCGAGTCGTCCTGACCGCGGCGGCGGGCGTGCGCGCGAGCGAGGATGTCGGACACCTCGCGGTCCTCCGTCTGCCGGAAGTCGAGATAGTGCATGCCCACCGACATGAAGCCCGGCGGCACCTCGAGGCACACGACCTCGTCCGCCTCCGGGATGCCCTCGAGCGCCCGCGGCGAGGCCACGGGCACCGCCAGGACGACCCGCACCGCACCGCGCTCACGGGCGACCCGACACGCGACCCGGGCCGTCGCCCCGGTCGCGACGCCGTCGTCGACGACGACCGCGGTGCGTCCGGCGAGCGGAACGGGCGGCCGGTCTCCCCGGAAGCGTCGCACCCGGGCCTCGAGCTCGGCCCGCTCCCGGCGCTCGACACCGGCGAACTCCTCGGGCGTCACGCGGCCGAGGCCGACGACGTCCTCGTTCACGATCTCGGCATCCTCCTCGCCCACGGCGCCCATGGCGACCTCGGGCCGCGAGGGGAGTCCGAGCTTGCGGACCACGAGCACGTCGAGCGGAGCGCCGAGGACTCGGGCGACCTCGTCGGCGACCGGGACGCCGCCGCGTGGGAGCCCGAGCACGACGGCGTCGCCGAGGTCCAGCCGCGCGACCGATTCCGAGAGCCGGCGGCCCGCGTCACGCCGGTCGGCGAACCGGATCACGCTCCGGTCCCGCGCCCGGCTGCGGCGCCGTCGGCCGAGTTCGCCATTCGCTCATGTTCGCATATGCTGTCAGCACCCTTCCCCCTGAACGGGGGAACCCGTTCAGACTGGGATCGGCGCGCTCCCCCGCGCGGCCGTTCAACTTGGAGTGCCCCGTGGGACGTCACAGCGTCGCGGCTCCGGCGAAGGCGCCGAGCCGCCGATTCATCCTGTCCGTCGGTGCCGGCGTGGCGGTCATCGCCCTCGTCGCGTCCGGCGTCTACCTGTGGGTGGGCGGTCACCTGAACCCGCTCCTCGCGGCCGCCGACCAGCCGGCGTGCGATGAGCCGGAGCAGGTCGTCGTCGTCGCCGACACGTCGATCGCCAAGTCGGTGGCCCAGCTCGCCGAGGACTTCGACGCCGACCCGAAGCGATGCGTCGTGACCGAGGTGCGCGCGCAGGACTCGGCCGACACCGCGGCATCCGTCGCCGCCGGCACCGCCGACGCCGACGTCTGGATCCCCGACTCGACCGTGTGGATCGATCGCACGCGCGCGACGGCCACGTCGCTCGGCCTCGGCGCGCCGGTCCTCGAGGTCGGCGACTCCATCGTGTCGTCGCCCATCGTGTTCGCGGCGGCCGCGTCCGACGCCGAGGAGCTGGCGAAGGAGCCCGTGAGCTGGGCCCGCGTGCTGAGCGGCCAGCTCCCCGCGCTGCTGCCCGACCCCGAGGCATCCGCCGCGAGCCTCGCGAGCCTGTACGCGCTGAAGGGGCAGACCTCGCCCGACGACCCGCGCCAGTTCGCCGGTGCGATGATCGCGCTGAGCAAGTCGATCCCCGCGTCGACGGATGCTGCCATGGCCACCGTCACCTCGTCGTCCACGCCGATGATCACGCTCACCAGCGAAGCGCGGGTCGTGGCGCACAACGCCGACAAGTCGGCGGAGCCGCTCGTCGCGGCCTACCCCACCGAGGGCACCGTGGCCCTCGACTATCCCTTCGTCCGCATGGCGAAGGAGCGGACCGAGAACCTCGACGCGTTCCGCACGGCGCTCTCGAAGGCCGGCGACCACTTCGCCGAGGCGGGCTTCCGCGCCCCCGACGGCACCGGCGAGCTCGAGGCCCGCGGGGTGGCCGCGACCGCGCCGCCCGCGCAGGGCGAGCTCGACGGGGCTTCCCAGATCGAGATCCTGCGGTCGTGGGGTGTGCTGACCATGCGCGGTCGCATGCTCGCGGTCATCGACGTCTCCGGGTCGATGCAGGACCCCGCGGCGAACGGACTCCGTCGCATCGACGTGTTCCAGCAGGCCGCGATGGGAGCGGTCCAGAAGTTCTCCGGCGAGGCCGAGCTGGGCGTCTGGCTGTTCTCGACGGCCCGCAACGGCAACCTCGACTACGAGGACGTCGCCCCGATCGCCCCGCTCGCCGACGCTGCGCACACGCAGCGCATCGCCGGCATCATCCAGTCCCTGCCCTCGCGACTGGGCGGCGCGACCGGCCTCTACGACACCACGCTCGACGCGGTGAAGCGCGTGCGCGAGACCTACGACCCCGAGAAGGTCAACTCGGTGCTCGTCATCACCGACGGCAAGAACGAGGACGAGAACGGCATCAGCCTCGAGCAGCTCCTCGCCGAGCTCGCGAAGATGGACGATCCCAACCAGCCGGTTCCGGTCATCATGATCGGCTTCGGACCCGACACCGACCTCCAGGCCATGCAGCAGATCGCCAAGGCCACCAAGGGCGGGGCGTACTCGGCGGCGCAGCCCGAGGACCTCGGCACGGTGCTGGTCGACGCCATCTCGCAGCGCACCTGCCGCCCCGACTGCGGCTGACGCCGACGGTCGGCTGACGTCGTTCAGTGCGCGGCGGGCGCCTGGACCATGTCGGCCGGGCGACGGACCATCGTCGCGCCGACGATCGCGAAGACCGACACGATGGCGCCGACGAGGAACGCCGCGCGCACTCCCGCGGCCTGCGCCGCGATCGCATCGGTGCCGCCCGCCTCGGCGGTGGCCGCCGTGGCGGTCATGACCGTGATGAACATCGCGGTGCCCGCCGCTCCGGCGACCTGCTGGAGCGTGCCGACGATGGCCGACCCGTGCGAGTACAGGCGCGGCTCGACCGATCCGAGGGCGCTCGTGAACAGCGGGGTGAACATGAAGGCGAGCGCCGTCGAGAGCGTCACGTGCGCGACGAGGACCATCCACGGGGGCGTCGTCTCGGTCACGAGCGTGAGCGACCACAGCACGCCGCTCACCACGATGCTGCCGGGCACGAGCAGCGGCGTCGGGCCCACCCGGTCGTAGAGGCGCCCCACCGTGGGGCCGAGCAGGCCCATGACGAGGCCGCCCGGCAGGACCAGGAGCCCGGTCGCGAGCGGCTCGAGTCCGAGCACGTCCTGGAGGTAGATGGGCAGGAGGATGATCGTGCCGAACAGCGCCGCCATCATCACGGCCATCATCGCGATCGACACCGCGAAGTTCCGGGTCCGGAAGGTGCGCAGGTCGAGCAGCGCTCGATCGGTGCGCTGCAGGGCGACCTGGCGCAGGATGAACGCGAGCACGCCGACGGCACCGATCGCGAGCGCGAGCCACATCGGCACGGCGTCGCCAGGCGCTCGACCGCTCACGACGCCGCCGACCAGGCTGAGCCCGTACACGAGGCCGCCGAAGCCGAACGCGGAGAGCACGACCGAGCCGAGGTCGATGGGGAAGACGCGCGTCTGGCCGACGTCGGTCACGCGCCGCAGGCCGATCACGAGCATCGCGACGGCGATCGGCAGGACCAGCCAGAACATGTACCGCCAGCCGAGCGAGTTGAGGATCAACCCGGAGATCGCCGGGCCGATGGCGGGCGCGACCGACATCACGATCGACACCCGGCCCATGATGCGGCCGCGATCGGACGGGGCCACGAGCGTCATGAGCGTGGTCATGAGCAGCGGCATCATGATCGCGGTGCCGGTCGCCTGCACGATGCGCGCCGCGAGGAGCACCTCGAAGCCGGGTGCGAGCGCGGCGAGCAGCGTGCCCGCCGAGAAGAGGCTCATCGCGGTGCCGAAGACGGGGCGGGTGCGGAATCGCTGCAGCAGGAACCCGGTGATCGGGATCACTACGGCCATCGTGAGCATGAAGGCGGTTGTGAGCCACTGCGCCGCGGTGAGCGTGACGCCGAGGTCGTCGACCAGCTCGGGGATCGCGACGCTCATGATCGTCTCGTTGAGGAACACGACGAACGTCGCCGCGAGCAGCAGCCAGATCACCCGCGTGTCGCGCGCCTCCCGATCGGTCGGCGAGGTCGGCGGGGTCGGCGTGGCCGGATGCCGCGAGCCGGGCATCGCCTCCTCGGATCCGAGGGCGGCGTCGCCGGGCGGCAGGGTGATCGAGCCGGTCTCGGGTGCGGTGCGTTCGGTCACGGGCGTCCTCGTCTGTCTCGATCGTGTGCGTCGCGTCGCCGGCCCGCGTCCATGCGGGAATGGCGACGGCGAACGCGAGATGCAACCGAGATCCGGAGGCGCGCTATTCCCGTTTCCGCCGAACCATGCGCTTGCATGCGCCTCGTAGGGGAGGCGGGCCGGTCAGCGGACGATATCGCGGACCGCCGACACCGCGTCGGCGAGGGCGGCGGCGGCGCCGTCGATGTCGTCCTCGGTGGCGTCCGCACCGAACGAGAAACGCACGGCCGTGCGCGCGAGGTCCGGATCGAACCCCATCGCGGTGAGCACGTGCGACGGCTCGTCGCTGCCGGCAGCGCACGCCGAGCCGCTCGAGACCACGACATCGCGCCGTTCGAGCTCGAGCAGGACCGCCTCACCCGCGGTCCCGGGGAAGACGTAGGAGACCGTCCCCGGCAGGCGGCGGTCGGGATGCCCGGTCGGCGTGGCCGTCGGCACCGTCGAGGCGACCCGGGCGCGGAACCGCTCCGTCAGCGCCGCGACGCGCGCCGCGGCATCCGCCCGGTCGGCCTCCGCGAGCCGCAGGGCCGTCGCGAACGCCACCGCGCCGGCCACGTTCTCGGTCCCGGACCGTCGGCCCCGCTCCTGGCCGCCGCCGTGCAGCACCGGCTCGAGCGGGAGGCGTCCGCGCACGACGAGCGCGCCCGTGCCCTTCGGCGCTCCGACCTTGTGCCCGGCGAGCGACAGCGCATCGACCCCGAGCGCCCCGATCGAGACCGGCAGCCAGCCGGCCGCCTGCACGGCGTCGGTGTGCATGACGGCCCCCGCCGCGTGCGCCGCGGCCGCAAGCTCGGCGACCGGGTTGACGGTGCCCACCTCGTTGTTGGCGAGCTGCACCGACACCAGCGCGGTGTCGGGCCGGATGACGCGCTCGAGCGCCGCCGTCGTGACCATGCCCGTCGCATCGACCTCGACCTCGTCGACCTCGAACCCGTGCAGGCGGCGCAGGGCGTCCGCCGCCGCGATCACCGCCTCGTGCTCGACCGGCGAGACGACGACGTGTCGGCCGCGCGGATTCGCGAGCGCGAGCCCCTTCACGGCCAGGTTGTCGGCCTCGGTGCCGCCCGACGTGAACACCACGTCACCAGGTCGGCAGCCGACCACCGCCGCGACCTCGTCGCGCGCCCACGCGAGCGCCCGCGCCGCCTCCTCGCCCAGACCGTGCCGGCTGGACGGGTTGCCGAACGCCCCCGTCAGGAACGGCCACATCGCCTCGACGGCCTCGCGGCGCACCGGGGTCGTGGCGGCGTGGTCGGCGAAGATCACGGCGACCCCTCAGCCGCGGCATCCGCCGGCTCGGCAGCGCTCGCCTCGATCGCCACGTCGAGACCGAGGTCGAGCGCTCGCGCCGAGTGGGTGAGGGCGCCCACCGAGATCACGTCGACCCCGGTCGCCGCGATCGCCGCGACCGTGTCGAGGTTCACGCCCCCGGAGGCCTCGACGATCGCCCGGCCGGCGATGAGCTCGACGCCCGTGCGCAGGTCGTCGAGCGAGAAGTTGTCGAGCATGATCGTGTCGGCCCCGCCCGCGAGCATCGCCTCGATCTGGTCGACGCGGTCGACCTCGACCTCGAGATGGGCGGTGTGCGGCATCCGCTCGCGCGCCTCGCGCAGCGCCGCGGCGAGGTCGGCACCGCCCGCGGTGAGCACCGCGAGGTGGTTGTCCTTCGCCATGACCGCGTCGGAGAGCGACCGGCGGTGGTTGCGCCCGCCGCCGTCGCGCACCGCCTGGCGTTCGAGGCTGCGCAGTCCCGGCGTCGTCTTCCGCGTGTCGACGATGCGCGCGCGCGTGCCCGCGACCGCCTCGACGTACCGTGCGGTGAGCGTGGCGACGCCCGACATCCGCTGCACGAGGTTCAGCGCGACGCGCTCGGCGCGCAGGATGCCGCGGGCCGGGCCCTGCACGCGCGCGAGCACGTCGCCCGCCGCGAACCGGTCGCCGTCGGCGGCGAGCACCTCGACCGCGATGCGCGGGTCGACCAGTCGGAACGTCGCCGCGACCACGCGCGCGCCGCTGAACACGCCCGGTTCGCGCGCGACCATCTCGGCGGTCGCGGTCGCCTGCTCGGGGATGAGCGTCTCGCCGGTGAGGTCGCCCCACGGCGCGTCCTCGTCGAGCGCCATCGTCACGATGCGCTCGATCTCGCGGGGTTCGGTCATCAGGCGGCCTGCCTCTCGAGTGCGGGGACGGGGGCGTCACGACGCGTGTGGGCGCCGACGCTCGCGGTGCGGGTGAGTGCCGCGGCGACCGTGAGCCGGGCGAGGTCGAGCAGGTTGCGGTCCTCGGCGGTGCGGCGGTCGACGACGTCGGGGGCGCGCCAGGCGTCGAGGCGAGCGGATGCCGCGGCGAGCCCGGCCGCGTCCCGCTCGAGTCCGACGTGCTCCCACATGAGCGCCTGCAACGCCTCGCGATCGACCACGGCGGCGGCGGGCTGGTGCGCGTCGAAGGAGTTCCGCTCCGACACGCCGCGGGCCGCGGCATCCGGCCCGGCGTGTCCCGTCGGATCTCCTGCAGGCGGTACGGACGCGGGAACGGCGGCCGCCGACGCGAGGTCGCGCGCCGCGCGCTCGGCGAACACCGCGCCCTCGAGCAGGGAGTTCGAGGCGAGCCGGTTCGCGCCGTGCACGCCCGTGCGGGCGACCTCGCCGACGGCCCAGAGGCCGGGCAGGTTCGTCCGCCCGTCGAGGTCGGTCGCGACGCCGCCCATCGCGTAGTGCGCCGCGGGGACCACGGGGACCGGCTCGCGGGACCAGTCGAAGCCCGCCGCGCGGCAGGCGGCGTCGATGCCGGGGAAGCGCCCCGCGAGCCGGTCGGCCCCGAGGTGCGTCGCGTCGAGCACGACGGGAGCGCCGCCCTGTTCGGCCATGCGACGCCACACGGCGCGCGCGACGACGTCGCGCGGCGCGAGCTCGCCGCGCGGGTCGACCTCGAGCAGGAAGCGGCGGCCCTCGGCGTCGCGCAGCACCGCGCCGTCGCCGCGCACGGCCTCCGAGATGAGTGGGGTGCCCGGGATCGCCAGCGCGGTCGGGTGGAACTGCACGAACTCGAGGTCGGCCACGACGGCGCCCGCGCGGGCCGCGGCGGCCACGCCGTCGCCCGTCGCCACGTCCGGATTCGTCGTATGCCGGTAGAGGCATCCGGTTCCGCCAGTCGCGAGCACGACGGCGTCGGCCCGCAGCGTGACGACGGCGTCGCTGTTCGCGGTCGACGCGCCGCCCGCCCGACCCGCCGCGATGGCGCTGATCCCCACAGCCCGACCGCCATCGACGACGAGGTCGACGAGCGTCGTGTGCTCGAGCACGCGCAGTCCGCGTCGTCGCACGGTCCCGACGAGCGCCGCCTGGATCGCCGCACCCGTCGCATCCCCGCCGGCGTGCAGGATGCGTGCGCGCGTATGCGCCGCCTCGAGGCCGCGCGCGAGTCCGGAGTCGTCGCGATCGAACGCGACGCCGAAGCGGATCAGGTCGCGGATGCGCGCCGCGCCGTCGCCGGTGAGCACGCGCACCGCCTCCGGGTCGCCCAGCCCGGCGCCGGCGGCGAGCGTGTCCGCCGCGTGCCGCGCGGGAGCGTCGTCGGCGAAGATCGCCGCGGCGATCCCGCCCTGCGCCCAACCGGTGGCCCCGTCGCCGAGGGCGGCCTTGGTCACGACGGTCACGTCGCACCCCGCCTCGGCGGCCCGGATCGCCGTCCACAGCCCGGCGATGCCGGAGCCGACGACGAGCACGCGGGTCATGTCAGGCTCCGACGGGCGCGGCCGCGGCATCCGTCGCCGCCGCGATGGTCGAGCCCGCGGGCACGGTGACGGATGCCGGCGGCTTCGCCGCGAGCATGCGCTCGAGGGCCACGCGGGCGGGCTCGGCGACGTCGTCGGCGACCTCGATGCGGTTGACGACGCGCCCGGCGACGAGCTCCTCGAGCACCCAGGCGAGGTAGCCGGGGTGGATGCGGTACATCGTCGAGCACGGGCACACCACCGGGTCGAGGCAGAAGATCGTGTGCTCCGGGTGCTCGGCGGCGAGGCGCTGCACCAGGTTGATCTCGGTGCCGATCGCGAAGGTCGAGCCGGCGGGCGCGGCCTGGATCGCCTTGACGATGAAGTCGGTGGAGCCCGCGGCATCCGCGGCGTCGACGACGGGCATCGGACACTCGGGGTGCACGATGACCTGCACGCCAGGGTGGTCGCGCCGGGCCTGCTCGATCTGGTCGACGGTGAAGCGCTTGTGCACCGAGCAGAACCCGTGCCAGAGGATGACGCGGGCGTCCTGCAGTTCCTCCGCCGTGCTGCCGCCGAGCGGCTTGCGCGGGTTCCACATGGGCATGGCCTCGAGCGGCACGCCCATCGCCTTGGCCGTGTTGCGTCCGAGGTGCTGGTCGGGGAAGAACAGCACCCGCTGCCCGCGCTCGAACGCCCACTCGAGCACCGTGGTCGCGTTCGACGAGGTGCACACGATGCCGCCGTTGCGGCCGACGAAGCCCTTGAGCGCGGCCGAGGAGTTCATGTACGTGACGGGGATGACCGGCACCCGGCCGGTCTCGTCGACGGCGGTCAGGTCGCCGTAGACCTCCTCGAGCTGCTCCCAGCACTCCTCGACGCTCGACGTGTCGGCCATGTCGGCCATCGAGCAGCCGGCGGCGAGGTTCGGCAGGATCACGGCCTGCTCGGGCCGCGAGAGCATGTCGGCGGTCTCGGCCATGAAGTGCACGCCGCAGAACACGATCGCCTCGGCCTCCGGCTTCGACTTCGCGGCGTTGGCGAGCTGGAACGAGTCGCCCGTGAAGTCGGCGTGCTGCACGACCTCGTCGCGCTGGTAGAAGTGCCCGAGCACGACGACGCGGTCGCCGAGGGTCGCCTTCGCCGCGCGGATGCGCTCGTCGAGCTCGGCGTCGGACGCCTCGCGGTACTCGGCGGGCAGCGCGCCCTGGCGGGGTGCGCCGGCCGGGATCACGTCGCCCATGGACGAGCCCGGGCCGTACCCGGCCGGCCCGCGGTCGAACTCCCAGGGTCCCCGGGCGAGGTCGGGCGTGCAGGTCTCGCCTCGGGCCGCGCCGGTCGTGATCAGGCGGATGCTGCGGTCGACCGATGCCGCGTCGCGGATGCCCCGCTCGGCGTCGGCCGTCGTGACGGGAATGGTGGTGCTCATGGCGTGTCCTTGCTGTGCGTGCCGGGCCTGGGGGCGGGGGGTGCGGTGACGGATGCCGCGTGCTGCGGCGCCGCGGACGCCGGTGAGGGCGACGCCACGGGGGAGTGGGCGGGATCGAAGCGGTACAGGGCGGGCGGGCGGTGGCGCGTGCCGGCGAGGCGCTCGCCGGTGTCGACGAGGGTGCCGGACGCCTCCATGGTGCGGCGGAAGTTCGCGGGGTCGAGGCGCTTGCGGAGCACCGCCTCATGCACGCCGCGCAGCTCGGCCATGGTGAAGGTCTCGCCGAGCAGCGCGTGCGCGATGCCCGAGTACTCGAGCTTCGTGCGGAGTCGGCGCAGGGCGTACTCGATGATCGCGGCGTGGTCGAAGGCGAGGTCGGGCAGGTCGTCCTCGTCGAACCAGCGCACGTTCTCGTCGGAGACCGCCCGCTCGACCTCGTCGGAGTGCACGAGCGCCCAGTAGACGACCGAGACGACGCGCTCGCCGGAGGAGCGGTCGGGATCGCCGAACGTGTAGAGCTGCTCGAGGTAGCGCGGAGCGAGGCCCGTGGTCTCGTTGAGCGTGCGCGCGGCGGCCGCGTCGAGGGACTCGTGCACGGGCAGCCAGCCGCCGGGCAGTGCCCACCGGCCGAGGCCGGGCTCGCGCAGCCGGCGCACGAGCGGCACCCTGAGGCTCGGTCGCTCGACGCCGTCGCCGTCGGTCTCGGGCGAGAGGGCGAAGATGACCGTCGAGACGGCCAGGCGCGCCTGCGCGTCGTGCTGCGGCATCCGTTCACCCCTTCACCACGGTCTTAGTGTCAGGATGACGCTAAGTAGTGGCCCAGCTTACAGTCACCGTGACACGAACGCGAATCGGATGACGCCCGCCGACCGGGAGCACGCAACGTGCGGCGGGTTGTAGACTGCGACGACAACCGCACATCGGGCCATCGACGCATCGCGGGAGAGCCGGCAGCCAACATCGCCGGCACCGAAGGAGCAAGCCTCCCCGCCAATCTCTCAGGTCGCATCACCGCGATGACCAGGCCACTCTGAAAAGCGGATGCCGCCTCCGGGCTGCCTCCCGCCGAAGGTGAAAGCAAGCTCCCCGGGGCGCGCGAAGCTCTCAGGCCCATGACAGAGGGGGAGTTCTCGAGCGGCGCACCGCCGCGCCATCGCGCGATATGGAGAACTCGTGACCGACGCAACCGGCACCACCGACCCCGGCACCGCCACCGAACGACGCAGCCCCCTCGACGAGGTGCACCGCGCGGCCGGCGCGTCCTTCACCGACTTCGCCGGCTGGCAGATGCCCGTGCGCTACTCCAGCGACCTCGCCGAGCATCGCGCCGTCCGCGAGCACGCCGGGCTGTTCGACCTGTCCCACATGGGCGAGATCCTCGTGGTCGGCCCCGAGGCCTCCGACGCCCTCGACTACGCCCTCGCCGGCAAGCTGTCGGCCATCGCCGAGGGGCAGGCGAAGTACTCGCTGCTGCTCGCGCGCGACGGCGGCGTCGTCGACGACCTCGTCGTGTACCGCACCGGCGAGGACCGCTACATGGTCGTCGCGAACGCGTCCAACCGCGAGGTCGTGGCCGAGGAGCTCCGCAACCGCACGTCGCCGTTCGACTGCGAGGTGTTCGACGAGTCCGACGACGTCGCGCTCATCGCGCTGCAGGGCCCCGACGCGCTCGAGGTGCTGCAGCAGACCGAGGGCTTCGGCGTCCAGGGGCCCGGCAACGACGACGAGGACTTCGACGCCGCGCTCGAGGGCCTGAAGTACTACCGGGCGCTCGCCGCGGAGTTCGACGGCGAGCCCGTGCTCGTCGCCCGCACCGGGTACACGGGCGAGGACGGCTTCGAGCTGTACCTCTCGCCCGACCGCGCCGCGCGCCTCTGGGAGGCGCTGCGCGAGACCGGCGGTCCGCGCGTGGTGCCGTGCGGTCTCGCGAGCCGCGACACCCTGCGACTCGAGGCCGGCATGCCCCTCTACGGGCACGAGCTCTCGCGCGACATCCTCCCGGTGCAGGCCGGCCTCGGCCGCGTCGTGGCGCTGTCGAAGGAGGGCGACTTCGTCGGCCGTGCCGCGATCGAGCAGGGCCCGGCCGACGGCGCGCCCGTGCTCGTGGGCCTCACCGCCGAGGGCCGCCGCGCCCCGCGCGCCGGCTACGAGGTGTACGACGGCGACGGCGACGACGCGCGCCGGGTCGGCGAGATCACCTCGGGCGCCCTGTCGCCCACGCTCGGCCACCCGGTGGCCATGGCGTTCGTCGCACCGGATGCCGCCGAGCCGGGCTCGCAGCTGTTCGTCGACGTGCGCGGCACGCGCATCGCGGCATCCGTCACCCCCCTTCCCTTCTACAAGCGCGGCGCCTGAGCCCCGCGCCACCGACCGCACCAGCACCGCAACCGGACCGCACGAGACCACGAGGAGCACCCCATGACCGACCGCACCGACCTGCAGTACACCGAAGAGCACGAGTGGGTGAAGGTCGACGGCGAGACCGTCACCATCGGCATCACCGACTACGCCGCCGAGAAGCTCGGCGACGTCGTCTACGTCGACCTGCCCGCCGCGGGCACCGCCATCACGTCGGGCACGGTCGTCGGCGAGATCGAGTCGACCAAGTCGGTCGGCGAGCTCTTCGCCCCCGTCGACGGCGAGGTCGTCGAGTCGAACCAGGCCGTGGTCGACTCGCCCGAGCTCGTCAACAGCGACCCGTTCGGCGAGGGATGGCTGCTCAAGGTGACCGCCGCGTCCCTGCCCAAGCTCCTCAGCCACGACGAGTACCGCGCCCTCACGGGCGAGTAGTCCGTACCCCGACCGAGGAAGACGATGACCGCCAGCACCTCACCGGCCTTCGATGTCGACGCCTTCGGGCGGCGCCACATCGGCACCACCCCGCGCGACCACGAGTGGATGCTCGCGGCGCTCGGCTACGACTCGCTCGACGCGCTCATGGACGCCGCCGTGCCGACCGCCATCCGCATGCAGGAGGTCGTCGACTCGGTGATCCCCGAGGCCGCGACCGAACGCGAGGCGCTGGCGGAGCTGCGCGAGCTCGCCGACCGGAACGCCGTGCGGACGTCGATGATCGGCCTCGGCTACTCGGGCACGATCACGCCCGCGGTCATCCAGCGGAACGTGCTCGAGAACCCGAGCTGGTACACGGCCTACACGCCGTACCAGCCGGAGATCTCGCAGGGGCGGCTCGAGGCCATCATCAACTTCCAGACGATGGTCGCCGACCTCACGGGCCTCGACACCGCCAACGGGTCGATGCTCGACGAGGGCACCGCGGTCGTCGAGGGGATGCTGCTCGCGCGTCGCGCGTCGAAGTCGCGCTCGAACCGGTTCGTCGTCGACGCCGACGCGCTGCCGCAGACGCTCGCGCTGCTGCGCTCGCGGGCCGGTGCCGTGGGCATCGAGCTCGTCGAGGCCGACCTCGACGAGACGACGGATGCCGCGGCGCTCGGCGAGCACTTCGGCCTGTTCGTGCAGTACCCGGGTGCCTCCGGGCGGGTCTGGGACCCGGCATCCGTCATCGCCGCCTCGAAGGAGCAGGGCGCGCTCGCCGTCGTCGCGGCCGACCTGCTCGCGATGGCGCTGCTCACGAGCCCCGGCGAGCTGGGGGCGGATGTCGCGGTCGGCACCTCGCAGCGCTTCGGCGTGCCGATGGGGTTCGGCGGCCCGCACGCCGGGTACATGGCCGTCCGCAAGGGACTCGAGCGGCAGCTGCCGGGTCGCCTCGTGGGCGTGTCGCAGGATGCCGCGGGCCACCCCGCGTACCGGCTCAGCCTGCAGGCGCGCGAGCAGCACATCCGCCGCGAGAAGGCCACGTCGAACATCTGCACGGCCCAGGTGCTGCTCGCGGTGATGGCGTCGATGTACGCCGTCTACCACGGGCCCCGCGGCATCCGCCACATCGCCGTGACCACCGCGGCGAAGGCGGGCTCGCTCGCCGACGCGCTGCGCGCCGCCGGGCTCGAGCCCGTGCACGCGTCGTTCTTCGACACGGTGCGCGTGCGTGTGCCCGGTCGCGCCGCCGAGATCGTCGCGGCCGCGCGCGAGGCCGGCGTGCACCTCTGGCAGGTCGACGACGACACCGTGCACGTGGCCGTCGACGAGACCACGACGGCCGCCGAGCTCGGTGCCGTCGCGCGGGCGTTCGTGGCGACGGATGCCGCGTTCGGCGACGCCGTGCGCGAGCTGCCGTCGAGCCTGCCCGAGGCGCTGCGCCGCACCTCGTCGTACCTCGAGCACCCGGTGTTCAACACGCACCAGTCCGAGACGCAGATGATGCGGTACCTCAAGACCCTCGCCGATCGCGACTACGCGCTGGACCGCGGCATGATCCCGCTCGGCTCGTGCACGATGAAGCTGAACGCGGCGACCGAGATGCAGGCCGTCACGTGGCCCGAGTTCGCGAACCTGCACCCGTTCGCGCCCGAGGCCGACGTCGACGGGTCGCTCGAGCTCATCTCGCAGCTCGAGGGGTGGCTCGCCGAGGTCACCGGCTACGACACCGTCTCGCTGCAGCCCAACGCGGGCAGCCAGGGCGAGCTCGCGGGCCTGCTCGCGATCCGCGGCTACCACCTCGCGAACGGCGACGCCGAGCGCGACGTCTGCCTCATCCCGTCGAGCGCGCACGGCACGAACGCGGCGTCGGCGGTGCTCGCGGGCATGCGCGTGGTCGTGGTCGCGTGCGACGAGCTCGGCAACGTCGACCTCGGCGACCTGCGGGCGAAGATCGCGGACCACGCCGACCGCATCGCCGCGCTCATGATCACCTACCCGTCGACGCACGGCGTCTACGAGCACGACGTGAAGGACATCACGAAGGCCGTGCACGACGCGGGCGGCCAGGTGTACATCGACGGGGCGAACCTCAACGCGCTGCTCGGCTTCGCCCGCTTCGGGGACGTCGGCGGCGACGTGTCGCACCTCAACCTGCACAAGACGTTCTGCATCCCGCACGGCGGCGGCGGGCCGGGCGTGGGCCCGGTCGCGGCGAAGGCGCACCTCGCGCCGCACCTGCCCGGCCACCCCCTGGCCCAGCGCAACGCGCATGCGGGCGGGGTGTCGCACGACGGCGGTCCCGTCTCGGCGGCGCCGTACGGGAGCCCGTCGATCCTCCCGATCTCGTGGGCGTACGTGCGCATGATGGGCGCCGAGGGGCTCAAGCAGGCCACCGCGACCGCGGTGCTCGCAGCGAACTACGTCGCCACGCGCCTTCGCGACCACTTCCCGGTGCTGTACACCGGCGAGAACGGCCTGGTCGCGCACGAGTGCATCCTCGACCTGCGGCCCCTCACCGCCGAGACCGGCGTGACGGTCGACGACGTCGCCAAGCGGCTCATCGACTACGGCTTCCACGCGCCGACGATGTCGTTCCCGGTCGCGGGCACGCTGATGGTCGAGCCGACCGAGTCGGAGGACCTCGCCGAGCTCGATCGGTTCATCGAGGCGATGATCCAGATCAAGGCCGAGGCGGACGCCGTCGGGCGCGGCGAGTGGCCCGCCGACGACAACCCGCTGCGGAACGCCCCGCACACCGCGGAATCGGTCATCGCGGGGGAGTGGACCCACCCGTACACGCGCGAGCAGGCGGTCTACCCCGTCCACTCGCTCGTGCGCAACAAGTACTGGGCGCCCGTGCGCCGCATCGACCAGGCGTACGGCGACCGCAACCTCGTGTGCGCCTGCCCGCCCATCGAGGCGTTCGCGTAGGCGTCACGCGCTCGCCGGGCGCGGCGCCACGTGGCGTCCGCGCTCGGTGGGCTCGCGGCGAGCGGATGCCGCGGCCAGTGCGCTGCGGCGTGCGAGGACCCGCCGCTCCGCGGCGCGCACCTCCTCCTCGTCGTGGAAGCGTCGTCGGGTGCGTCGAGCGGCGACGCCGGCGGCTGCGAGCGCGTGTGCGAGGTCCATGGCCGATCCCTTCCGTCCGACCGCGCGCGGCGGTCCGAGGATCAGGGTGGTCGCCACCGCCTGCCGCCGGATCCGGACGGTCCCTCGACCGACCCCCGGGAGTACACTGAGGATCTCTCGCACAATGGGGGTGCGCATGGTCCCGATCGATCTCGTCGCCGCGGTCGCGACGGTCGCCTTCGCCGGCGTCATGGTGGGTTGCACGCTCGCCGGATCCGGGTCGCTCGGACTGCAGCAGCGTGCAGGGCTGGTCGAGCGCCGCAATCCCGCGCTCGCCGAGGCGCTGCGGCGCGCGGAGACGATGGGCGACTTCACCCGCGGGTTCGCGACCGGCCCGGAGGCGTTCTCGGCGGTCTGCACGCCGAGCCGGCGCAGCTGGATGGACGGGGCCCGCGTCCGTTCCGCGGACGCCGACCTGCGCGTCGAGCCGCCCGAGGAGGCGCTGCCGCCCATGCCGGCCACCGTCGTGGCCCTCGCGCGCGGCCGGCACGTCGCGGAGACGTCGCGGCCGCGGCATCCGTCGCCGGCGCCGGTCGCGCCTGCGGCACGACCGCCGGTTCAGTCGGCCGGCGGAGCGAACAGCTCGGGCCACCAGCCGAGCGCCAGCGGGTAGCCGACGAACGACACGATGTCCAGGATCCAGTGGGCCACCACGAGCGGCATCGTGCGGCCCCAACGGAGGTAGGCCCAGCCGAACACGACGCCCATGACGGCATTGCCGACGAACGCGCCGAAGCCCTGGTAGAGGTGGTACGTGCCGCGCAGGAGCGCGCTCGAGAGGATCGTCGCCCACGGCCCGACCCCCAGCTCGCGCAGCCGCGTGAAGAGGTAGCCGACCGCGATGACCTCCTCGACGAGCGCGGCCTTCAGCGCTGCGAGCACGAGGATCGGCACGGTCCACCAGTACGCGTCGAGCGACTGCGGCACGACCGCGACCGTGAACCCCAGGGCGCGACCCGCCGCGTACAGCGCGAGGCCGGGCACGCCGATGACCGCCGCGAGCAGCAGTCCGGATGCGGCGTCCCGCCCAGGTCGCGTGAAGTCCAGGCCGATCCGCCTGAACGGGTCGCGGCCCGGCTGCCACAGCAGGTAGAGGACGAGCGCCACCACGGCCACGCCGAAGACCACGTCGAGGAACTGGTACGTGAAGTCGAGCCACTCGCGCACCGCGCGCGACTGGTTGATCGCGGCCGACTGCTGGCCGAGCGGTCGCTCATCGGTCAGGCGCGCGACGATCGACACGATCGAGTAGACCGCCGAGGCGCCGAGCGAGAGGGCCAGGACGATCGCGACCTCGAGCCGCAGGCGCCGCGACGGGGACATGCGGCAATCCTCGCATGACGCCGCGGGACGCAAGAATCGTGCGTTCGGCCGCGCTCATCTGAGCAGACCGGCCGTCCTAGATTGCGCCTCGGTAACGGTTCCGCCGTCGGGTTTGCCTGACTGAGGCGCGCTTATAGTCTCGACTCACCTACCAGCGCCCCCAGACCCGACCTTCGAGTCCTACCGACGCGAATCGTGCTGTCGTGCGCTCATCTCACAGGAGGAACATTGAAGATCAAGAGAATCGGCGTCGCAGCCATTGCTCTTGCGGCGGCCGGCGCGCTCGCGCTCTCCGGCTGCTCGACCAGCAGCGAGCCCGCGGCCCCCGAGGGTGACTCGACCGCGATCATCACCACCAACGGCTCCGAGCCGCAGAACCCGCTGATCCCGACCAACACGAACGAGACCGGCGGCGGCAAGATCCTCGACTCCATCTTCGCGGGTCTGATCTACTACGACGCCGAGGGCAAGCCGGTCAACGACATGGCCGAGTCCATCGAGACCGAGGACTCGCAGACCTACACGATCACGATCAAGGAGGGCCAGGAGTTCACCAACGGTGAGCCCGTCACGGCCGAGTCCTTCGTGAAGGCGTGGAACTACGGCGCCGCGCTCGACAACGCGCAGCTCTCGAGCTACTTCTTCGAGTCCATCGAGGGCTTCTCCTACGACGAGAACGTCGACGAGATGTCGGGCCTCGAGGTCATCGACGAGCGCACCTTCGAGGTCACCCTCAAGCAGCCCGAGTCGGACTTCCCGCTCCGACTCGGCTACTCGGCGTACTACCCGCTGCCCGAGGCGGCGTGGGAGGACCTCGAGGCCTTCGGTGAGAACCCGATCGGCAACGGCCCGTACAAGCTGGCCGAAGAGGGCGCCTGGAAGCACAACGAGCGCATCGACCTCGTGAAGAACGAGGACTACCAGGGTGGCCGCCAGGCGGCCAACGGTGGTCTCGAGATCATCTTCTACGCGACGCAGGACGCGGCCTACGCCGACCTGCAGGGTGGCAACCTCGACATCATCGACGCCATCCCGGACAGCGCGCTCGCGACCTACGAGGACGAGTTCGGCGACCGCTCGGTCAACCAGGCCGCGGCGATCTTCCAGTCGTTCGTCATCCCGGACCGCCTCCCGCACTTCGGCGGCGAAGAGGGCAAGCTCCGTCGCGCGGCGATCTCGCACGCGATCAACCGCGAGGAGATCACCGACGTGATCTTCTCGGGCACCCGCACCCCGGCGAAGGACTTCACCTCGCCCGTCATCGACGGCTACTCGGAGGACATCCCGGGTGCCGAGGTCCTCGAGTACGACCCCGAGCGCGCGGTCGAGCTCTGGGAAGAGGCCAACGCCCTCAGCCCGTGGGAGGGTTCGTTCCAGATCGGCTACAACGCCGACGGTGGCCACCAGGCCTGGGTCGACGCTGTCGCCAACCAGATCAAGAACGAGCTCGGCATCGACGCGACGGGTGCTCCGTACCCGACCTTCGCGGAGTTCCGCACCTCGATCACCGACCGTGCCATCCAGACCGCGTTCCGCACCGGTTGGCAGGCCGACTACCCGTCGCTGTCGAACTTCCTCGCGCCGCTCTACCAGACCGGTGCCGGCTCGAACGACGGTGACTACTCGAACCCCGAGTTCGACCAGCTGATGGCCGACGGCCTCGGTGCGACCGATGTCGAAGAGGGCATCGAGAAGTTCCAGCAGGCGCAGGAGATCCTCTTCGAGGACCTCCCCGCGATCCCGCTCTGGTACTCGACCGTCAACGGCGCGTGGGGTGAGCAGGTGGAGAACGTCGAGTTCGGCTGGAACTCGGTGCCCCTGTACTACCAGGTGACCAAGAGCGAGGAGTAATTCTCGATCATGGTGTGAGGGGGTTTAGACTCTCTGACGCCCGTGGGGCGGCGGTCATTCAGATCGCCGCCCCACTCCCACGTATCCGGGGTGCAGCCAGAGCGCGTAACATCGTGTGGTCGCACTCCACAACGGTGAGGTTTCTTCAACAATGTCAACACACGCAGAGCGCGGGGCCTGATCCATGGCCGGCTACATCCTGCGCCGACTGCTGCAGGCGATCCCTGTGCTGCTCGGCACCACGTTCTTGATCTACTTCATGGTCTTCGCCATGCCGGGCGACCCGATCGTCGCCCTGTTCGGTGAGAAGACCCCGCCGCCCCAGGTCCTCGAGGCGGTGCGCGAACGGTACAACCTCGACAAGCCGTTCATCGTCCAGTACCTGCTCTTCCTCGGCGGCATCTTCCAGGGCGACCTCGGCATCTCCTTCTCGGGCGAGCCCGTGAGCGACATCCTCGCTCGCACGTTCCCCGTGACGCTGCGCCTCGCGCTGCTCTCGACCCTGTTCCTCATGGTCGGCGGCATCCTCATCGGCCTCATCTCGGGCCTGCGCAAGGGCGGCATCTTCGATGCCAGCGCGCTCGTCGTCAGCCTCATCCTGATCTCGCTGCCGATCTTCGTCATCGGCTTCGTCGCGCAGTTCGTCTTCGCCATCCAGCTGGGCTGGTTCCGGACCACCGTCGGTCCCGGGGCACCCTGGGGCGACCTCGTGCTGCCGGCGATCGTGCTCGCGGCCGGCAGCTTCGCGCAGATCGTCCGACTGACAAGGTCGTCGGTCATCGAGACGGACGGCCAGGACTTCGTTCGCACCGCCGCGAGCAAGGGCCTGTCGCGTCGTCGCATCGTTCCGGTGCACATCCTGCGCAACTCGCTCATCCCCGTCGTGACCTACCTCGCCGTCGACTTCGGCGTGCTCATGGTCGGCGCGACGGTCACGGAGGGCATCTTCAACGTGCCGGGCGTGGGCAACACGCTCTACCAGGCCATCATCCGAGGAGAGGGACCGACCGTCGTCTCCTTCGTGACCGTCATGGTGCTGATCTACCTCGTCGTCAACCTGCTGGTGGATCTGCTGTACGCCGTTCTCGACCCGAGGATCCGCTATGCCAAGTAACACCCGCCCCAGCCAGGCGCACTACGTCGCGCCGATCGAGGAGACGCCCCTCGTCGCCATCGACTCCGTCAAGGCCGAGGGCAAGCCCTCGAACCTCTGGACCGATGCGTGGCGCGACCTCCGCAAGCGCCCGATGTTCTGGATCTCCGCGGTCATGATCGTGATCCTCGTGATCGTCGCGCTCTTCCCGACGCTCTTCACGAGCGTGGACCCCCGGTACTGCCAGCTCTCGCTGAGCAACCAGGGTCCCGGTGGCGACAGCCTCCTCGGCTACAACCGCCAGGGCTGCGACATCTTCGCCCGGATCATCCACGGCACGTCGACGTCGCTCGCGGTGGGCCTCATCGTGTCGTTCCTGGTCGCCCTGCTCGGCGTGATCTTCGGCGCGTTCTCCGGGTTCTACGGCGGATGGCTCGACGCGGTGCTCTCGCGCATCGGCGACATCTTCTTCTCGATCCCCTACATCCTCGCGGCCGTCGTCGTGATGTCGGTGTTCTCGCAGTACGCCAACGTCTGGACCATCTCGCTGGCGATCGGCGCGTTCGCGTGGCCCGCCACGGCCCGTGTGCTCCGCGCGGAGATCCTCCGCGTGAAGAACGCGGACTTCGTGATGGCCGCGACGGCGCTCGGCGTCTCGCGGTTCCGCATCCTGCTCCGTCACGTCCTGCCCAACTCGATCGCGCCCGTGCTCGTCATCACGACGATCTCGCTCGCGTCGGCGATCGTGGCCGAGGCGACCCTGTCGTTCCTCGGCGTCGGGCTCCCGTCGACGACCATGTCGTGGGGCAACGACATCAGCCAGGCCCAGGTCGACCTGCGGACCAACCCGCAGACCCTGATCCTCCCCTCCATCGCGCTGTCGGTGACCGTGCTGAGCTTCATCATGCTCGGCGAGGTCATCCGCGACGCGCTCGACCCGAAGGCGAGGGCGCAGCGATGACCTCGACCGTGAACGGATCCGACGTGCAGCAGTCCACCACCGGCGCCGAGGAGCGCCCGATCCTCGAGGTCAAGGACCTCGAGGTCGCCTTCAACACGCAGGAGGGCAAGGTCACCGCCGTCGACGGCGTGAGCTTCACCCTCTACCGCGGCCAGAGCCTCGCGATCGTCGGCGAGTCCGGCTCGGGCAAGTCGACGACCGCGCACGCGATCATCAACCTGCTCCCCGGCACCGGCCACATCGCCGGCGGCCAGATCCTGCTCGACGGGCAGGACCTCGCGAAGACGTCGCAGCGCGACATGGAGTCGATCCGCGGTCGCAAGATCGGCTTCGTCCCGCAGGACCCGATGTCGAACCTCAACCCGGTGTGGTCCATCGGCTTCCAGGTCGAGGAGGCGATCCGCGCGAACGGCATCGCCACCGGCCGCAAGGAGGTCAAGGCCCGCGCGATCGAGGTGCTGAAGCAGGCCGGCCTGCAGGACGCCGACCGGCGCCTGAAGCAGTTCCCGCACCAGTTCTCGGGCGGTATGCGCCAGCGCGTGCTCATCGGCATGGGCCTCGCGGCCGACCCGCAGCTGCTGATCGCCGACGAGCCGACCTCGGCGCTCGACGTCACGGTGCAGCGCGTCATCCTCGATCACCTCGAGTCGCTGACGCGCGAGCTGGGCACGACGCTGCTGTTCATCACGCACGACCTCGGCCTCGCGGCCGAGCGTGCCGAGCAGCTCGTCGTCATGTACAAGGGCAAGGTCGTCGAGTCGGGCCCGTCGCTGCAGATCCTCCAGAACCCGCAGCACCCGTACACGCAGCGACTCGTCGCCGCGGCGCCGAGCCTCGCCTCGCGCCGCATCCAGGCGACGGGCAGCGTGAGCGCGGCCGAGGCCTCGATGTCCGAGGACGCCGCGGCCGCCGCGGGCGACACGATCGACCTCATCGCCACGGCCGAGGCCCGGCACGAGGCCGTCGAGGCCGCCGCGTCGAAGGCGCCGGCCATCGTGGTCGAGAACCTGACCAAGGTCTTCAAAATCCGCGGATCCGGCGAGTTCACCGCGGTCGACGACGTCTCGTTCCAGATCCCCAAGGGCACCACCATGGCGCTCGTGGGCGAGTCCGGATCGGGCAAGTCGACGGTGGCGAAGATGCTCCTCAAGCTCGAGGACGCCACGAGCGGCAAGATCATCGTCGGCGGCAAGGACCTCGAGAAGGTCAGCCGGTCGGAGCTGTTCGAGCTCCGCAGCCGCATGCAGCCGGTGTTCCAGGACCCGTACGGTTCGCTCAACCCGCTCCGCAACATCGGCAACACGATCGCCGAGCCGCTCTACACGCACAAGGTCGGCGACACCGCGTCGCGCCGGGCCCGCGTGCTCGAGCTGCTCGACCAGGTGTCGCTGCCGCGCACGCTCGTCGGTCGCTACCCGAACGAGCTGTCGGGCGGCCAGCGCCAGCGCATCGCCATCGCGCGCGCGCTCGCGCTGAAGCCCGAGATCGTGGTGCTCGACGAGGCCGTCTCCGCGCTCGACGTGCTCGTGCAGGCCCAGATCCTGCGCCTGCTCGCCGACCTGCAGGCCGAGCTCGACCTCACGTACCTCTTCATCACGCACGACCTCGCCGTCGTGCGCGTCATCGCCGACCACGTCGCGGTGATGCAGAAGGGTCGCATCGTGGAGTCGGCGACGACCGACGAGGTCTTCGACAACCCCAAGGAGCAGTACACCAAGGACCTGCTCGCGGCCATCCCCGGCGCGAACCTCAAGCTCGGCGCCTGACGCCGAGGGTGTGAACTGCCGGACGCCCGGCATCCGCGAGACGGATGCCGGGCGTCCGCCGTTCCGGCGACAGGGTAGGCTGGTCTGGCGCGATCCGTGCCGTTCGGCCCACCGCGCTCCCACCGACCCCATCCAGCGCCTTCCGCGCTGCCGATCCGCGCCCCGGAGCCCACGGCGACCGGCGGCCACGCGAGGACCAACCATGGCCAAGGCCACCCGCAACGACCTGCGCAACGTCGCGATCGTCGCCCACGTCGACCACGGCAAGACGACCCTCGTCGACGCCATGCTCAAGCAGACCCACTCGTTCGCCGAGCACGCGCACGTCGACGAGCGGGCGATGGACTCCAACGAGCTCGAGCGCGAGAAGGGCATCACGATCCTCGCCAAGAACACGGCGGTGGAGTACAACGGACGCCACGCGGCATCCGGCCCGGTCACGATCAACGTGATCGACACCCCGGGGCACGCCGACTTCGGCGGCGAGGTCGAGCGAGGCCTGTCGATGGTCGACGGCGTCGTCCTGCTCGTCGACGCGAGCGAGGGGCCGCTGCCGCAGACGCGGTTCGTGCTGCGCAAGGCGCTCGAGGCGCGCCTGCCCGTCATCCTGCTCGTCAACAAGACCGACCGGCCCGACGCGCGCATCGACGAGGTCGTCGCCGAGAGCCAGGACCTGCTCCTCGGCCTCGCCTCCGACCTCGCCGACGACGTGCCCGACCTCGACCTCGATGCCATCCTCGACGTGCCCGTCGTCTACGCGTCGGGCAAGGCGGGCCGGGCTTCGACCACCAAGCCCGCGGATGGCTCGCTGCCGGACAGCGACGACCTCGAGCCGCTCTTCGAGGCGATCCTGACCCACATCCCGGCGCCGACGTACGACGACGAGGCGCCGCTGCAGGCCTGGGTGACCAACCTCGACGCGTCGCCGTTCCTCGGCCGCCTCGCGCTGCTCCGCGTGTTCAACGGCACCATCCGCAAGGGGCAGACGGTCGCGTGGGTGCGCCACGACGGCTCGCACTCGAACGTGCGCATCACCGAACTGCTGAAGACGAAGGCGCTCGAGCGCCACCCGGCCGAGGAGGCCGGTCCCGGCGACATCATCGCGGTCGCCGGCATCGACGAGATCACGATCGGCGAGACGCTCGCCGACCCGGAGGACGTGCGGCCGCTGCCGGCCATCTCGGTCGACGACCCCGCCATCTCGATGACGATCGGCACCAACACCTCCCCGCTCGTGGGCAAGGTGAAGGGCCACAAGCTCACGGCGCGCATGGTCAAGGACCGCCTCGACCGCGAGCTCATCGGCAACGTCTCGCTCAAGGTCCTCGACATCGGCAAGCCCGACGCCTGGGAGGTGCAGGGCCGCGGCGAGCTGGCGCTCGCCATCCTGGTCGAGCAGATGCGCCGCGAGGGCTTCGAGCTCACCGTCGGCAAGCCGCAGGTCGTCACGAAGACCGTCGACGGCAAGGTCCACGAGCCGTACGAGCACCTGACGATCGATGCGCCGGAGGAGTACCTCGGCGCGATCACGCAGCTCCTCGCCGCGCGCAAGGGCCGCATGGACGGCATGTCGAACCACGGCACCGGCTGGGTGCGCATGGAGTTCATCGTCCCGAGCCGCGGGCTCATCGGCTTCCGCACCGAGTTCCTCACGATCACGCGCGGTACGGGCATCGCCAACGCGATCTCGCACGGGTACGACGAGTGGGCGGGCACGATCACGACGCGCAACAACGGCTCGATCGTCGCCGACCGGGCCGGCGTGGTGACGCCGTTCGCGATCATCGCGCTGCAGGCGCGCATGACCTTCTTCGTGAACCCCACCGAGGAGGTCTACGAGGGCATGGTCATCGGCGAGAACTCGCGCAACGACGACATGGACGTGAACATCACCAAGGAGAAGAAGCTCACGAACATGCGTTCGTCGACGGCCGACACGTTCGAGTCGATGACGCCGTCGCGCCAGCTCACGCTCGAGGAGTGCCTCGAGTTCGCACGCGAGGACGAGTGCGTCGAGGTCACGCCCGAGAAGGTGCGGATCCGCAAGGTGGAGCTCGACGCGACGGCACGTGCTCGTGCCGCCTCGCGCCTCAAGAAGCAGGGCTGAGCCGGTGGTCCGAGCGGATGCCGCGAGCCTCGGTTCGCGGCATCCGCTCGCCCGGTTGATGAAGTTCACAGAAACGGGGTCGTATGGTTGTCGGGTTCTTCGAAACCCGATACGCCAGTTACGCAATTGTTACGTACGAAACCCCCCCTTGTGACTTTATGACCCATCGCCCCCATGGCCGCCGCGCGGCCGCACGCCCCCGCCCCAGCCTCCTCCCGCGACGCGACCGCGCCCCCCGAGCGCGTCGCAGCGGCACCGCCCCCGTCCGGTCCGCGATGTCGCTCGCCGCGATGTCCCTCGCCGGCGGCATGCTGCTCGCGACGAGCGTCCCCGCGCTCGCCGTGTCCGCCACCGACACCGAGGTCCGCGCCTCGGTCTACGCCCCCGCGAGCGGCCCCGTCTCCGAGCGTTCCCAGACGCTCGAGGTGAGCGCCGAGGCGACCCTGCAGCCGATCGACATCGGCGAGTGGGATGTCGAGGCGGCTCCGCCGCCCATCGAGTCGAGCGTCGCCGGCGTCGGCGACGTGTCGCTGCTCGAGTCGCCGCGCGTCGTCTGGCCCGTCGACCCCTCGCGCACCTCCGACGGCTTCGGTCCGCGCGTGGCCCCCTGCGGCGGCTGCTCGACCGAGCACGACGGCGTCGACTTCAACCCCGGTGCAGGCGCCCCCATCGTCTCCATCGCCGACGGCGTGGTCATCACCGCGACCGAGGCGGGCGGCGGCTACGGCGCGTACGTCGAGGTGCAGCACAACATCAACGGCGTGCTGATCACCTCGCTGTACGCCCACATGCAGTACGGCTCCATCCAGGTGTCCGCGGGCCAGCGCGTCAGCGCCGGCGACCCGCTCGGTGCGGTCGGTTCGACCGGCCAGTCGACCGGGCCGCACCTCCACCTCGAGATGTACGGCGCCGACGGCGTCCGGTTCGACGGCATGGCCTGGCTCCAGGCCAACGTCACCGGCTGACCCCCGGCACCTCGGCGCAGGCCGGGCGTCCCCGTCGACGGGGCGCCCGGCTTCGTCGTCTCCGGGGTCAGCGCCCCGCGAATCGGGGCGAGCGCTTCTCGAGGAACGCCGCCACGCCCTCGCGCATGTCGTCCGTGCGGAACGCGTCGGCGAAGCCCTCGACCTCGAGGTCGGTCGCGACCGCGGTCGGCGTGCCGGTCGCCGCGACGAGCACGCGCTTGGCCAGCGCGACCGCCGTCCAGGCGTTCTCCGCCACCTCGGCGATGGTCGCGCGTGCGCCCTCGAGCAGTGTCTCGCGATCGGGGAACCGCCGGGAGACGAGTCCGGCGGCCTCGGCCTCCGCCGCGCCGATGCGCCGGCCGGTGTAGATGAGCTCCTTCGCGAGGGCAGGGCCGACCGCACGGGGGAGGCGCACCGTGCCGCCGAATCCCGGGATCAGGCCGAGGCGCACCTCGGGCTGGCCGAAGGCCGAGGCATCCGTCGCATAGATCAGGTCGCAGGCGAGCGCGAGCTCGAGGCCGCCGCCGAGCGCGAACCCGTCGACGCACGCGATCACGGGCGCCGGGAACGCCTCGATCGTCGCCGCCACGCGGTGGCCCAGGCGTGCGGCGTCGGCGCCCTCGTCGGGGGTGAGCCCGCCGAGCGAGCGGATGTCGGCACCCGCGACGAAGGCGCGGCCGCCCTCGCCGACGACGATCACGCCGCGCACGGCGTCGCCCTCGGCCGCGAGTCCGTCGAACGCCTCGGCGAGGTCGCGCAGCACCTCGGGGGAGAGGGCGTTCAGTGCCGACGGGCGATCGATGACGACGGTCGCCACCACGCCGTCGCGTTCGACGCGGACGGCGGGCGTCGCGGGGTCGCCTGCAGGATGCTCGGTCATTCGTGGTCCTTCCCGACGGGCGCCGGTGCCCGACGGCGACCACGCTACGCCATCCGCTGCTGCAGGCCCCGACGGTAGACTCGGCCGCATGCCTGCCTCCCCCCGACGCGTTCGCGCGATCCGGGCCGCGTTCGCGGCCGCCCTCTCCGTCGGCCTCCTCGCCGGGTGCACCGGCAACCCGGTCGACGAGTTCGTGAACCGCAACGTCGAGGACGCGGTGGAGGGCGCCACCGGCGGAGACGTGAGCCTCGGCGGCGACCTGCCGGCCGACTTCCCGGCGTCGGTCCCCGTGATCGACGGCGAGATCGAGTTGAGCGGCGGCTCCGGCGGCTCCGCCGGGTGGGTCGTCGTGGTGACCTCGTCGGCGGCCGACCCCGTGGGGGAGGCGGCGGCGGCGCTCGAGCAGGCGGGATTCACCGAGCAGACCTCCGGGTCGGCGCAGTCGGCGTCCGGCATCCTCTACTCGAACGGCGAGCACCTCGTGGTGCTCGCCGGGGAGGGCACGACGGTGAGCTACGCCGTCAGCGTCGCGCCATGAGCGGCGGGAACGCGCCGGTCGAGCGCGATCGCGAACCGCGCACGTCGATGTCCGCCCGCGTGCGGACGATCGCCATCGCGGTGGCGGTGGGCGTCGTCTACGGCACGGTCGCGACGGTCGGCCACCGCCACGCGTGGCAGATCGGCGATGTCTCGATCCCGTGGGGGCTGGTCGCCGGGCTCGTCGGCGTGGCGGCACTGCTCATCGGCATCCGCATGGTGGCCGGCGGGCGCGTGGCGGCGATCGGTGCGTCGGTGGGGGTCGTCGCTGCCGTCGCCCTCCTGTCCCTGCCGGGGCCGGGCGGTTCCGTCCTCGTCGCGAGCGGGATCGTCGGCACGATCTGGTCGGTCGCGCCCGCACTCATCGCCGTCCTCGTCGTCGCGTGGCCGTCGCTCCCGTCACGCGGCGCCGCCGTAGCGCACCCGCGCGCGACGCACGCGTAGACTGGCCTTCCAGCCTCATCGAAGGGACACCGACCCACCGTGACCTATGTCATCGCCCTGCCGTGCGTCGATGTGAAGGACCGCGCCTGCATCGACGAGTGCCCCGTCGACTGCATCTACGAGGGTGAACGCTCCCTCTACATCCACCCCGACGAGTGCGTCGACTGCGGCGCCTGCGAGCCCGTGTGCCCCGTCGAGGCCATCTACTACGAGGACGACCTGCCCGACGAGTGGGCCGACTACTACAAGGCCAACGTCGAGTTCTTCGACGACATCGGCTCGCCCGGCGGTGCCGCCAAGGTCGGCGTGATCGCCAAGGACCACCCGCTCGTCGCCGCCCTGCCGCCCCAGGGCCACTGAGCATGGCGCTCGGCGCCCTGCCCGAGTACCCCTGGGACCTCATGGTCCCGTATCGCCAGCGCGCCGCCGCGCATCGTGACGGGCTCGTCGACCTGTCCATCGGCTCGCCGGTCGACTCCACGCCGCCCGTCGTGCGAGAGGCCCTCGCGGCGGCGACCGACGCGCACGCGTACCCGACCACGGTGGGCACCGCGGCGCTGCGCCGCGCCATCGTCGCGTGGTACGAGCGCCGCCGCGGCGTGACCGGACTCGCCGCCGACGACGTGCTGCCCACCATCGGGTCGAAGGAGCTGGTGGCCCTGCTGCCGTTCATGCTCGGCGTGGGGCAGGGCGACGTCGTCGTGCATCCTCGTGCGGCGTACCCGACGTACGAGATGGGCGCCGTGTTCGCCGGGGCCCGATCGATGGCCTCCGACGACCCCGCCGAGTGGCCTGAGGAGACCCGGCTGGTGTGGCTCAACTCGCCGGGCAACCCGGACGGCCGGGTCCTCGACGTCGAGCAGCTCCGCGCGGCGGTCGGTCGCGCGCGCGAGCTCGGCGCGGTCATCGTGGGCGACGAGTGCTACGCCGAACTCGGGTGGGAGGGTCCGTGGCGCGAGGGTGCCGTGCCGAGCATCCTCGACCCGCGCGTGACCGGCGGCGACACCTCGGGGGTGCTCGCCATCTACTCGCTGTCGAAGCAGTCGAACATGGCCGGCTACCGCGCCGCGTTCGTGGCGGGATGCCACGACTCGATCGCCCGGCTCACGACGGCCCGCAAGCACGCCGGCCTCATGGTTCCGGCGCCCCTGCAGGCGGCGATGACGGTCGCCCTCGGCGACGAGGCGCACGTCGCCGAGCAGAAGGAGCGCTACCGCGGCCGCCGCGAGCAGCTGCGGGGCGCCCTCGAGGACGCGGGGTTCCGCATCGACCACAGCGAGGCGGGACTCTACCTGTGGGCGACGGAGGGCCGCGACGCCTGGGACTCGATCGGTCGACTCGCCGACCTGGGGATCCTCGCCGGTCCGGGGCACTTCTACGGCACGCACTTCCCCGAGCACGTGCGGTTGTCGCTCACCGCGCCCGACGAACGGGTGGCCTCCGCCGCGGCGCGCCTTCGCGCCACCGCGGTCCGCTGACCGGGTCCGGGTGAGGTCGCGGGGGCATCCGGCGGGCTGATCTGTGGCATCCGTCAACCGAAGGTGCGATCTCTTGGTGGATGCGACAATGCCCGCTCGGCCCGTCTAGGCTGTAGTGCGGGCCGCCGACGCCGACCGGCACGGGGCCGGAAAGCAGGTGACCCCGCAAGTGACGATCACAGGAGATGCCGTGAGCGACGTCGTGAACACCGCGCCCGGGGCCGACCGTCCCGACACCGCCACGCTGGCCTTCCCCGGCGGAACCGCCGAGTTCCCCATCCACGCCGCAGCCCAGGGCAACTCGAGCATCGACCTCTCGACGCTCACACGGCAGACCGGCCTCACCGCGCTCGACTACGGCTTCGTGAACACCGCGTCCACGCGCTCGTCGATCACCTACATCGACGGCGAACAGGGCATCCTCCGGTACCGCGGCTTCCCGATCGAGCAGCTCGCCGAGCACTCCACGTACCTCGAGGTGGCCTGGCTGCTCATCTACGGCGAGCTGCCCACGGCCGACCAGCTCGGCGAGTTCGACGAGAAGATCCGCCGGCACACGCTCCTCCACGAGGACCTCAAGCGCTTCTTCTCGGCGCTGCCGCACACCGCGCACCCCATGGCCGTGCTCTCGAGCGCCGTCGCGGCGCTCTCGACGTACTACGAGGACTCGTCCGACCCGCACGACCTCGACCACGTCGAGCTCACGACGATCCGCCTGCTCGCGAAGCTCCCGGTCATCGCCGCCTACGCCCACAAGAAGAGCATCGGCCAGGCGTTCCTCTACCCCGACAACTCGCTGAACTTCGTCGAGAACTTCCTGCGACTGAACTTCGGCAACATGGCCGAGCCCTACTCGATCGACCCCACGCTCGCCAAGGCGCTCGACCGGCTGCTCATCCTCCACGAGGACCACGAGCAGAACGCGTCAACCTCGACCGTCCGGCTCGTCGGATCGACCGGGGCCAACCTGTACGCGTCGATCTCGGCCGGCATCCAGGCGCTGTCCGGTCCGCTGCACGGCGGGGCGAACGAGGCGGTCCTCCAGATGCTCGCGCGCATCCGCGACTCCGGCGAGGGCGTCGGCAAGTTCGTCGAGCGCGTGAAGAACAAGGAGGACGGCGTCAAGCTCATGGGCTTCGGCCACCGGGTCTACAAGAACTACGACCCGCGCGCGAAGATCGTCAAGCAGAGCGCGGATGCCGTGCTCGAGGGCCTCGGCGTGAACGACCCGCTGCTCGACATCGCCAAGGAGCTCGAGCAGTTCGCCCTGGAGGACGACTACTTCAAGCAGCGTCGCCTGTACCCGAACGTCGACTTCTACACCGGCGTCATCTACAAGGCGATGGGCTTCCCGACGCGCATGTTCACGGTGCTGTTCGCGATCGGCCGCCTTCCCGGCTGGATCGCGCACTGGCGCGAGATGAACCTCGACCCGCAGACCAAGATCGGCCGCCCTCAGCAGCTGTACACGGGCTCGCTCGAGCGCCCGTACCCGCACCGCTGACGCCGGACGAGTGACGGCCCCGTCTCCCGTGGGAGGCGGGGCCGTCGTCGTCTGCCGGTGCCACGAGGCCGGGTCACCCGGTCAGAGCGCGGCGACCTCGTCGGCGGAGGCGGCGTCGGCCGGCGTCGCATGCCGTTCCACGAGCCCGGGGCGCGGGTCGAGGTGGATGCCCGCGAGCATGCACCGCACCGAGCCGCCGGCCAGCTCGATCGTCGGCACGTCGAGGGGCAGCAGACGCGCGGAGCGCTCGATGCGCTCACGCTGGTCGGCGGTGAGCGCGTCGTACGCGCGCCGCGACAGCGCGAGGACGCGGCCCTGCGAGCCCCAGAGCTCGAGGGCGTTCCCGCTGAACTCGTCGATCTGCTCGTTGGTGAGCGCGATGACGTCGCGGCGGCCGCGCGCCGAGAGCCGGTCGATGATCTCCTGTCGGCGCACCGGGGAGACGATCATGTCCGTCGCGAGCAGGGCGTACTCGGTCGCGATGCTCATGATCACGTTGGTGTGGTACACCGCGATGCCGCGACCGTCGACCGCGTCGAACACCATCGGCTCGTAGCCGAAGTTGGTGCAGAAGCGTTCGAGGGCGATCGGGTCGGCACGGTTCGAGCGCGCAGCGTAGGCGATGCGCGACTCGTGGTCGAGCACCATCGCCCCCGTCCCCTCGAGGAAGACGTCGTCGTACTCGAGTCCCGAGTAGTCGATGACGTCCTGCACGCGGTAGGTGGTCTTCAGCAGCTCGACGATGTCGGACCGGCGCTCGGTCCGGCGGTTGGGCGTGAACATCGGGTACAGGGCGATGTGGCCGCCCGAGTGGGTCGAGATCCAGTTGTTCGGGAAGACGCTGTCGGGGCGGTGCCGGGTCTCGTCCTCGAACAGGTGCACGGTGACGCCCGCCGCCTCGATCGCCGCTGCGGCGCGCGTGACCTCCTCGTAGGCGGATGCCGCGAAGGCGTCCTCGTCGAGGCCGTCGGTGCTCGGCTGGAAGCCGTTGTCGGCGACCGTCTGCGGATTCGGGGCGAAGTGGTGCGGCCGGACCATGACGACCGCAGCGGGGGACTGGACGGACATCCGCTCAGCTCACGGGGGAGAACGCGCCGACGATGCCGAAGAGGTCCTTCGGGTCCTCGGGGTCGGCGACGAGGTCGATCCGCTGCTCGAAGTTCGTGCCCGCGACCTGGTCGCGCACGTAGCGCAGGGCGGAGAAGTCCTCGATGGCGAAGCCGACCGAGTCGAACAGGGTGATCTGGTCGGCGCCGGTGCGGCCGGCGGCGCGACCGGTGAGCGTCTCCCAGAGCTCGGTCACCGGGAAGTCCGGCGCCTTCGCCTGGATCTCGCCCTCGATCCGGGTCTGCGGCGTGTACTCGACGAAGACGCTCGCGCGATCGAGGATCGCCGGGTCGAGCTCGGTCTTGCCGGGGCAGTCGCCGCCGATCGCGTTCAGGTGCATGCCGGGGCGGACCCACTCGTCGGACACGACCGTGGCGCGTGCCTTGTCGGCGGTGCACGTCGTGACGATGTCCGCGCCGTCGAGCGCCTCGGCGGCACTCCCGGCGACCTCGATCTCGAAGCCGAGCGGGAGCATGTTGCGGACGAACTTCGCGATCGCGTCGGGATCGACGTCGAACACGCGGAGCGAGGTGATCCCGAGTGCGCTGCGGAATGCGAGTGCCTGGAACTCGGCCTGGCTGCCGGTGCCGATCATCGCCATGACGCGCGAGTCGGGCCGGGCGAGCAGCTTCGCCGCGAAGGCGGACGTCGCGGCGGTGCGCAGCGCGGTGAGCACGGTCATCTCGGCGAGGAACGTCGGGTAGCCGTTGTGGACGTCGGCGAGCACGCCGAACGCGGTCACCGTCTGGTAGCCGTGGGCCGGGTTCGAGGGGTGGCCGTTGACGTACTTGAACGCGTACGACTCGTGGTCGCTCGTGGGCATCAGCTCGATCACGCCGAAGGGCGTGTGGCTGGCCACGCGCGGGGTCTTGTCGAAGCTCTCCCACCGCGCGAAGTCCTGCTCGAGGTACTCCATGATCCCGGCGATGATGCGCTCGGGTCCGGTGCTGGCGACCCAGCCGACCATGTTGCGTACGTCGACGAAGCTCGTCATCACGTTCCTTTCCAGTTGCCTGCGATCAGGCTAGGTCCCGTCGATATGCAACGGCAACGACCGTTCTGCTCACGGATCGCCGCCCGTGCGATCGAATTGCACAGCACGAAGATACGATGTGTCCATGGATCTCTTGGACGAGCTGGACCGCCGGCTGCTCGCGCTCCTGCGCGAGGACGGACGGGCGCCCGTGGCCGAGCTCGCGCGCCGGCTCGGCGTGGCTCGCGCGACGGTCACCGGCCGGATCGACCGGCTCGTGGCATCCGGCACCATCATCGGATTCTCGGTGCGCGTGCGCGACGAGGCGGACCCGCTCGCGATCCACGCGATCTCGTTCATCGAGGTCGAGGGGCGGAGCACCGACGAGGTCATCCGCCGCCTGCGGGGGTTCCCCGAGATCATCGCGCTGCACACGACGAACGGCGGCTGGGACCTCGTCGCCGAGCTGCGCACCGAGACCCTCGGCGAGTTCGACCGCGTGCTCGGGCGCATCCGCTCGATCGTCGGCGTCGTGAACAGCGAGACGAGCCTGCTGCTCAGCTCCGTCCTGCGCTGACGAGCGGGTCAGTCGCCGGGCGGCCGGAGCTGGAGCACGTCGCGCGTCGCCTCGCGGACGGCGCGGACGCTGAACGCCCACGGCAGCATGCGCTCCTCGCGCCAGAGCTCGGCCTGGTCGTCGTAGTTCCGGTGGAACGCGTGGCCCGACACGCCCGTGAGGTTCACCCAGGTCGAATCGTCGAAGTCGTCGAGGTCGACGACCATGCGCATCGAGGGCACCCAGTCGACCTCGTAGCCGACGCTCGCGTCCCATCCGTTGGCGTTGACGATGGCCGAGCCCCCGCCGAGCTCGTACGGTCCGCGGTTGAACGTCCACTCGAGGGCGTCGATGCCCGATGACCCGAACGACGAGTGCTCGAGCGTGAGCGTGTGCAGGCGTCCCCAGCGCCATTCCGCGGCGTCGTCGCCCATGAGATCGGATGCTTCGGCCCAGGCGCCCGCGAGTGCGGCGGCGAGCACGGCGTCGCGTCCGGTCGCACCGGCCCCCTCGTCGGTCCACCACGGGTTCTCGGGTTCGCCCAGCAGCGTCTGCACGACCGAGAACCAGCGGTCGCCGCCCTGCGGTCGGGTGCCCTCCGGCAGGTCCCCGAACATCCGGTCGAGCAGTTCCCGCCAGAAGACGGCGAAGTACGCCGCCTCGGCGCTGTCCGCGTCGGCGGCGCCGTCCCACCCGTCGAGCAGTCGCGCCCCTCGCGCGGCGTCGCCGTCGAGCTCGAGTTCGGCGATGACCGGCAGGAAGGCCTCGGCGTTCGCGTCGCGCGTGTCGAGCTGGATCTCCGCCATGTGCTCGGCGGTGATGGGCTGTCCCGCGGCGATGAGCTCGCCGAGTCGGCGGTCGATGGATTCCGCGCGGTAGCCGAGGTCCCAGTCCTGCGTGAGCTCGGCGCCGTCGGCCGCGATCGCGTTGTTCGCCGCGACGAAGTATCCACGTTCCGGGTTGAGCGCGGTCGGCAGCGCGTCGAACGGGAGGTAGGCGGACCAGCCGTTCGCGCTCGTCCAGCCGGGGAGGGGCAGGGTGCCGTCGCCCGCGGAGCGGACCGGGATCCGCCCGGGTGCCTGGTAGCCGATGTTGCCCTCGATGTCGGCGTAGAGGAGGTTCTGGGCCGGCACGTCGAAGAGCGCCGCGGCATCGCGGAACTCGTCCCAGTCGCGGGCGCGGTTGAGTGCGAGGATCGCGCGCGGCGTGGTGCCGGCGGTGAGGGCCGTCCACTGCAGCGAGACCTCGGCCTCGGTCCCCTCGGCTGCCGGCGGCTCGCCGGGGGTGGCCACGGCGGCGTAGCCCTCGGCCACCCGGCCGAAGTCGCTGGAGATGTCGGTGACGATCGGGCCGCGCTCGGTCGCGCGCACCGTCACGGACACCGGTTCGCCGCCCGCGACCTCGATGACCTCCTCGCGGACGGTGAGCGGCACGAGCGCGCCGTCGAGTTCGTACGAGTCGCCCTGCACGCGCTCGAGGTACAGGTCGGCGACATCCGGCGCCATGTTCGTCAGGCCCCACGCGATGCGGTCGTTGTGCCCGATGACGATCCCCGGGAGTCCGGCGAAGCCGAAGCCCGAGACGTCGTAGTGGCAGGCGTCGTTGCGTTCGGCGCACCGGAGCGCCGTCTGGGTCCAGATCGAGGGCATCGCCGGCCCGAGGTGCGGGTCGCTCGCGAGCAGGGGCAGTCCCGATTCGGTCAGCGCGCCCGACACGACCCAAGAATTCGAGCCCAGGTCGCCGCCCTCGGGGCCGAGGAGTTCCGGCAGCGCGTCGATGGTGGTCGCGAGCGAGGCGAGCGCGTCCAGGTGCCCGGCGGCATCCGGAGCGAGCGGTTCGACGGCCGTGGCGGCCGGCGCCGCGGCCACGGGTCCGCCGACGATCGTCGGCTTCGCGTCGAACGGGAACCCGGGATGCAGCCGCGCCACCTCCTCGGGCGGGAGCTCGGCCGAGAGCAGCGCGCGGTCGATCTCGTCCCCGAGGTTCGAACGGAGGTCCCAGGCCATCGCCTTGAGCCACGCGATGGAGTCGACCGCGGTCCAGGGCTCGGGCTCGTAGCCGGGCCGCTGCAGCGCGAGCAGGCCGTACTCGAGCGACAGCTCGACGCCCGAGCGGCGGTCGAGGTAGGCGTTCACGCCCTCGGCGTACGCGTCGAACGCGGCACGGGTGTCGGCGTCGAGCTCGGTGTACTCGCGTTCGGCGACGCCGCGCCAGTCGAGGGTGCGCACGAACGCGTCGCTCGCGACCTGCGACTCGCCGAACAGCTCCGCCAGCCGGCCCGCGGTGGCGTGGCGGCGCAGGTCCATCTCCCAGAAGCGGTCCTGCGCGTGCACGAACCCCTGTGCGAAGAAGAGGTCGGCGTCGGTCTCGGCGACGATGTGCGGCACGCCCGCGTCGTCGCGGTAGACGGTCGCCGGGGCCGTGAGCCCGGGCACGACGACCCGCCCCGATGCGGTCGGGAACGAGCGCTGCACGGTCCACCAGCCGACGCCCGCGGCGACCACCGCGAGGACCAGCACGGTGACGAGCAGCCCCACCAGGACCCGGGCCCACCGGTGTCGAGCCGTCCTCGGCGCGTCCGTCCCCACGTCACTCCCTCGTGCTCGCCGCCGCGCCGCCATGCGCATGCGGGTGGCCGCCCGTGGGGCGGCCTCGGGTGATCACTGTACCCGGCCGGGTGGGCCGACGGATGCCGCGCGGCGGCGCGTGCTCAGGCGTGCAGCGCCGTGTTCAGCACGACGCCCTCGCCCGAACGCGAGATGACCTCCACGCGTCCGTCGAGCGAGTTGCGCCGGAACAGCAGGTTGGGCCGTCCCGAGAGCTCGACGGCCTTGACGACGCGGTCCCGCTCGCCGGCGGCGCCGCGCACGGCGACCTTCGTGCCGGCCGTGACGTACAGGCCCGCCTCGACGACGGAGTCGTCGCCGATCGAGATGCCGATGCCGGAGTTGGCCCCGAGCAGGGCGCGCTCGCCGATGGTGACGCGCTCGGTGCCGCCGCCGGACAGCGTGCCCATGATCGAGGCGCCGCCGCCGATGTCGCTGCCGTCGCCGACGACCACGCCCTGCGAGATGCGGCCCTCGACCATCGACGTGCCGAGCGTGCCCGCGTTGAAGTTCACGAACCCCTCGTGCATGACGGTCGTGCCGGGAGCCAGGTGGGCGCCGAGCCGCACGCGCGAGGCGTCGGCGATGCGGACGCGTTCGGGGATCACGTAGTCGAGCAGGCGCGGGAACTTGTCGAGGCCCGTGACGTGGATGCCCGCGCGCTGCAGCACCGGCCGCAGGCGGTCGAGGTCGGCGGGGTGGACGGGGCCGGCGTTGGTCCAGGCGACGTTCGGCAGGTGCCCGAAGATGCCGTCGAGGTTGATCGAGTTCGGTCGGACCAGCAGGTGCGACAGCAGGTGCAGGCGGAGGTAGGCGTCCGAGGTGCCGGCCGGCGGTTCGGCGAGGCGGATCGCGATGCGGACGGGTTCGACCCGCACGCCCCGCCGCTCGTCGTCGCCGACCGTGCCCGCGGGCGGCTCCCACGCGGCGGGCTCCGGCGACGGCAGGTCGCCGAGCTGCGGAGCGGGGTACCACGTGTCGAGCACCGTGCCGTCGGCGGCGATGGTGGCGAGCCCGTCGCCCCAGGCGGCGGTGGGCGCGGTCGTGTTCGGCGTGTCTGCGGGCATGCCTCAAGGGTATCGAGCCGGATGCCGCCGGGTCGGCGCGTGACGACGGCGCCCGTCGCCGCCATCCGCCCGCCCGCGGCCGCCGCCGTAGACTCGACCGCATGGCTGCTCCCGTCCGTCCCACGGCCGCGCTCGACCTCTCCGCCGACGTCGTCGCCATCACGCGGGCCATCTGCGACGTGCCGAGCGTGTCGGGCGACGAGGGCCCGCTCGCCGACCTGATCGTCGAGGCACTGGCGGACGCGGCGCACCTCGAGGTGGTCCGCGACGGCGACACGATCGTGGCCCGCACGAACCTCGGCCGCGACCGGCGCGTGGTCATCGCGGGCCACCTCGACACCGTGCCGATCAACGACAACCTGCCGACGCAGTACGAGGAGGTCGACGGGCGCGGCATCCTGTGGGGGCGCGGCACGGTCGACATGAAGGCCGGCGTCGCGGTGCAGCTGAAGCTCGCGTACGAGCTCGCCGAGCCCGCGGTCGACGTGACCTGGATGTGGTACGACCACGAGGAGGTCTCGGCCGACCTGAACGGGCTCGGACGCGTGCTGCGCGTGCACCCCGAGCTGTTCCACGCGGACTTCGCGATCCTCGGCGAGCCGACGCGCGCCGAGGTCGAGGGCGGCTGCAACGGCACCCTGCGCGCAGAGCTGCGCGCGACCGGCCGCCGGGCGCACTCGGCCCGCAGCTGGGTCGGCGAGAACGCCATCCACAAGCTCGCGCCCGCGCTCGAGCGGCTCGCGGCGTACGAGGCCGAGACCGTGCGCGTCGACGGGCTCGACTACCGCGAGGGCCTGAACGCGGTGCTCGTGCACGGCGGCGTCGCCGGCAACGTCATCCCCGACGAGGCCGTGCTCACGCTCAACTACCGGTTCGCGCCGAGTCGATCGGTGGCGGATGCCACGGCCCACGTGCGCGAGCTGTTCCCCGAGTACGAGGTGACGGTGACCGACTCCGCCGAAGGCGCCCGGCCCGGGCTCGACGACCCGCTCGCCCGGCAGTTCGTGCGCGCCGTCGGCGGCGAGGCGCGCCCCAAGTACGGCTGGACCGACGTGGCGCGCTTCAGTGCGCTCGGCATCCCGGCGGTCAACTTCGGCCCGGGCGACCCGTTGCTGGCGCATGCCGACGACGAACGCGTCGACTGCGACGAGATCGTCGCCTGCGAGCGGGCGCTGCGCGACTGGCTCACCGGATCCGCCGCATAGGGGAGCGGTGAGCGGGATCGAGGTCGAGCCCCGGCGACCGGACGCCGTCCGGTACGGCCGCTGGGCGCCGCGCGTGCGCTGGCGGCTCCTGCCGTGGTGGGGTCGCGTCATCGTGGTGTACGCCGCATCCCGGCTCCTCACGACCGTGTTCGTGATGCTGCTCGCACGCGAGCAGGGCGCCAACCCGTGGACCGGTGCGCAGCCGGGCTACTTCGAGTACGCGAACATCTGGGACTCGCGCTGGTACCAGGTGATCGCCGCGGTCGGCTACCCCACGGAGCTGCCCCGCACCGACGACGGCCACGTCGCCGAGAACGCGTGGGCGTTCCTCCCCGTCTTCCCGGGCGTCGTCCGGTTGTTCACCACCGTGGGCGTGCCGTGGGACGTGGCCGCCGTGCTCGTGGCGCTCTCGGCGGGCCTCGGCGCCGCGCTCGTGTTTCACCGGCTCATGTCGCGGTTCCTCGAACCGGACCAGGCGATGTTCGCGGTCGTGCTGTTCTGCGTCGCACCGGTCGCGCCGATCATGCAGTTCGGCTACGCCGAGTCGCTCGGATTCCTCTGGCTCGCCATCGCGCTGCTCCTGCTCGTCGACCGGCGCTACGGCTGGCTCGTGCCCGTCCTCGCCGTGTGGGCGTTCACGCGACCGGGGGCGCTGGCGTTCGCGCTCACGCTCGGACTGCACTGGATCGTGCGGTGGGCCACGCGGCGACAGGACCCGTTCCCGGTCCGCGAGCGGATCGTGGTGGCATCCGTCGCCGCCTTCGCCGGCGTGGTCGGCCTCGCCTGGCCCGGCATCGCCTGGGCCGCGACGGGCTCGCTCACGGCGTACACCGACACCGAGCTCGCGTGGCGTTCGGCGTACATCGGGTACGTGGAGCTCGTTCCCCTCACGCCGTGGTTCCAGTCCGGTGAATGGTGGCTCGGCCAGCCCATGGGCACGATCGTCCCGATCGTCCTCGTCATCGCCTTCGGGCTCGCCATCGCCTCGCCGTGGGTGAAGCGACTCGGCGTGGACATCCGGCTCTGGCTCGTGAGCTACGCCCTGTACGTCTTCGCCGTGTTCTTCCCGCAGTCCAGCACGTTCCGGATCCTCGCGCCGCTGTTCCCCATGGCCGGCGCCCTCGCCGTACCGCGCTCGCCGTGGTGGCGGGGCGGCCTCGTCCTGCTCTTCCTCGCACTGCAGGTGGGTTGGCTGCTCATCGCGTGGGGCATCGACGGCAGGGACTGGACGCCACCGTGATCGTGAACGAGGCGCGGACGCCGCGTGAACGGACCCGCAACCGGCCGGACACAACCGGAGAGGATTTCCCGGCGGACAGCACGGTGCGGGATAATGGAGGTTCAGCCACGAAAGGGGTAGCTCAATGGCGGCTATGAAGCCACGCACTGGAGACGGACCGATGGAGGCTGTGAAGGAGGGGCGCCTCATCATCGTGCGCGTGCCCCTCGAGGGTGGCGGTCGTCTCGTCGTCTCGGTGAACGACGCTGAGGCCAAGGAGCTCTACGACGTCCTCGGCGGCGTCGTGAACGCGGCCTGACCTCAGGCGCCCAGCTTCACGATCTGCAGCAGGCCGTCCCCGGCCGGCGAGATGGCGGTGACGACGGCGGATGAGGCCGCGAGCTCCGAGATGAGTCCGCGGAACGCCGTCGCCGCGTCGTCCCGCCGCGCCGGGTCGGCCACCCGCCCCTTCCACAGCGCTCGCGCCACGAGCACGCTGCCCCCGGGCTTCGCCAGGCGGAGCCCGTGCTCGACGTACTCGATGACCGACGGCGCGTCGGCGTCGACGAACACGATGTCGTACGAGCGCTCGTTCATGCGGGGCAGCACCTCGCTCGCGCGGCCTGCGATGAGGCGCACCCGCGCCGGCGCGATGCCCGCTTCGGTGAAGTGCTCGCGCGCGTGCTGCTGGTACTCCGTCTCGGTGTCGATCGACGTGAGGTGCGCGCCGCGGGCCGCCTGCAGCATGCAGAGCCCGGACACGCCCACACCCGTGCCGACCTCGATGATCGCGCGAGCGCCGGCCGCCGCGGCGATCACCGCGAGCTGCGCTCCGACGGCCGGCGACACCGGCTCGACGCCGAGCTCGAGGGACTGCTGACGGGCCTTCGCGATCGACTCGGATTCGACGACCGACTCGTCGACGTACTTCCAGTTCAAGTCGTGTTCGGACACGTGGCGGCTCCCGGGGTTCTCTCGACCCCCAAGCCTAGGGGCCGTCCGGAGATGGCCCTGCACGCCTCGCCGCCCACTATCCTTGACGACATGGGCGGCCTCACCTTCGACAAACTCCTCATCATCGGGGTGATCGCCGTCTTCCTGCTCGGCCCCGAACGCCTGCCGCACTACGCCGCGCAGCTCGGCCGCATGGTCCGTTCGCTCCGCGACCTCGCCAACGGGGCGAAGGACCGCATGCGCCAGGAGATGGGTCCGGAGTTCGACGACGTCGACTGGCAGAAGCTCGACCCGCGGCAGTACGACCCGCGTCGCATCATCCGCGAGGCACTGACCGAGGTCGACCCGTTCGCCGAACCGCAGAAGCCCGTCGTCGCGCGGGCGGCCGTCAACGAGAACTCCGCCTACCTGCAGCGCAAGCGCAAGCGCGAGACGCTCGCGGTGGGCGAGGGCGCCCCGTTCGACTCCGAGGCCACCTGAACGAGGCCCATCCGGCCGACCTCGTCGCCGTCAGGCGCGCCGGATCGCCCGGAGCACGCGCGCGAGCAGCACGAGCGGGCCGACGAGCCGGGCGTACTCGCGACCGGTGTGCGGCAGGGGGATCAGCCGCCGATTGATCGAGATGGTCACCGGGTCGACGAACCGCCGGAGCCCCTCCACGCCGTTCCGGCGTCCGATCCCGGACTCCTTCAGGCCGCCCATGGGCGCGTCGACCGACCCGAAGCTGCCGCGGTAGCCCTCGTTGACGTTGACGCTGCCGGCGTCGATCTCGTGGGCGAGGCGGAGCCCGTGGCGCGTGGAGCCCGTGAGCACCGAGGCGTTCAGGCCGTACTCCGACTCGTTCGCGAGGAGCACGGCCTCGGTCTCATCGTCGACCACGGCGATGCTCGCGATCGCGCCGAACGTCTCCTCGTTCGCGGCGCGCGTGTCGGGCGTCACGTCGGCGAGGATCGTCGGCTCGAAGGCCCACGGCCCGATGTCGGGTCGCGCGCGTCCGCCGACCACGACCCGCGCGCCCTTGGCGACGGCGTCGTCGAGGTGGGAACGCACGCGCTGCAGCTGCGACTCGGTCGCGAGGCTGCCGTAGTCGGCGTCGTGGTCGAGACCCGATCCGATCCGGGGATCGGACAGGCGCGCGACGAGTGCCGCGGTGAACGGCTCGGCGACGCGACGGTGCACGTAGATGCGCTCGATCGAGACGCACAGCTGTCCCATCGACGAGAAGCACGCGTGCGCGGCATCCGCTGCGGCCTGCTCGACGTCGACGTCGTCGAGGACGATGAGGGCGTTCTTGCCGCCGAGCTCGAGCGAGGCGCCGACGAGTCGCCGCCCGGCCTTCTCGGCGATGCGTCGCCCGGTCGCCGTCGAGCCGGTGAAGCAGATGTAGTCGACCTCGTCGGTGAGCGCCTCGCCGGCCTCGCCGGGATCTCCCGCGACGACCGCCCAGACCGCCTCGGGCAGGCCCGCGTCGATGAAGGCGCGACGCAGGGCGAGCACTGAAAGCGCGCCCTGGTCGTCGGCCTTCTGCACGACGGCGCAGCCTGCGGCGAGGGCGGGCACGACGTCCATCGCGGCGAGGCTCACGGCGTAGTTCCACGGGGTGATCACGCCGACCACGCCCTTGGGGCGGTAGCGCACCCGCGTCGAGAGCACGAGCGGGATGCCCGACCGACGCCGGCCCCCGCCGAGCACCCGGCGCGCCATCAGGGCGTTCCAGCGCGTGACGGATGCCGCCTGGAAGACCTCCTCGAAGGCCTGCCCTCGGGTCTTGCCGCTCTCGAGCTGGGTGAGGTCGAGCAGCTCCTCGCGGCGGTCGAGGAGGAGGTCGTGCGCCCGGAGCAGGACCCGCCGCCGCTCGGCGAAGCCGAGTCGCGCCCACGCCAGTTGCGCGAGCCTGGCCCGCGAGACGGCGCCGCGCACGTCGTCCGCGCTCGACCGCGGGAGGTCCGAGATGGGCTCGCCCGTCGCCGGGGACGGGATCGGGACGGTCCGTCCGGTGGAGGCGACGAGGTCGGCGGTCAGGGCATCGACCGAGGAGCGGACGGGTGTACGGGCAGGGGCGATGGACACGCGGTCAGTCTAGGCCGCAGCGCTCGGCGTAGTAGGCGTACAGGTCGGCCTTCAGCGCGTCGCCGGAGGGCAGCTCGAGCACGCCCGACCGACCGTCGGACGTGCGCACCTCGAAGGGCAGGATGGTGCCGCGCTTGTCGTCCGCGATGGCGTGCGCGTCGCAACGGGCGGGTCGCACGGGGAGCTCGACGGTGGTCGCCGAGTCGCCGGCCGCGACGTCGAGGCCGACCGGCCACGCCCCGCCCGCCTCCGAGCCGATGAGCGTCGTGCCGAGTACCTGCGTGATCTCGAGCGCGAGGTCGCCGGATGCCGCGGGCTCGACGCCGACGTCGATGACCGCTCGCGCGTCCGTGCCTTCGCCGGTCGTGCGCAGGCGGTCCGGCAGCACGATCGAGGCCGCGGCCGCCACGGAGTCGGCGAGGCAGTCGCGGTCGTTGATGCGGGCCATGGTGTCGTAGGGATCGCTCGGCACCAGCGCGGCGCGCAGCCCGTCGTCGGCGTCGACGTCCGGTCCGCGTCGGACGAGCACGTCGACCGTCGTTTCGGGGGCGGCGTCGCACACGCTCACGGTGAGCGGGAACCGGGCGTCGAGCCGGTCGCCCGGATCGAGCTCGATCGGTCGCGAGCGCGTCATCCCCGGCTCGAGTGCGGGGGAGACCACCTCGGCCCGGTCGATCACGAGGCGCTCCTCGCCGTCGTTCGCGAACGACACCACGAGCACGCGGTCGGGCACGTCGAACCGACCCTGGCGGACCTCCACCGACAGGCCCCGGATCGTCCCGTCGACCGCCTCGGGACCGGCGTCGCTCGGCACGCTTGCCCCGGCGGCGCATCCGGTGAGCACCAGCGCCGCCACGACGACCGCGAGCGCATCCGCGCCGGCCCGTCGTGCCCGCGGCATCCGCCTCACCGCACCCGGATGTCGAGCGGCCGGCCGGCCAGCGAGCGCGGACGCCGGGCGAGCGTCTCGGCGACCTGTTCGATCGCGCGCGCGGCCGGGTCGTCGGGTTCCGCGAGGACCACGGGCACCCCGTCGTCGCCGCCGCGACGGAGCCCCACGCTGAGCGGTACCGAGGCCAGGAGCGGCACCGCCTCGTCGACGCCCTCCGAGAGGCGGCGCGCCACCTCGGCCCCGCCGCCCTCGCCGAAGAGGTCGAGCACGGAGCCGTCGGGCTGGGCGAAGCCGGCCATGTTCTCGACCACGCCGACCACGCGCTGGCCGGTCTGTCGGGCCACGAGGCCCGAGCGCTCGGCGACATCCGCCGCCGCGGGCTGGGGCGTCGTCACCACGACGACCTCGGCGTTCGGCAGGAGCTGGCCGAGCGAGATCGCGACGTCGCCGGTGCCCGGGGGCAGGTCGAGCAGGAGCACGTCGAGGTCGCCGAAGTACACGTCGGTGAGGAACTGCTGCAGCGTGCGGTGCAGCATCGGCCCGCGCCACGCGACGGCGACCGACGAACCGCGCCCGCCCGGGCTGGTGGGCTCGACGAACATGCCGATCGAGATCACCTTCACCCCGTGCGCCACCGGCGGGAGGATCATGTCGTCGACCCGCGTCGGCCGGGGCGCGTTGCCGTGCTCGTCGACGAGCCCGAGGAGACCGGGGATCGAGAAGCCGTGCACGTCGGCGTCGACGATCCCCACCGAGAGGCCGCGCGCGGCGAGGGCGACGGCGAGGTTCGCGGTCAGGGTGGACTTGCCGACCCCGCCCTTGCCGCTCGTCACCGCGATCACGCGCGTGAGCGTGCCCGGCCCGAACGGGTTGCCGCGGGCCCCCCGCCCGCCGCGGAGCCGCTCGGTCAGGGCCTGCCGCTGCTCCGGCGTCATGACGCCGAGGCGCACCACCGCGTTGCCCGGCCCCACGACCTGCTCGGCCGCGAGGCGCACGTCGCGCTCGATGCGGTCCGACGCGGGGCAGCCCACGATGGTCAGGCGGATGTCGACGTCGACCCCGTTCGCGGTCGCGGCCACCGCCTCGACCATGTCGAGCTCGGTGATGGGCTTCCGGATCTCGGGATCGATGACCCCCGCGAGGGCGGCGCGGACGGCGGCTTCGACCTCCGCAGGCGACCGCGAGGCGTCCGAGTCCGTCGCTCTCGACCGGTCAGGACCCATTCGCGGCGTCCTCGTCGTCGCGGCGGTCCAGCTCGTCGAGCACCTGCCGCAGCTCCTGCCGGATGAAGTCCTTCGACGCGAGGTCGCGCACGGCGATGCGGAGCGCGACCACCTCGCGCGCGAGGTACTCGGTGTCGGCCAGGTTGCGTTCCGCGCGCTGGCGGTCCTGCTCGATCTGCACGCGGTCGCGGTCGTCCTGGCGGTTCTGCGCGAGCAGGATGAGCGGCGCCGCGTACGACGCCTGCAGCGAGAGCATCAGGGTCAGCGCGATGAAGCCGTAGTCGGCCCGGTCGAACTGGAGGTTCGCCGGGGCGAGGGTGTTCCAGAGCATCCAGGCGGCGACGAACACCGTGAGGCCCAGCAGGAACCACGGCGTGCCCATGCCCCGCGCGACGACCTCGGTGAACCGGCCGAACCGGTCGCGGTCACCGGACAGTCGCAGGGGAGAGCCCGAGCGGCCGAGGCCCTTCGGGGTGTCGAACCGTCGGTCGTCGCCGTCAGCGCGTGCCATCTCCTGCCCTCCTTCCGGGTGCGATCGGGATACTGCCGGTGGCGAGCTGGGCGCGGGCGGTCGCGCGTCTGGTCACCTCCGACTCGGAGTCGGGATGACTTCGCCAGTCATCGGGCAGCAGGTAGTCGAGCACGTCGTCGATGGTGACGACGCCCACGAGGCGGTGCTTCTCGTCGACGACGGGCACCGACACGAGGTCGTAGCTGGCGAGGATGCGACTGACCTCGGCCGCCGACGTGTCGGCGGTCACGGGCTCGAGGCCCTGGTCGATGAGCGAGCCCAGCCGCTCGTGCGGCGGGTAGCGCAGCATCCGCTGGAAGTGCACGATGCCGAGGAACCGGCCGGTCGGCGGCTCGTAGGGCGGGAGCGTCACGCAGACCGCCGCGCCGAGGGCCGGCGGCAGGTCGTGCCGGCGGATCAGCGCGAGGCCCTCGGCGACCGTGGCATCCGCCGACACGATGATCGGCTCGGTGGTCATGAGCCCGCCCGCGGTGTCGGGCCCGTACGACAGGAGGAACCGGACGTCCTCGGCCTCCTCGGGCTCCATGAGCTCGAGGAGGTGCTCTCCGCGCTCCTCGGGGAGCTGCGCGATGAGGTCGGCGGCGTCGTCGGGCGACATGTGGTCGAGCACGTCGGCGGCGCGGTCGTCGCCGAGCTTGGCGAGGATGTCGACCTGGTCGGCCTCCGGCATCTCCTCCAGCACGTCGGCGAGCCGGTCGTCGGGCAGTTCGGCCGCGACCTCCTGCCGGCGGCGAGGCGGCAGGTCGAGCAGCGTGCTCGCGAGGTCGGCGGGCTTCAGCTCGGAGTACGTCGCGATGAGCTGTTCGGCCGACTGCGCTTCGCCCGCGGCGGTCAGCTCGCGGACCTCGCGCCACGTCACGTAGGCCGACGGCCCCTTGGCGAACGGCGACGCGCTCGTCTTCGGGCGGCGGACGAACAGCTGGTCGACCTCCCACTCGCCCTGGTCGCGTTCCTCGATCGCGACATCCTCGATGGTGGCCGTGCCGGAGCCGTCGTTGAACGCCACCTTGCGGCCGAGCATCTCGGCGATCACGCGCACCTCGCCGCCGCGCTGCTCGAAGCGGCGCAGGTTGATGAGCCCGGTGGTGATGATCTGCCCGCCGCCGATCGAGGTGACGCGCCCGATCGAGACGAAGACGCGGCGCTTGCCGGGGATCTCGACGATCAGGCCGACGACGCGCGGCGGGTCGGACTTGCGGTACACGACGAGGACGTCGCGCACCTTGCCCACCCGGTCGCCCGCGGGGTCGAAGACGGGGCACCCGGCGAGTCGGGCGACGAAGACTCTCGTGGCGCTCACACCCCCAACTTACCCCGGGGGCCTCCCTTCCGGCCCGCCGAGGCGGCCGCATGGGAGAATGGCCGGGTGAGCACGCAGAGCCCGTTCGGCGGCCGACTCGGCCGCGCCTACCCGACGCTGCCCAAGGGCGAGACGATCGCGAGCTACGAGACCTACCAAGAGGCGCAGGCCGCGGTCGACAAGCTCGCCAAGGCCGAGTTCCCCGTGAAGGAACTCTCGATCGTCGGGCACGACCTCACCACGGTCGAGCGCATCACGGGCAAGCTCACGTGGGGCCGCGCGGCCGGCGCCGGCGCCCTCTCCGGAGCCTGGTTCGGCACGTTCCTCGGGCTCCTGCTGTTCATCTTCTCGCCGACCGGCACGTCGCTCGGCGTGCTCGGCGCCGCCATCCTCATCGGCGCGGGCTTCGGCATGATCTTCAGCGTCGTGTCGTACTCCCTGAACCGCCGCCGCCGCGACTTCACCTCGGTCATGCAGGTGCTCGCGACGCGCTACGCCATCATCGGCGACCCCGGTCACGTGGCCCGGGCCCGCACCGTGCTGGGGGTGACGGATGCCGCGGCGCCGGC
>NZ_LQGY01000053.1 GCF_001620055.1 Agromyces sp. NDB4Y10 | reverse complement strand
CGCCGCCGCGCCGCCCCCGGTGCCGGCCCCGCCGATCCGCCCGCACGGGCCACGGACGGCCTGGCGCCTCCGGTCGGACGGCGGCCACGACGTCACGGTGCGGGGCCGCGTCGTGGTCGGCCGCGACCCGAGGGCGACGGATGCCGCGGCCGGGGCCGAGCCGGTCGCGATCGACGACGCGGCCCGGTCGCTGTCGAAGACGCACGCGCTGCTGGAGGTCGTGGACGACCGGCTCCTCGCGACCGACCTCGCCTCGACCAACGGCGTCCGCATCTGGCCCGAGGGCGAGGACGCCGTCGAACTCGAGCCGGGCCGGCCCACGTCCGTGCCCGAGGGAGCCGTGCTCCTGCTCGGCGACGTCGCGTTCCTCGTGAACCGGGCCCCCGACGCGACGGTGTAACCTGAGGATCGTGCGCGTACCGTTCCGCCTCCTCCTTCGGTGCCGCGACGGGGCCTAGTTCGACCGGCCGCCCCCGTCGCGGAGTCCGTCGTCGGCTGATCCCCCACGATCCGAGAGAGACGTTCATCGATGAATCCGCCCACTGAGCCGCAGGCCCGCCCGCGCACCCTCGCCGAGAAGGTCTGGGATGCGCACCTCGTCGCGAAGGGCGAGGACGGCACCCCCGACCTCATCTACATCGACCTGCACCTCGTGCACGAGGTCACCAGCCCGCAGGCCTTCGACGGCCTCCGGCTGGCCGGTCGTCCGGTCCGCCGTCCCGACCTGACGATCGCGACCGAGGACCACAACACGCCCACGCTGAACATCGACCGGCCGATCGCCGACCCGACCAGCCGCACGCAGATCGAGACGCTGCGCCGCAACGCGGAGGAGTTCGGCATCCGCCTGCACTCCCTCGGCGACGTCGAGCAGGGCATCGTGCACGTCGTCGGCCCGCAGCTCGGCCTCACCATGCCGGGCATCACGGTCGTCTGCGGCGACAGCCACACGTCGACCCACGGCGCGTTCGGCGCGATGGCGTTCGGCATCGGCACGAGCGAGGTCGAGCACGTGCTCGCCACCCAGACGCTGCCGCTGAAGCCGTTCAAGACGATGGCGATCAACGTCGAGGGCACGCTCCGGCCCGGCGTCACGGCCAAGGACATCATCCTCGCCGTGATCGCGAAGATCGGCACCGGCGGCGGACAAGGCTACGTGCTCGAGTACCGGGGCAGCGCCATCCGCTCGCTGTCGATGGACGGCCGCATGACGATCTGCAACATGTCGATCGAGGCGGGCGCACGGGCCGGCATGGTCGCCCCCGACGAGACGACGTTCGCCTACCTGCAGGGCCGCCCGCACGCCCCGCGCGGCGCCGACTGGGACGCCGCGGTCGACTACTGGAAGACGCTGCCCACCGACGAGGGCGCGACCTTCGACGCCGAGGTGTTCATCGACGCCGACGCGCTCGAACCGTTCGTGACCTGGGGCACGAACCCCGGCCAGGGCGTCTCCCTCAGCGACGTCGTGCCCGACCCGGCGTCGATCGACGACCAGCACGAGCGCGCCGCCGCCGAGCGCGCCCTCGAGTACATGGACCTCGAGCCGGGCACGCCGCTGAAGCAGATCCCGGTCGACGCGGTCTTCATGGGGTCGTGCACCAACAGCCGCATCGAGGACCTGCGGGCCTTCGCGTCGATCATCCAGGGTCGGAAGAAGGCCGACGGCGTGCGCGTCATGGTCGTGCCCGGGTCGGCGCGGGTGCGCCTCGAGGCCGAGGCCGAGGGGCTCGACAAGGTGTTCGAGGAGTTCGGCGCCGAGTGGCGCTTCGCCGGCTGCTCGATGTGCCTCGGCATGAACCCCGACCAGCTCGCCCCCGGCGAACGGTGCGCGTCGACCTCGAACCGCAACTTCGAGGGCCGCCAGGGCAAGGGCGGCCGCACGCACCTCGTGTCGCCGCTCGTCGCCGCCGCGACGGCCGTCCGCGGCACCCTCTCGAGCCCGTGGGACCTCGAGCAGGAGGGAGCGGCCGGGTTCGACACGGCCGTTCCGGCGTACTCGACCAGCGGAGCGAAGGGGAACTGACGATGGAGAAGATCAGCACCGTCACGGGCGTCGCCGCGCCGCTACGCCGGTCCAACGTCGACACCGACCAGATCATCCCCGCGGTCTTCCTCAAGCGCGTCACCAAGACGGGCTTCGAGGACGCCCTGTTCCACGGCTGGCGCCAGGACCCCGAGTTCGTGCTCAACGACCCCGCCTACGCGGGCGCGGCGATCCTCATCGCGGGCCCCGACTTCGGCACGGGCTCGAGCCGCGAGCACGCCGTCTGGGCGCTGCGCGACTTCGGCTTCCGCGTAGTGATCTCGAGCCGCTTCGGCGACATCTTCCGCGGCAACGCCGGCAAGCAGGGCCTGCTCGCCGCGCAGGTCGCCTACGAGGACGTCGAGCGCCTGTGGGCGGCGATCGAGGACCAGCCGGGAATAGCGGCGACCGTCGATCTGGTTGAGCGTACGGTGAGCATCGGCTCGCTCACGGTTTCATTCGACATCGACGATTACACTCGGTGGCGGCTCTTGGAGGGACTCGACGACATCGGGCTCACCCTCCGGGACGAGCCGGCCATCGCCGAGTTCGAGTCGCACCGTGAGGCGTGGCGGCCGACCACGCTCCCGATCCGGGAGCCGGCAGAGACAGGGAACTGAGTGAACACACTCGTGAATGACGCGAAGCAGCACGGAACGGCGGTGGGCCTCCAGGTCGACCGCATCACGATCAACGGGGGCAAGCCGCTTCGGGGTCGGATCGAGCTGAAGGGCGCCAAGAACCTCGTCACCAAGGCGATGGTCGCGGCGATCCTCGGCGACACCCCGAGCGTCCTGAAGGACGTCCCGAACATCAGCGACGTGCGCATCGTCCGCGGCCTGCTCGAGGTGCACGGCGTGACCGTGACCGAGGGCGCCGACGAGGGCGACCTCGTCCTCGACCCGTCCGCCGTCGAGACGGCGCACATGGCCGAGGTCGACGCCCACGCGGGTTCGAGCCGCATCCCGATCCTGTTCTGCGGTCCGCTGCTGCACCGGCTCGGCGAGGCGTTCATCCCCGACCTCGGCGGATGCCGCATCGGCGACCGCCCGATCGACTACCACCTCGAGGTCCTGCGCAACTTCGGCGCGATCGTCGAGAAGCTCCCGAGCGGCATCCGGATGTCGGCCCCCAACGGGCTGCACGGCGCGAAGGTGTCGCTGCCGTACCCGAGCGTGGGCGCGACCGAGCAGGTGCTGCTCACCGCGGTGCTCGCCGACGGCATCACCGAGCTGTCCGGCGCGGCGATCGAGCCCGAGATCATGGACCTCATCAACATCCTCCAGAAGATGGGCGCGATCATCTCGGTCGACACCGACCGCGTCATCCGCATCGAGGGCGTCGAGAAGCTCCAGGGCTACACCCACCGCGCGCTCTTCGACCGCAACGAGGCCGCCAGCTGGGCCGCCGCGGCGCTCGCGACCGAGGGCGACATCTTCGTCGGCGGTGCGCGCCAGGCCGAGATGCTCATGTTCCTCAACGTCTTCCGCAAGGTCGGCGGCGCGTTCGACATCGCCGAGGACGGCATCCGCTTCTACCACCCGGGTGGCGAGCTGAAGCCCGTCATCATCGAGACCGACGTGCACCCCGGGTTCATGACCGACTGGCAGCAGCCCCTCGTCGTGGCCCTCACCAAGGCCAAGGGCGTGTCGATCGTGCACGAGACCGTCTACGAGCAGCGCTTCGGCTTCGTCGACGCGCTCGTCGAGATGGGCGCGTCGATCGAGGTGCACAAGGAGTGCCTGGGCGGTCGGCCGTGCCGGTTCGGCCAGCGCAACTTCAAGCACTCCGCGGTGATCTCGGGCCCGGCGCAGCTGCACGGCGCCGACATCGAGGTGCCCGACCTGCGCGGCGGCTTCAGCCACCTCATCGCGGCGCTCACCGCCGAGGGGCGTTCGACCGTGTCGAACGTCGGCATCATCGCGCGCGGGTACGAGAACTTCATCACCAAGCTCGAGCTGCTCGGGGCGGACTTCGCGCTCGAAGGATAATGGGTCAGTGCCACATCAAGACCCCGCATCCGCGCCGGCCGCGAAGCCCGGTTCCGAGAAGCGTCGACCCTCGTTCTTCTGGGTCCTCGCCGTCCTGATCCTCCCGCTGTGGAGCCTCGGGGTGAAGTACCGCTTCCACCACGGCGAGCGGATGCCGCAGACCGGGCCGGTCGTGCTCTCGCCGAACCACTACAGCGAGGTCGACCCGCTCGTCATGGGCGTCGCCGCCTGGCACCTCGGGCGTGCGCCGCGCTTCCTCGCGAAGGCGTCGCTGTTCAAGAACCCGGTGCTCGGCTGGTTCCTGCGCACCTCGGGGCAGATCCCCGTCGAGCGCGCCGGCAGCCAGAGCCACGCCGCGATCCGGGCCGCGGAGCAGCTGGTCGAGAAGGGGCGCATGGTCATCGTGTACCCCGAGGGCTCGCTCACGCGCGACCCCGACCTGTGGCCCATGCGCGGCAAGACCGGCGCCGTCCGCATCGCGCTCGAGCGCGACATCCCGCTGGTGCCCGCCGCGCACTGGGGCACGCAGGCGATCCTGCCCCGGTACGGCAAGAAGCTCAGCCTGTTCCCGCGCAAGACCGTCGACGTGATCATCGGCGAGCCCCTCGACCTCTCCGCCTACCGCGGCAAGCCGCTCGACCAGGCGACGCTGCTCAAGGCGACCGACGAGCTCATGAACGCGATCGCCGCGCTCCTCGGCGAGCTCCGCGGCGAGATCCCGCCGGCCGAGCGCTGGGACCCGGCCAAGCACGGCCAGAAGGAGACGGGACGCCTTGAAGGCTAGGACGCCGCGCCGGGGCCCGGGCAAGCGCGTGGCCGTCCTCGGCGCCGGCAGCTGGGGCACCACGTTCGCCAAGATCCTCGCCGACGGCGGGGCCGACGTCGTCCTCTGGGCGCGCCGCCCCGAGCTCGCGCGCGAGATCCAGGAGGGCAAGCGCAACAGCGACTACCTCCCCGGCGTGAACCTGCCGATCGGCCTCCGCTCGACGAGCCGGCTCGACCTCGCGCTCGCGGGCGCCGAGCAGGTGTACGTGTGCGTGCCGAGCCAGACGCTGCGCCAGAACCTGATCGAGGCCGAGCCGCACCTGCACGCCGAAGCGATCGTCGTCTCGCTCATGAAGGGCGTCGAGAAGTCGACGGGTCACCGCATGAGCGAGGTCATCGCCGAGGTGCTGCCCATCGCCGAGTCGAAGATCGCCGTGATCTCCGGGCCGAACCTGGCGCTCGAGATCGCGAAGGAGCAGCCCACGGCCGCGGTCGTCTCGTCGACGAGCCTCGAGACGGCGCAGGCCGTGGCATCCGTGGCCCGCAACCCGTACTTCCACTCGTTCGTGAACACGGATGTCATCGGCACCGAGTTCGGCGGCGTGCTGAAGAACCTCATCGCGGTCGCGATCGGCATCGTCGACGGTGCGGGCTACGGCGAGAACACCAAGGCCTCGATCATCACCCGCGGCCTCGTGGAGATGACCGACTTCGCCGTCGCGCACGGCGCGCACCCCGACACCCTGTCGGGCCTCGCGGGCCTCGGCGACCTGATCGCGACGTGCCAGTCGCCGCTGTCGCGCAACAACACCGCCGGGCGCCTGCTCGGCCAGGGCTACAAGCTGCCCGAGGTCGTCAACCAGATGCAGCAGACCACCGAGGGGCTCGCGTCGGTCGGGCCGATCCTCGAGCTCGCGCGCGCGAAGGGCGTGGAGATGCCCATCGTCGAGCAGGTCCGGCAGGTGCTCGCCGGCACGCTCGCCCCGAAGGACATCGCGCCGCACCTCACGACCGACGACGAGCCCCAGGGCGAAAGGACGATGGATGGACAAGCTCAGGGTGGTACTGCTCTTCGGCGGGCGCTCCAGCGAGCATTCGATCAGCTGCGCAACGGCGGCCGGAGTGCTGCAGGCGATCGACCGTGACCGCTACGAGCTGATCCCCGTCGGCATCACCCGCGCGGGCGCCTTCGTGCTCGAAGCCGACGACCCGTCGCGGTTCGCGCTCGACCCCGAGCGGCTTCCGGAGGTGCACGACAACGGCACGCGAGTGCGGTGGCCCGACAGCTCCGCCTCGCGCGAGCTGCGCGTGACGACCGCGAGCGGCGAGGAGTCCTCGCTCGGCGACATCGACCTGGTGTTCCCGATCCTCCACGGCCCGTTCGGCGAGGACGGCACCATCCAGGGCCTGTTCGAGCTGCTCGGCCTCCCGTACGTCGGCTCGGGCGTGCTCGCGAGCGCGCTCGGCATGCACAAGCACTTCACCAAGACCGCGCTGCAGGGCGCGGGCATCCCGGTCGCGCCGTGGCGCACGGTCACCGCGCGCGAGTGGGCCGACGACCCCGAGCGCGTGCGCGCCGATGCGGCCGCCCTCGGCCTGCCCCAGTTCGTCAAGCCCGCGCGTGCGGGATCGAGCGTGGGCGTCAGCCGGGTGGCCGAGGCGGGCGATCTCGACGCGGCCCTCGAGCTGGCGTTCGCCGAGGACGACACGGTGCTCATCGAAGCCGCCATGGTCGGCCGCGAGGTCGAGATCGCCGTGCTCGGCGGCGCGCCGGGGGAGCGGCCGCGTGCGTCGGTCGCGGGCGAGATCGTGCTCACCGGCGACGGCTTCTACGACTTCGCCGCGAAGTACCTCGATGCCCCGGGCGTCGACCTGGTCTGCCCGGCCGACCTCGGCGAGGGTCGTCTGGAGGAGATGCGCGACCTCGCGATCCGCGCCTTCGAGGCGATCGGGGCCGAGGGCCTCGCACGCGTCGACTTCTTCCTCACCGAAGACGGGTTCGTCGTCAACGAGCTGAACACGATGCCGGGCTTCACGCCGATCTCGATGTTCCCCCGCTGCTGGCAGGAGTCCGGGGTGACCTACCCCGAGCTGGTCGACGAGCTCATCCGCGTCGGCCTCGCGCGGGGCGTCCGGCTCGGCTGAGCCGACGCTCCGCGGCGGCGGGCCGGGCTCGGCGGGGGATCACCCCTCCGGCGCGAGGTCCTCGAGGTCGGTGCATCCGCCGTCGGCCTCGATGACCGACACCGCGGACGACACGTCGGCGATCGCGGTCGTCCCCGCTACCACGTCGTTGTCGACGACGACCTCGACGGCGGGCGTGCGCCCGTAGGTCGTGAACCGGTAGCGCGGCGCGTCGGACTCGTCGATGATCCAGTCGACCTCGTCGACGCTCACGCACCGCAGCGTCGTGGGTCCGGGCGGTTCGACGCCGCAGCGCAGCAGGACCGATGCCGGCGTGCCCCACGCGCCGGTGCCCTGCGCATCGGTCTCGCGGGCCTCCTGCCCGGCGACGACGTCGGGCAGTCGCACGATCACCGCGGCGCAGTCGGGGTCGACGGCGTCGGGCGCGGCCTCGAACGGCACGGGTCGTGCGCACGAGGCGAGCAGCGGCAGGGCGACGACGGCGACGGATGCCGCGGCGACGAGCCGCGGCAGCGTGCGTCGGGGGCGGCGGGGGCGGGGAGCGGGCATCGCCATCAGGCTACCGTGGGAGCCATGGAGCCCCCTGCACACGAGCCGTCGACCGCGATCGGCGACCTCGGCGAATCGGCGGTGCTCGCACGCATCCTGCCGCGCCTCGCCCCGGGCGACGCGGCGCACCTGGGCGCGGGCGACGACGCCGCCGTGGTCGCGGCACCCGACGGCCGGTTCGTCGTGACGACCGACCTGATGGTGCACGGCCCCGACTTCCGGCTCGCCTGGTCCACGCCCCACGACCTCGGCTGGAAGGCCGCGGCGACGAACCTCACCGACGTCGCCGCCATGGGTGCGCGGCCGACGGCCCTGGTCGTGGCGATCGCGGCGCCCCCATCGCTCGACGTCGGGGTGCTCGAGGGCATCGCCGACGGGCTGCGCGAGGGGCTCGCCGCGCTCGCACCCGGCGCGGGCGTGGTCGGCGGCGACCTGTCGGCGTCATCCGTGCTCATGATCTCGGTCACCGCGTTCGGCGACCTCGAGGGCCGTGCACCGGTCCTGCGATCGGGTGCAGGGCCGGGCGACGTGATCGCCCACGCCGGCGGCCGGGGCGATGCCGCCCGCGGACTCGCGCTGCTCTTCGCCCGGGCACGTGACGGGCAGGGCGAGCCGGATGCCGCGGCCGCCGCCGCACTGCGCACCGAGCATCCACGGCTGGTCGCCGCCCAGCTCGCACCGACGCCCCCGGTGTCGGCCGGGGTCGTCGCCGCGGAGGCGGGCGCGACGGCGATGCTGGACGTGAGCGACGGACTCGCCCGCGACGCGCGTCGGATCGCCGAGGCGAGCGGCATCGGCATCGACTTCCGATCCGCGGCGCTCGGACCTGACCCGCTGACGGCGCTCGCGGGGGCCGAGGACCACGGGCTGCTCGCGGCGTTCCCGCCGGACGTGCCGCCGCCGCATCCGTTCGAGGTCATCGGCGTGGCGACGGCCGAGGCGGGCGTGCTCACGCTCGACGGGGCGCCCGTCGACACCGCCGGGTGGGATCCCTACGCGGGCTGGGACGGCGTCGGGGGCTGATCGCCGCCGGCGTCGGGCGCGCTCGCGGACGCCCACCAGAGGGTCGTCTCGCCGTAGTCGCGTCGCCGCTCCGGGTCGATCCCGGCCGGCCACGCGGGCTCCGGGGAGCGGGAGCTGCGCTCGACGACCACCGTCGCCTCCGGCGCGAGCAGGCCGGCGAGGAGCTCGAGGTCGCGCGCGAGCTCGCGCTCGCCGAGGTCGTACGGCGGGTCGATGAAGGCCAGGTCGACCCCGCCCGGCGCCGACTCGAGGTACGTCGCGACGCTGCGCGCCTCGACGCGGATGCGCGGCCCCGATCCGCGCGCGGCGCGGGCGACGGCGGCCGCGTTGCGACGGCACACCTCGGCGGCCGGGCGGGCCTTCTCGACGAGCACCACCTCGCTCGCGCCCCGGCTCGCCGCCTCGAGGCCGAGCGCGCCCGAACCCGCGTACAGGTCGAGCACGACCGCGCCGTCGACCGCGTCGCGCGCCTCCAGCGCCGAGAAGATCGCCTCGCGCACGCGGTCGCTCGTGGGCCGCGTGCCCGACCGGGGCACGGCGAGCGTGAGCGACCCGGCGAACCCGGCGATGATGCGCGTCATGTCTCGGGAGCATAACGGGCGCCTCCGGCGCGCTGCCATGATGGAGGGGTGGAAGACACGACCGACGCCCTGCACGCCGATCCGTCCCGCCACCGGGAAGACGAACAGCAGACCATCGACCGGCTCTGGGACTTCGCCGACCCCGCGACGAGCGAGCAGCGGTTCCGCGCGGTCGCCGACGACGAGGCAGTGCCGACGCACGAGCGCGCCGTGATGACCACGCAGCTCGCGCGGGCCATCGGCATCCAGCGCCGCGACGACGAGGCGCTCGCACTGCTCGACGACCTCGAGGCGGCCGGACGCGCCGACGAGACGCCCGAGGAGGCGGCCGAGCTGCGTGCGCGCATCGCCCTCGAACGCGGGCGCATCGCGGCGACCGCCGAGCGGTTCGACGAGGCCGTGCCGCTGTTCACGAAAGCCGTCCGCGAGGCGGCGCTCGCGGGCTCGACCTTCCTGGTCCTCGACGCCCTCCACATGCTCGCCCTGAACGACGCCGGACACGAGGAGGAGTGGGCCACCGAGGGCTTCGACATCCTCGAGGGGGTGCGCGACCGCCGACTGAAGCGCTGGGGCGTCGCCCTGCACAACAACCTGGGCTGGACCAAGCACGACGCGGGCGACGCGGTCGCCGCGCTCCACCACTTCGAGCGCGCCGTCGAGGCCGCCGACCAGTACGGGACGGCCGGCCAGCAGCACGTCGCCCGGTGGTCGGTGGGTCGGGCGCTCCGCACGCTCGGCCGTACCGACGAGGCGCTCGAGCTGCAGCGCGAACTGGCCCGAGCCCGGCCCGACGACACCTACGTGCAGGCCGAGATCGAGGCGCTCACGGCCGAGGTGACGGAGGCGGAGCCTACGATCGAGGCATGACGGCCGATCGCTCGGTCGAGGGCGCCGCAACTCTCGACACCAAGCTGTCCGGCCTGCTCGGCGGTCCCACGGCGAAGGCGATGGAGCGCGCGTGGGGGCTCGTCACGGTCGGCGACCTGCTCGGTCACCATCCGCGGCGGTACCAGCCGCGCGGCGAGCTCACGGCGCTCGACCGGCTCCCGCGCGACGAGAACGTGACGATCGTCGCGGAGGTGCTCGAGGTGCGCGAGCGGACCATGCGCTCGCGTCGCGGGTCCATCCTCGAGGCGAAGATCTCCGACGGCAGGGGCGTGCTCACCCTGACGTTCTTCAACCAGGCGTGGCGTGCGCGGGAGCTGAAGCCCGGGGTGCGCGGCATGTTCGCCGGCAAGGTCTCCGACTACCGGGGCGCGTTGCAGCTCGCGCACCCCGACTACGAGCTCTTCGAGGACGAGACCCGCACCGACACGGGGCCGGATGCCGCGGCCCTCCGCTGGGCCACCGCGCCCATCCCGATCTACCCGGCCACCGCGACCCTCTCGAGCTGGAAGCTGCAGCGCGCGGTCGCGCTCGTGCTCGATGCGCTCGGCCCGGTCGACGACCCACTGCCCGAGTCCGTGCGCCGGGCTCGAGGGCTGCTGGCGCACCGCGAGGCGCTCGAGCTCGTGCACCGGCCGGAGCGCGACGCCGACTGGAAGGCCGCGCAGCGCACGCTGCGATTCACCGAGGCGTTCGTGCTCCAGTCCGTCCTGCTCGAGCGGCGCGCCGCCGCCCGGGCGCACGAGGCGGTCCGGCGCACGCCCGCGCCCGGCGGGCTCCTCGAGCGGTTCGAGGCGTCGCTGCCGTTCGAGCTCACCGACGACCAGCTCGAGGTCGGCGTGCAGATCCACGCCGACCTCGCCGAACCGGTGCCCATGAACCGGCTCGTCCAGGGCGAGGTCGGCTCGGGCAAGACCGTCGTCGCCCTGCGGGCCATGCTCGCGGTCGCCGAGTCGGGCGGCCAGGCGGCCCTCCTCGCGCCCACCGAGGTGCTCGCGGCGCAGCACCTGAGGTCGATCGCCGACATGCTGGGTCCCGAGCTGGCGGCCGAGGTGATGCCCACTCTCATCACCGGCCAGCTCCCCGCCGCCGACCGCCGACGGGCGGCGCTCCGCGTCGCAGCCGGCCAGGCGCGCATCGTGGTCGGCACGCACGCCCTCCTCGGCGACACGACCTCGTTCGCCGACCTGGGCCTCGTGGTCGTCGACGAGCAGCACCGCTTCGGCGTCGAGCAGCGCGAGGCGCTGCGGCTCAAGGGGCGGCATCCGCACGTGCTCGTGCTCACGGCGACGCCGATCCCGCGCACCGTGGCCATGACCGTGTTCGGCGACCTCGACGTGTCGACGATCCGGCAGCTCCCCGCCGGTCGCGCGGGCATCACGACCCACGTCGTCCCGCTGGCGGAGCGTCCGCACTGGCGACCGCGCGTGTGGGAGCGGCTCGCCGAGGAGCTCGAGCAGGGACGCCAGGCGTTCGTCGTGAGCCCGGCGATCGAGCCGAAGGTCGCGGAGGACGGCCTCGAGCCCGCCGACCCGGACGGCGATGCCGCCCCCGCGGCATCCGTCGCCTCGGTGCTCGCCGAGCTGCGCGCCCACCCGCGCCTGGCGGAGGTCCGCATCGCCCCGCTGCACGGTCGGATGAGCGCCGACGAGAAGGACGCCACCATGCGCGCGTTCGCCGCGGGCGAGCTCGACGTGCTCGTCGCGACCACCGTCATCGAGGTCGGCGTCGACGTGCCCAACGCGAGCACCATGGTCGTCGTGGACGCCGACCGGTTCGGGGTCTCGCAGCTGCACCAGCTCCGCGGCCGGGTCGGCCGCGGCTCCGTGCCCGGCCTGTGCCTGCTCGTGACCCGCGTCGAGGCGGAGACCGTCGCGCGGGAACGACTCGACGCGGTGGCCGGCACGCTCGACGGCTTCGAGCTCGCGCGCGTCGACCTCGAGCTCCGCCAGGAGGGCGACGTCCTCGGCGCCATCCAGTCCGGACGGCGGACCTCCCTCAAGCTGCTCCGGGTGACGCGCCACGGCGACGTCATCGCCGACGCGCGCGAGGCCGCCGCCGAGGTGCTCCGCGACGACCCGGACCTGGCCGCCCACCCCGCACTCGCGGCGGCCGTGCGACGCCGCCTCGACGACGACTCGAGCGAGTACCTGAGCAGGGGCTGAGACTCCCGGGCAGCGGTCCACGGCGCCGGATCCCGCACTACGCTGGCACGTATGCAGCGGATCGCCGTCGTTCCCGGATCGTTCGACCCCGTCACCCGGGGGCACCTCGACGTGATCGGCCGTGCCGCTGGCCTCTACGACCAGTTGCACGTCGTCGTGGTGCACAACCCCGACAAGTCGGCGCTCCTGCCGATCGCGCAGCGGGTCTCGCTCATCGAGCAGTCGATCGAGGAGGCCGGCATCGTCGGCGACATCGTCGTCGCGTCCTGGAGCATGGGCCTGCTCGTCGACTACTGCACCGACGTGGGCGCGTCGGTCCTCGTCAAGGGCATCCGCTCGCAGGTCGACGTGGCCTACGAGACGCCGATGGCCATCGTGAACCGGCACCTCGCCGGGGTCGAGACGGTGTTCCTGCTGCCCGACCCCGCGAACGCCCACGTGTCGAGTTCGCTCGTCCGCCAGGTGTCGGCGCTCGGCGGCGACGTGAGCCCGTACGTGCCCGAGCCCGTGGCGCAGTACCTGCAGGGAGCGATGACCTCATGAGCGAGGTCTCGGCGCCGCAGGTCGGGGCGACGGCCGCACCCGCGATGGGCATCGACGAGGTCGGCGCCGGCGCGGCGCGCATCGTCCGCAACGTCGAGGAGGTGATCGCCGGCAAGCGCGATGCGGTGACCGCCGCCCTCACCGTGCTGCTCGCCGAGGGGCACCTGCTCATCGAGGATGTGCCGGGCGTCGGCAAGACGATGCTGGCCAAGGCGCTCGCGCGCTCGGTCGACTGCACGGTCAGCCGCATCCAGTTCACGCCCGACCTGCTGCCGAGCGACGTGACGGGCGTCTCGGTGTTCGACCAGTCGTCGCGGCGGTTCGAGTTCAAGCACGGTCCGGTGTTCGCGAACATCGTGATCGGCGACGAGATCAACCGCGCGAGCCCCAAGACCCAGTCGGCCCTCCTCGAGTGCATGGAGGAGCGGCAGGTGACCGCCGACGGCACGACGTATCGGCTCGAGCAGCCATTCACGGTCGTCGCGACCCAGAACCCGGTCGAGATGGAGGGCACCTACCCGCTCCCGGAGGCGCAGCGCGACCGGTTCATGGCGCGCATCTCGATGGGGTACCCGGCACCGGGCGACGAGCTCGCGATGCTCGCGCAGCGCGAGACGGCGAGTCCGCTCGATGCGCTGCAGCCGGTCGTCTCGATCGACGAGCTGCGCGCGATGATCGCCGCCGTGCACCACGTGTACACGTCCCAGGCGGTCAAGGAGTACGCCGTCGAGCTGGCACGGGCCACGCGCGACGACCGCCAGCTGCGGCTCGGCGCGAGCCCGCGCGCGACCCTGCAGCTCATCCGCGCGGCGAAGGCGCACGCGGCGATGCACGGGCGCGACTTCGTCCTGCCCGACGACGTCGACGCGCTCGCGGTTCCGGTGCTCGCGCACCGCCTGGTTCCCACGAGCCGTGCGGTCGGCGGGCACGACCGCGACGGCGGCCCGCTCATCGACGCCATCGTGCGACGCGTCGTCGCCGACACGCCGGTGCCGGTGGGCAGCGCCCGGAGGGAGTGATCGGATGCCGCGCAGCCGCGCCGCGCGCGTTCCGGCGCGTCCACGCCTCACGGGGCGGGGGATGGCGCTGGTCGCCGCCGGCGCGGCGCTGTTCCTCGTCGCAGCATGGTTCGACCTGCGCGACATCATGCTGCTCGCGGCCGTCGGGCTCGCGATGCCGGTCGCATCCCTCGGATTCCTCGCCGTTCGGGCGCCGCGGCTCGCGGTGACCCGCGCGTTCGAACCGCACGTGGTGCGGGCGGGGGAGTCGGCGGCCGTGCGCCTGCGCGTGCAGAACCGCGACCGTCGCGCCTTCGACGGCGCGCACTGGCGCGACCTCGCGCACCCGGCGCTGCACCCGCCCGGCGAGGCGGTGCTCCCGGCCATCGGCCGGCACGAGACCGCCATGCCGTCCGGCGACGACACCGTGCGCCTCGAGTACCGGCTCCGGACGCCGCGGCGCGGCGTGTTCGACGTCGGACCGCTCCGGATCGCAGTGACGGATCCCTTCGGCCTCGCACGGCTCGACCGGGCGGCGGGCCTGCCGCGCGAGCTCGTGGTGACGCCGCGCGTCACCCCGCTGGAGCCCGCGGCGGGCGTCGTGGCGAGCGTCGACGGCGCCGTCCACGCCCTCCAGCGGCGAACCCACCCCAACAGCGACGAGCTCATCGCCCGCGAGTACCGGTACGGCGACCCGCTGCGCCGCGTCCACTGGGCCGCGACGGCCCGGCGCGGCGAGCTCATGGTCCGCGAGGAGGAGCAGCGCGGCGATCCCGAGGTCCGCATCCTGCTCGACACGGCGCTCGGCGGCCGCGCGCACCACCCGTCGTCGGCCGCGCGCGACGCGGGCTCGACGCTCGACCCGGCCTTCGAGCTCGGCGTGGAGCTCGCCGCGTCGATCGGCGTGCACCTCCTCGAGAACGGGTTCCGCGTGCGGGTCGAGCCGGTCGACGACCCCGACGACCCCGCTGCGCCGATCTCCGCCGATCCCGGCGGCTACCGCGCGGCCGGCGGCGACCTGGTCCTCCTCGAGGACCTCGCGCGCCTCGAGCCGCCGCGACGGGACGGACCCGCCGCGCCGACGCGCGACCGTCCCCGCGACGCGTCGCGGGTCGCGTCGCCCTCGACGGCGCGCCGCGACACGCGCATGCCCGGCATCGCCGTGCTCGTCGCGCCCTCGCACGCCGCGGTCGACGCCCTCGTGGCGCTGCGCCCCGTGCTCGAACCGGCGATCGCCTTCGCCGCCGACGGCATCGCCGCCGACGCCGTGGAGCGACTGGAGCACGCCGACTGGCGCGTGGTGCCGGTCCGCCGGGCGGCGGACCTCCCCGCGGCCTGGGGCGAGGCCTGGCGGTCGGCACGTGAATCCGTCCGGAGCGGGGGCCGCGATGCGACCTGAGCGGATGCCGCTGACGACCCGCCAGAGCGTCGCCCTGTCCGGGGCGACCCTGCTGCTCCTGCTCGTCGCGACCTCGGCGCTCGCGCCGCTCATCGCCGGCGCCGCGTGGTGGTGGGCGACGGCGTTCACGGCCGTCGCCGTGCTCGGGGCGGGCGCCGGCCTGCGCGCCCTGCGCACGCCGCCGTCGCTCGTGCCGCCGCTCGAGGTGGTGGCGCTGCTCCTGGCCCTGACGCTGCTGTTCGGCGGCGCGACGAGCTTCGCCCTCGTCATCCCCACGCTGGACACGTTCGACGAGTTCCTCGGGCTCGCCGAGGGCGCCGTGCGCACGATCGAGCAGCAGTCCGTGCCGGCGATCCCGGTCCCGGCCCTCGTGTTCGCCCTCGCGGTCGGCGTCGGGCTCGTCGCCGTGCTCCTCGACCTCGTCGTGCAGACCGTCCGACTGCCCGCGCTCGCCGCGGTCCCGGTGCTCGTTCCCGTCCTCGTGCCCGGCCTGTTCGTCGAATCCGGCGCCGACGCGATCACCCTCGTCCTCACGGCTGCGGCGTACCTCCTGCTGCTCCGCGTCGACGTGCGGGTGCGGCGCAGCGCGGAGCTCGCACAGGAGGACGAACGGCCGGACTCCGCGCTGGTGACCGCCCCGCGGCGACGCCCGATCGTGTCGACCGCGGGCGCGTCGATGGGACTGGCCGCGATCGGCCTCGTCGCGGCATCCGTCGTCACGGCCGTCACGCCCAGCGTCTCGAGCAGCTTCCTGCTCGGCGCCGGCGGGCCCGGCACGATGTTCGCCCGCGGCGTCAGCCCCTACGTCGAGCTCGGTCGCGACCTCCGCCGGCCCGACCCCGTGCCGGCGTTCAGCTACGTCTCGCCCGACGCCGACCGCCCGTACTTCACGCTGCTCAACGTCGAGCGGCTCGAGGGCGACCTGTGGACCGCCGAGGAGCGCGCCGTCGACGGCGACCACACCATCGACACCATGCCCCGCCCCGACGGCCTCGCCGAGGAGGTGCTCGTCGAGCCGCGCGAGCTCACGGTGCAGATCGGCCAGGTCCGGACCGCCTGGCTGCCGCTGCCGTACCCGACGGCCGAGGTCCGCGGGCTGCGCGGCTCGTGGTTCTGGGACGACGGCTCGCTGACGGTCCGCAGCGTCGACGCCACGACCCTCGGGCAGCGCTACGACGTGACGCGACTGGCGGTGCAGCCCACGGTCGACCAGCTCCGTGCGGCGGTCGAGCCGCCCGCCGGTTCCGTGGCTCCGGCCACCCGCGAGCTGCCCGAGGACCTGCCCGCGATCATCGGCGAGACCGCCGCGACGGTCACCCAGGGGGCGCGCACCCGGTACGACGCGGCCGTCGCCATCCAGGCCTACCTGCGAAGCTCCGAGTTCGAGTACTCGGAGGAGGCGCCCGTCGACGACGGCTACGACGGCGGCGGGTTCGACGTGATCGCCGAGTTCCTCGAGCAACGGGCGGGGTACTGCGTGCACTTCTCCTCGACGATGGCGGTCATGGCCCGTGAGGTCGGCATCCCGTCGCGCATCGCGGTGGGCTACACGGCCGGCACGCCAAGCAACCAGCGCGTCGACGGGATGGTGCGCGTCGACGTCGACTCGCACGACCTGCACGCCTGGCCCGAGCTGTACTTCGAGGGCGTCGGCTGGGTCCCGTTCGAGCCCACGCCGGGGCGCGGCACCGTGCCCGCCTACTCGCGTCCGAACGCGGGGGAGCAGGCGCCCGGCGTCGTGCCCACCGCGCCCGTGGCGACGCCCGAGGCGACCGGGCGACCCGACGGCGACCCGGACCGCTCGCTCGCCGGGCCGACCGGGGGCGCCGGGGCGGTCGGGCCCGGATGGCTCGG
>NZ_LQGY01000052.1 GCF_001620055.1 Agromyces sp. NDB4Y10 | reverse complement strand
CGGGCGCCGCAGCGGCGGCCGCCCCGGGTGAGACGGCGGCCACCCCGGCCGGCTCGGCCGACCGCGACGACGACGCGACCGCCGCCACGCGCGTGCTCACGCGCCCCGCGGAACCGATCGCCGAGGCGAGCCGCGAACGGGAACGCGGGTCGGCCGTGCGTGAACGGTGGGAGCGGCGACCGGCATGGTTCGTCCCGGTCGCGGCCGTCGCGGCCGTCCTGCTGCTGCTCGCCGTGCTGATCCCCACCCTGATCGGCGGCCTGGCGTCCGACGCCGAGCCCACCCCGCCCGCCACGCCGCTGCCGAGTGTGCCCGGCGAGTTGGGCGAGCACCTGAGGCAACTCGAGGAGGCGGTCACGCCATGAGCATGAAGATCCGTTCGGCGCTGGCCGCGGCATCCGTCGCCGTCGTCGTCGGACTCGCCGGTTGCGCCGCCGACGGCCCCGACCTGAGCGCCGGGCAGGCCGAGGCGTTCCGCAACCAGGTCGTCACCATCGCCGACACCTCGTCGCGCGGCGAGTACGCGAACGCGCTGGCCGCGCTCGAGTCGCTCGAGGCCGAACTCGAGCAGGCCGCAGCCGCCGGCGAGCTGGACGCGGACCGCGAGCAGCGCATCCGCGACGCGATCGCGCTCGTGCGCGCCGACCTCGAGGCCGCGATCGCGGCGATCCCCCCGGAGCCGGCACCCGAACCCGCACCGGCCGACCCGGCGCCCGGCGGGGGCGACGATGACGACGACGACGACGATGACGACGACGGGGGTTCCGGCCCCGGCAAGAGCGATGAGGGCAAGAACAAGGGCAAGGGCAAGAACAAGGACTGACCGGGCGGGTCAGCCGCGGCCGCGGAACTCCTCCATCGACCGGTAGACGCCGAAGCCGTCGCCGACCACACGGTCGAACACGCGGGTGGGCAGCAGCCCGCGCAGCGCCCGCGAGAGCCGCACGCTCCGCGGCAGCTCCACGAGGGGTCGCCCGTCGAGCATGGCCCGCCACACCCGGTCGACCACGTACTCCGGTTCGAGGATCGGCGCGAGCAGGGGCCCGCGGGCGCCGTGGAACATGCCGGTCGAGATGTACGACGGCGTGACGGTCGTCACGGTGATGTGCCGGTGCCCTGCCTGCTGCAGTTCGAGGCGCAGCGAGTCGCTCCACCCGTTGAGGGCGGCCTTGGAGGCGGCGTACACGGCCATGCGGGGGTTCGCCAGCGTGCCCGCGGCGCTGCCGATGTTGACGATGCGCGCCGGTCGGTCCGAGCGGATCATGCCGGGCAGGAACTCGTGCGTCACGTACATGGGCGCGAGCGCGTTGACGAGCATCGTGGGGCGCACGTCGTCGCCCGCGTGGCTCTCCCAGAAGTAGCGGTTGCCGCGGACGATGCCGGCGTTGTTGACGAGCACGTCCGGGTCGCCCACCTCGCGGCGCACCTTGTGGGCGGCCTTCGCGATCGCCCCGAGCTCCGACACGTCGACCGCGTACGAGCGGACCTGCGTGCGACCCCGAGCCGCCGCGCCGAGCTCGTCGGCGGCGCGCGCGAGCCCGTGGGCGTCGCGATCCCAGAGCACGACGGATGCCGCACCCTCGGCGACCGCTCGCTGCGCGTACATGCGGCCCATGCCGCCCGCGGCTCCGGTGATCAGGATGTGCGCGCCCCGCGCGGTTCTCGCCATGCGGACCATTCTCGCAAGGCGCCGCGCCCCTGTTCGCCGTCGGCGGCCGCGGTCAGCGCATGGCGCGGTAGCGCGCCCGCTCGGCCGGGTCCAGGTGCTCGGTCGCGTACGACAGCATGGTGCGCGGCATCCGCGAGGCGTACGCGTCGAGGAAGCCGGTGAGCGTCTCGCGGCCCACCCGGCGGCCGGACTCGCGCAGCATCCAGCCGGTGGCCTTATGGATGAGGTCGTGCACATCGTCGAGCAGCCGCTCCGCCAGCCGCAGGGTGGGCGCCGCGTCGCCGTGCTTCAGGAACGCGAACGTCGACATGATCGCGACGCGCCGCTCCCACAGGTCGCCGCTCGCGGCGAGTTCGTCGAGCAGGCCGAGGTCGAGCCCGGCGCGAGCCGCGGCATCCGTCGCACCGGGATCGCGCACGAACTCGCCGAGGATGCGGTCGGCCGACACGTCGACGAGGTCCCAGTTGTCGACCCGGCCCGCGCGCACGGCGGCGAGGTAGAACCGGGCGAGGCGGGCGCGTTCGCCGTCGTCCCGCGTGCGGGCGGCGCTCGCCCGATCGAACCGGGCGACGACGATCACGAGGGCGCACAGCCGGTGCTCGTGCTCGGGGTCGGCGAGCAGCTCGGCGACGCCGTCGAGCGGCAGCGTCGCGAACCGCTTGGCCACGGCACGCGTGGCCGGCACGGTGACGCCGATGAAGCGGTCGCCCTCGCCGTACTCCCCCGGTCCGGTCTTGAAGAACCGGGCGGATGACGCGGCGCGGGCCGGGTCGGCGGCCTCGGCGAGCGCGGCGCGCACGTCGTCGGCGGTGGGCGCCGTGGCATCCGTCGGCGGGGTCATGCCCGCATGCTAGCCGCGTGCGCCGCGCGGACCTTTCGCGTCGCGCCCATGGCGGGCAGGATCGGATGCATGAGCGAACCGCGGGTGAGCCTGGTGCCGATGTCCGATGCGCAGGTGGCGGCGTGGCTGCCGGTCGCGATGGCGCATTACGAACAGGCGCGGATCGAGGCGGGCGACTCCCCCGGGCAGGCGGCCGCCGCGCGGCGGGCGTCGGAGGAGCGGTTCTTCCCCGGTGGTCGACGCGTCGAGGGCCAGCTGCTGCACACGGTGCGGCTCGGCGACGAGGAGGCCGGGTGGCTGTGGATCGGTCCGTGGGGTGACGAGGGCACCGTGTGGTGGGTGTGGGACCTCATGGTGCACGAGCCGTTCCGGCGGCGGGGCGTCGCCCGGCGCGCGATGATCGCCGGCGAGGAGGTCGCCCGTGCGCACGGTGCGACGTCGCTCATGCTCAACGTCTTCGCCTACAACGAGGGCGCGATCGCGCTGTACCGCACGCTCGGGTTCCTGCCGGCGTCGATCCACATGGCGAAGCGCCTCTGACGAGCGGATGCCGCGGGCCGGCGCCCGGCATCCGTCGGTCTCGGTACGCTCCCGCTTCGCCGGTGCCACTCGACCACCGGCGGCGCGCGTGTGACGCCGTGTTGCGGCTGAGGTTACGCCGTGCTTCGGGCCCGCCTGACGCGGGAGGAGCGGCTGGGTAGCGTCGAGCGGACCGTACCCGTCCCGCACCCATCGGAGTCCGCATGTCGACCATCGCCCCCGCCGCGCCGGCCGCCGTCGCCGCGCGCGAGACGGCCGCGCCGGTCGCGTTCCGCGGGCTGGGGCGCGCGTTCGCGGCGCCCGACGGCGGCGAGCGCGAGGTGCTCCGCGGCATCGACCTCGAGGTGGCGGCGGGTGAGATCGTCGCGATCCTGGGGCCGAGCGGATGCGGCAAGTCCACCCTGCTGCGGATCGCCGGTGGCCTCGATCGCCCCACGTCGGGTGAGGTGGCCATCGGCGAGGCGCCGGTCGCACCGTACGACGTGCGGTGCGCGGTCGGCTTCCAGGAGCCGCGGCTGCTGCCGTGGCGGAGCATCGAGCGCAACGTCGCGTTGGGCCTGCCGCGCGGCGGCGACCGTCGCGAGGGGCGCGAGCACGTGGCGCGCCTGCTCGAGCTCGTGGGGCTCGCGGACTTCGCCGGGCATCGCCCGCACGAGGTCTCCGGCGGGATGGCGCAGCGCGCGTCGCTCGCCCGCGCCCTCGCCCGCAACCCCGAGGTGCTCCTGCTCGACGAGCCGTTCGGCGCGCTCGACGCGCTCACCCGGCTGAAGATGCAGGACCTCCTGCTCGATGTGCACCGCGCCGAACCGACGACCGTGCTCCTCGTCACGCACGACGTCGACGAGGCGCTGCAACTCGCCGACCGCATCGTGCTGCTCGGCACCGACGGGGAGACGCCGGGTGCCGGCATCCGCCAGACCGTCGTCGTGCCCGGCCACCGGCCGCGCGACCGCGGATCGGCCGAGTTGGCGGAGCTCCGCGGCCGCCTGCTCGACGGACTCGGCATCGACCGGCACGGCACCGCCCGCGGCATCCAGGCCACCACGACCATCCCCCACTACCCGTACTGACCTGCTGCGGCACCCGACACAGCACCCGGGGCGCCGCAGCGAACCGAACCCGCACCGAAGGAGTCCCATGTCCCGCACCACCGTCCTCCGCACCGCGCTCGTCGCGGGCGCCGCCGCCTCCGCCCTGCTGCTCTCGGGCTGCGTGGCCGGCGAGAACCAAGCCGCCGAGCCCGCCGCCGCGGCCGACGCGGCGTCGGTCGAGGGCCAGACCCTCAACATCGACTTCGCCACCTACAACCCGCTGAGCCTCATCATCAAGGAGCAGGGCTGGCTCGAGGACGAGGGCCTCGAGGTCACCTGGGTGCAGTCGGCCGGGTCGAACAAGGCCAACGAGGCGCTCCGCGCCGGCGCGATCGACGTCGGCTCGACCGCCGGCTCGGCGGCGCTGCTCGCACGCTCGAACGGCTCCCCCATCAAGGTCATCGACATCTACTCGCAGCCCGAGTGGGCGGCGATCGTCACCGGCCCCGGCAGCGAGCTGGAGTCGGTCGAGGAGCTCGCGGGCAAGACCGTCGCGGCGACGAAGGGCACCGACCCCTACTTCTTCCTCCTGCAGTCGCTCGAGGAGGCCGGGCTCTCGGCCGACGACGTCACCGTCGAGAACCTCCAGCACGCCGACGGCTGGGCCGCCCTGCAGAACGGGTCGGTCGACGCGTGGGCGGGTCTCGACCCGATCATGGCCGGCGCCGAGGAGGCGGGCGCGAGCCTGATCTACCGCAACGTCGACTTCAACAGCTACGGCTTCCTCAACGCGACCGAGTCGTTCATCGAGGAGAAGCCCGAGGTCGCCCAGCTCGTCGTCGACGCGTACGAGCGGGCCCGCGAGTGGGCCGAGGAGAACCCGGAGGAGACCGCGGAGATCCTCGCCGAGGTCGCCGGCCTCGACCTCGCGGTGGCCACCAAGGTCATCGAAGAGCGCGCGAACCTCGACATCGACAACGTGCCGGGCGACGCCCAGGTGTCGGTGCTCGAGAAGATCGGCCCGGTGTTCGTCGAGCTCGGCGACGTCGCGTCGCAGCAGCAGGTCGACGAGGCCCTCGAGACCCTCATCCACGACGAGTTCGCGACGAACGCCGACCCGGCGCGCTTCGCGAAGTAAGCACTCCAGGAGCGCACCATGACGACGGATGCCGCGAGCCGCACCATCGCTCGATCCACGCCGCGCCCCGCGGCATCCGTCGCCGTGCCCGCCGGCGCACCTCGCGAACGGCGCCCCCTGACGGGCCGACGCTGGTTCGTGGTCGTCGGCGGCGCGCTGCTGCCGATCGCCCTGCTCGCCACGTGGCAGCTGGTCTCGACGACGGGCCTCGTGCCGGTGTCGATGCTGCCGTCGCCCGCGATGGTGTGGCAGGCGGCCGTCGACCTCGCCGAGCGTGGGCTCCTCGGCCAGTACGTCGCGATCTCGACGCAGCGCGTGTTCCTCGGCTTCGCGTTCGGCGCGGCCCTGGGGCTTCTCGTCGGCGCGATCGTCGGGCTGTCGCGGCTCGGCGACATCCTCCTCGCCCCCACCCTCGGCGCGCTGCGCGCCGTTCCGTCGCTCGCGTGGGTGCCGCTACTGATCCTGTGGTTCAAGATCGGCGAGGAGTCGAAGATCATCCTCATCGCGATCGGCGCGTTCTTCCCCGTCTACACGATCGTCTCGGCCGCGCTCCGGCACGTCGACCGGCGCCTGCTCGAGGCCGGGCGGGCGTTCGGCCTGCGCGGCGTGCCGCTGTTCGCCACGGTGCAGCTGCCGGCCGTCGTGCCATCCGTCATCTCGGCCCTGCGCCTCGCGCTCGCGCAGGCGTGGCTGTTCCTCGTCGCCGCGGAGCTCATCGCGTCGTCGATGGGCCTCGGCTTCCTGCTCCTCGACTCGGGGCAGAACGGCCGCATCGACCGGATCTTCCTCGCGATCATCCTGCTCGCCGTGCTCGGCAAGCTCACCGACTCGATCGTCGGACTGTTCGAACGGTGGGCGATCCGCCGCTGGGCGTGAGCCTGCGCCGCTGGGCGTGAGCCCGCGCGCGAGCCCCGCACGCCGCTTCACGGCGTCTCGCATGGGGCACCCTGGCCGGGCATGTTCGCGGGCGGGTCATCTGCGAACGGCAGCCGCCATCCCGCATGGGTTGTGAGTCGCCGATGGCACGCGCACGCTGCGAGGATGAACGAGTTGCTCATCGGATACGCCCGCGTATCGACACAGGACCAGGACCTCACGGTGCAGCGCGAGGCACTTCAACGTCTCGGGGTGACGCCCGAGCGCATCTACACCGATCAGGGCCTGACGGGGACCAATCGCGAACGCCCTGGCCTCCGACAGGCCATGGCAGCCTGTCGCGACGGGGACACGTTCGTCGTGACGAAGCTCGACCGGCTGGCACGATCTCTTCGCGATGCGCGGGACATCGTAGATGAGCTGACGGCGAAGAACGTCCGACTCAACCTCGGCGGATCCATCCATGATCCGAACGACCCGGTCGGTCGATTGCTCTTCAACGTGCTGGCGATGGTCGCCGAGTTCGAATCCGACCTCATCCGGGCCCGCACACGGGAGGGCATGCAGGCGCACGCGCCAAGGGGCGGCTGCGCGGGCGGGCACCGAAACTGTCGCCGGCGCAGCAGGGACTGCTCATGCAGATCCATCGGGACGGCACGCACACGAGCGCCGAGCTGAGCGCCATCTTCAACGTGTCGCGAGCCACGGTGTACCGGACGATCCAGCGAAACACCGGCGGCGATTGAGGGACCGACGAGCCGCTGGCACCTGACCTGGCCGAGGGGAGCACTGCTTGCGGGCGAGATACTCCGGTGCGCCATGGGCGTCGCGTTCGGACGCGATGGTCCCGACCTGCATTAGCGAATGCTGGCCGCGGCGCACCCGCAGAGACCGTCTACACCGCAAGTCCGCGTTCATTAGCGGACCGTCTACCGGGCGTCCTCCGGCCGGCCAACCAAGCCGAGAGCTCGCCCCGGATTCCGACGTAGGGAGCACTTCGTACACGAAGAGGGCGCCCGCATACTGGAGTCGTGACGGGTGATTCGAGCGGCAACAAAGCTACTAATCGGACTGCGCCCTCGGAACGAAAGAGTCGATCCGATGCCGGGTTCGGGTTCTACTTCGCTGCTGTCAGTTCCGTCGTCTGCGGCCTATGGCTATGGCCCACGTTGGGCCCGAACGGATGGATCGTGCTTGTTCCCGGGGGCCTGTTGTTCGGGATGGGCTTGTTTGCCAGCTGGGCGCACCGATCCTGACTGCTTGGCACTTGGCTGTTGAAGCGGGACAGGACTGACCGGCGATTCTCGAGCTCAGGCACGCTCGACCACGGAAAGTGCTCGCCTGCGTCTTCGGAGGATCATCTCTGATGGCTCGTGAGCCACGGACCACTAGGGTGGGGGCCCTAATCTCGGCGGGCTCCTATTCCTCTATGGCTGGAGCGCACTCGTGGTCGGCTTGGGAACTTTCTTCATTCTGCGCACGTCGCACGTCTTGGACATGTTCCAGCATCGCTACGAGGAATTACGGTTGGGCCGAAGCACTGATCGGCTCGCTCCCCGTCTCAGTCTCATAGTGTGGTGCCGCCTCGGTGGCGCATTCTTCGTAGCGGCCGTTCTACTCGTCGCCGTGATGACAGCCCTGGGCATCATCACGACCCCGTAGCCGACCAATTCCAGATCGACTTCGCGAAGGCGGACGAAAGGTCGTTCAACTCTCCCCTTCTCCCTGACTGCGATAAGGGATCGCTCGTGCGCGCCGGCGGACCGCCTACCGGCCGCCGGGCTCGTCCCTGTGCATGAAAATCCGGTCGATGCCGCGCATGCGACGGCCAGCATCCGAAATCTCATTCACTAGTCGACCGGCTACTGGGCACATCGGGGTGGACCTGGTGATCCCCTCCGATGCCGCTAAGTTCCTAACGTGGCTGTCAGCGCGGCGAGGGGTGGAGCTTGAAGCGGACGTGGATCTGGACTCGCGCAGTGCCATTGCTCGCACTCGGTATCGCCATACAGGCGCTCACCATCATGCTGATCGGTGCAGGACATGACTCGCTGGGGTGGGCGCTGCAGGGCGTCCTCGCTGGTCTGGTGCTCGCTGCGGTACTAGGCGCCCTCATCGTCGCTCGAGATCGGAAGCTGCTCGCAGGCTTTACGCCGCCCACGAGCGCGATTGAGACCGTGGACTGGGTAGGCATTCGCGTTGGCCCGACACGGTCTGCATTGCGGGAGCTCGGCGCTGAGTCGAAGCTGCTGACATCGCTCTACCACGTCTCGATTTCGGAGGGAGCGCTGACGGTGCGCTCGCTCCCACACAACTCGCCGGTGTTCGTACTGGACCTTGACAACGTGAGCGAGGTGGAAGTCGGCTATGCCATCTGGCTCGGAATGCGAAGTCCTGCGGTCATCCTCATGATCCCTACCGCTGCGGGCGGAACCGCCCAACTGCCGCTGGTGATGACGGATCCAACCGTCGGTCCGCTCTCAGTCGTGTCCGGACGAGACTTGGACCAACGCGCCGCGGTCCTGCGATCGGAAGTACGGCGCGCACGAGCGTGAGGCTCACTGGCTGCCGGCTGGTCCAACTGAGCGTTGAAGGGATGGGTCGTGCAGATTCAGTCGGCGCCGACTGCATCCGGGGTGGTGCGCGGTGGCGGGTGATGCAAGCGGCCGGCGATCGCGAACGCCGTCACGGGCACGACGAGACATAGCGCGAGTGCGACCCTGAGGCCGGTCCACTCGGCGATCGCCCCGACCAGCAACGGTGACGCGAGGAAACCGAGGCGCATGACGGTCGCCGCGATGGCGAGTCCCGTTCCGGCCGTGATCCCGGGCGCGCGTTCCGCGGCGTACATCGCGAGGGGGATCATCGGCGCGATCCCGACCCCGAGGAGACCGAGGCCGACCGCGACGACCCACGTCTCCGGAGCGAGCACCGCGATGAGGAGTCCGAACAGCGCGACCACCGAGCCGGCCCAGAAGGTGCTGACGACGCCGATCCGGTCCACCAGCGCATCGGCGGCGAACCTCCCCAGGGTCAGCGTCCCCATCAGTACGGCGAAGGGGATGGCCGCGTCTGCGACCCGGGCACCGGTCTCGGCGACCGCGTAGACGCCGCCCCAGGTCGATCCGAGGTCCTCCAGGAAGGCGCCGATGACGGCGAGGGCGCACGCCGTGACGAGCATCGCCGTGACCGGGCTGGAACGGCGAGGATGGCCAGGCCGCGGTGGGAGCGAAGGTGCGGTGCGCAGCCGCACGAGCGGGAGCGCGACGAGACTGCCGACCACGATGGCCGCTCCGGTGACTCCCAAGTGGATGGAGATGGGAATGCCCAGCTGGAGGGCGAGCGCGCCCAGTGCGGCCCCCGCGATCGCCCCGGCGCTCCAGGCGCCGTGCAGGCCGTTGATGATCGACCGGCCGACCAGGCGTTGGATGGCGAGCCCGTGCGCGTTGTTCCCGACATCGCCCGTCGCATCGACGAACCCCAGAGTGAACAGGATCGCTCCGAACGCGACCGCCTCACTGGCGAAGCCGGCCGCGACCAGCAGTGCGCCGAGCAGCAGCGAGGACATCACCGCCACCGGCACCGCGCCCAGGCGATTGACCAACCGGCCTGCGGCCACGCTTCCCAGCACCGCGCCCACCGGCCCGCACGCGACCATCACACCGAAGGTCAACTCCCCGAGGTCGAACCGTTCCTTCACCTCCGGATAACGGGTGACGATCGTCGCGAACACCACGGCGTTCGCGATGAACAGCATCGACACCCCGCGCCGCGCGGCCGACAGCCGTGCGGGTGCCACAGACGGGTCCATCTGAGGATCCTAGAGTCAGCCCCGAGCGCAGGGACACCCTGCGTAACGGGGGAGAAGGCGCCCAGCCGACCGGGCGAGCCGGAGCGATCGTGCGCGTTGAGGCATCGGCCCCGACCCATCACCACCGATCAGCTGGCGCTGCTGCATTCGCTCCGGGAGCGCAGGGTGATGCGTGCCTGGGCCGGGTCGCCGCGCGCGATGATGTCGACCATGAGCAGGTCGCGCCCGACGACGCGGATCTCGAGGTTCTCGCGGGTTTCGAGCGTCTTCGTGCGAACCACCCACCCGTCTGACTCGGCGAACTCCTGGGCCAGGGCCCTGGCCCAGGTCACCCGATCGAACTCCGGGTCCACATCGATCACCCGCACAACCCGTGCCTGCTCCCCTCGCCCTTCGAGAGGGCACGCTTCTCGTGCAATCGTCTCCGAACGATCGAGCACGGATGCTTCGGGGAGGGTGCCTTCGATCCGGTCGAGCCGAGCCGCCACCTCCGCGGCTGCAGCCTCGACCGTCATCGGCCGAGGGCTCGGGGTGAGGAGAGTGGCAACCCAGATGCCGACCACGAGGAGCGCAACGCCCACGGCGAGCACGATCGTGGCCTTGGCCGAGCTCCATTCGGGTCGGGTCGTCATCCACGCAGACTATGGGTCCAGAAGGCCACTGATCTCGACACTCCTTCACCGCCGCCGGCGAACGTCGCCCTGACGGATATCTAGCTCCGGGCTCCCTGCCGCAGTTCGTTGGTCGCCGGCTCGGCAGGGGCGACGGACCGGGGCCACGCCCAGGCGAAGCGGAGGATGGCCGCGAGCAGCAACAGCTCGAGACCGATGGAGAGTCCGTAGAACGAGGCCCACTCCCACGATTCCCCGACCGCGTTGAACACCGTGACCGGGATGTACAGCGAGGCCACGACGAGGTTCACGCCGCGGTTCACCCGGGCCGGGAGCGTCATCGAGAGCATCACCATCAGGGCGGGAATCGCGATCAGTGCGAGGAAGCCCGTCAGCAACGCCGGGCTGATGTCGAACTCGAACACGACACCGGCGAGGATGTCGTCGACGGCACCGGGCTTGTACAGGTGGTAGTAGTCCACGTAGACGTACAGGAACATGAAGCTGGTCCACGCGGCGGCCAGTTTGGCCTGGACGGGAACGGGCGGGCTGTCGAGCAGGTTCGCGGTGGTCGTGCGCATGGTCGTCGGTTGCCTTTCACCTCAGGTACGGCGTTTCGTACACCGTACGTCGTACGCTGTACTCTGAGCCGTACAGTGTACGATTGTCAAGCGTTCGCCCCCGAATGAGGAGACCCGATCCTGTGGAGAGACAACGCCCGGTCCCGCCCGACGCAGGGCTCAGCACGCAGCGGGTCGTGGAGCGCGCGATCCGGCTCGCCGATCGCGAGGGCGTCGGCGGGCTCAGCATGCGCCGGCTGGCCGGCGAGCTCGGCGCGGGCGCGATGTCGCTGTACCACTACGTGGCGAACAAGGACGAGCTGCTCGACGCGATGATCGACGTCGTCTTCCAGGAGATCGAACTCCCGCCCGACGGCACCGACGGGCAGTCGGCGATCCGGCGCCGCGCGACATCCGCCCGTCAGGTGCTCGCGCGACACCCGTGGGCCATCGGCCTGATGGAGTCGCGGACCTCACCCGGCCCCGCGAACCTCCGCCACCGCGAAGCGGTCACCGCCTGCCTGAGACGGGCCGGCTTCTCGGTCGTGATGGCGACCCACGCCAACTGGTTGCTCGACAGCTACGTGTACGGCTTCGCCCTGCAGGAAGCCGGGCTGCCGTTCGACACCGCCCACGAACTCGCCGAGATGACCGAGGGGGTCTACCTGCCCCAACTCCCTCCGGAGCAGTTCCCCCACCTCAACGAGTCCGCCGCAGCCCTCGTCGCCGCCGGCTACGACCCGACGGAGGAGTTCGCGTTCGGCCTCGACCTCATCCTCGCCGCGCTCGAGCCCCTGAGGGACCCCGCCTAGCGAGGCTCGAGAAGCGGATGCCGCAGGCGACCGCTTCGGCGAGAACGACACCGGCTGCACCGCGTGAACCACCCGCCGCCGGCTGGTTGGATCGAGGCATGAGCGCCCGCCGATTCCCGCACGTGCCGAAGGCCCGACCCGGAGACCGCATCGCCGTGCTCTCCCCCGCGTTCGCCGCGCCCGCGGTGGCCGCGCGCGTCCACGAGCAGGCCATGGAGCGGCTCGCGGAGACGACGGGCCTCGTCCCCGTGGAGTTCCCGACGACGCGGCAACTGGGCGCGAGCGCGGAGGCGCGGGCCGCCGACGTCACCGCGGCCTTCGCGGATGCCTCGATCCGGGGGATCATCGCGACGATCGGCGGGGACGACCAGGTCACCGTGGTCCCGCACGTCGACGCCGACGTGGTCGCGGCGAATCCGAAGCCGTTCCTCGGCTACAGCGACAACACCAGCCTGCACAACCTCCTCTGGAGCGTCGGCGTGCCGAGCTACTACGGCGGGTCGACGCAGGTGCACCTCGGGCCGGGACCGCGCGTCGACGACGTGCACCGGATCTCGCTACGCGCGGCGCTGCTCGAGGGCGGCGTGATCGAGTTGACCGAACCGGGCAGGTCGCAGGACTTCGGCATCGACTGGGCCGACCCGCGTGCGCTCACCGAGTTCGGCGACCACGAACCGACCGAGCCGTGGGCGTGGGCCGGTCCCGCCCGCGCCGTCGAGGGCCCGACGTGGGGCGGCTGCCTCGAGGTCATCGACCAGCTCGCCCTCGCCGAGCGGATGCCGCGGACGGAGGACCTCGAGGGCGGCATCCTGCTGCTCGAGACGAGCGAGGAACTGCCCTCGACGGAGCAGGTCAGGAGATGGGTGCGCGGACTCGGCGAGCGCGGCCTCCTCGCGGCGGTCGCCGGGGTCCTCGTCGCGCGCACGCCGGCCAGCGCCATCGGCTCACCCGTTCCGAGCGCGGAGGCACGCGCACGCCATCGGGCGGCCCAACGCGACGCCATCGTGGAGCAGGTGGCCCGATACGCGCCCGACGCGGTCGTGTGCGTCGGCGTGCCCTTCGGGCACACCCGTCCGCAGTGGATCGTGCCGCACGGCGGAACGATGCGCCTCGACGGCGGCGCACGGACCGTCACCGCCGACTACTCCTGACGCCGGGCGTCAGTCGACCAGCGGCACCACCTCGAACCGACCGCCGGGACCGGCGAGCACGAGCACGCGGCGGACGGCGATGCCGTCGAACGCGGCGGCGATGGCTGCGGCATCCGGCACCTGGATCTCGGCGGACGGCGCGCCTGCGACCGGCTCGCGCCGCCACACCGTGACCGATGCGCCCGTCGCCGCCTCGATCGCGGGGGCGAGCGCGGCCGCGTCATCCGTCGCCACGAGCACCACGCGCGCGATGCGCCGCGCGGGCGCGAGCCCCTGCTCGGCGATCGCCGACCGATCGCGACGCCAGACCGCGAAGTGGTAGGCGAAGACGAGGGCGGTCGCGACGAGCAGGCCGAGCGGTGCGCGGACGCGATCGAGGAGACTCGCCCCGGTCGTCGCATCGAGCACGAACTCGAACACCCGGAAGCCGACGACGAGCAGCGCGATGAGCGCGACGACCGCGCTGATGCCGAACACGGCGACGAGGTAGACGCGTCGACCCGGGGAGCCGAGCTCCTCGGCGTCCGGACGCCGCGTCGGTCGCCAGGCCAGCCACCACACGGGCGCGCCGACGACCAGCGCGGCGATGCCCGCGAGCAAGAGGGTTCGCGTGTCGGCGGCGACGAGCGAACTCACGAACGCGCCCAGCGTGGCGTTCACGATGACGCCGATGCCCGACGCGGCCGCCGCCAGTCCCAGGCCCGACAGCACGAGGCCCGCGGCGCGTCGCGTACCGTCCGAGCGGACCGCCGCGATCCGCTGGTGCGAACGCCACACCAGCGCGCCGACCGCCGCCGCCGCGAGGGCACCGCCCAGCGGTTCCAGGATCCGCGTCGCCGTCTCGGTGTGGTCGAGGGCGAGGCGGAGCGCCACCCACAGGGCCGTCCCGACGCCGGCGAGGGTCACCGCGGCGCCGCCGAGGACGCCGACGACCACCAGCGCGACCGCCGCGAACCCCGTGCGAAACGCGCGAACCCCGTCGCGTGCCCAGTGCCACCACCAGATCAGGCCGCCGACCGCGGCCGTGAGGAGGGCGTCCGCCACGCTCCGCCACCAGGGAGCGCCCGCGAGCGCCGGAGCGGTGGCGCCGAGGATCGCCTCGTCGAGGAGCGTGCCCAGCGCGCCGATCGCTCCCGAGACGAGCAGCACCAGGCCGTAGACCGCCGCGATCACGAACGGCACGGTGCGCAGGCGCGTCGGGTGCTTGACCGGATGCCGCGACATCCAGCGATGCCAGCCCCACACCCCCGCCCAGACGAGGCCGGTCGCGAGCTCGGTGGGCAGCGCGCGCCCCTCGAGCGCCGCGGTCGCCGCCGCGAGCAGTGCGGAGGTCGCCACCACGAGCGACACGGTGTACATCGCGGTCAGGTCGAGCCCCCACGCGAGCGAGCCGCGTTCGGCTTCGTCGCCGAGACGACGCCACACCACCCACCAGAGCACGGCGGCGAGCGGTCCGCCGATGAGCGTGAAGGCGAGCCAGAGGGCGAGGTCGGAGGCGCCGCCGCCCGCGATCGGGGTGCCGGCGTCGATGAGTCGCTCGAGCAGCCCTGCGAGTCCGATGGCGGTGATGACGACGAGGACGAACAGGAGCCCGTAGACGATGAGGCGACGCACCGTCCGCTGCGCACCGCCGGGCGCGGGCGCGGTCATCCTCGCCACATCCCCGGGTCGCAGATCGTGAGCGGCCACGGCGCCGTCTCGATGCGCCATCCGTCGTCGGCCCGCACCAGGTCGAAGTCGCCGCGCTCCTCGACGCCGGACCCGCCGAAGGGCCCCTCGTCGTACGACCACGAGATGAGCACCTCGACATCGGCCGAGTCGTCGCGCTCGGTGGTCGAGACCAGCGTCACGCGCATCCGGTCCGTCGGCGCGCCGTCGATGGGCACGCAGTCGTCGGCGACCTCCGGGACGAGGTGGCGGATCGCCTCGTCCTCGTCGCCGTCGATGACCGCGGCAGCGTAGGCCTGCACCACGCCCTCCGGGGTGGACTCGTCGAGCCGCGCCGGCTCGCCGCGGGAGAAGACGACGACGAGCGCCACGACCACCAGCGCGGCGATCACGCCGAGGATCACGAGCAACGTGCGATCGGGTCGCCGGGCGGGGGCGGCCTCGGCTGCGGGCTCCGTCGCGGGTGCGGGATCGGGTGCGGGTTCGGGTGCGGCACCGGAGGCGTCCATGCCTGCATCATGTCGTGTCAGGGCCATGGATCGACGGACCAACGTCATGCCGCTGCGGCGCGTCGGTTCCGTGCGCACGTACTCGGGGCGCGTGACCGGTGATCGCTCACCGGCTCCGCGCCCCGTGGTGGATGTCCAGGTCGTCGTGCCCGCTGCTCACTGCACCTGCGATGCCTTGAACTCGCGCACCTGCTCCGGCGTCATCGGCGTCGGGCCCTGCGGCGCCGGCTCCGACTCGGACTGCTTCGACTGGCGCACCAGCTCCTGCACCTCGGTCTGGGCGTAGGACGTGAGCGGCCGGGCCTCGGCCTGCTTCGCCTGGCGGATGCGCTCCTGCACGCTGAGCACCGGCGTCGACTCCGACTGCCGGACCTCGCGGATGCGCTCGTTGCGGGTCATGTCGGCTGCGGCGCGCTCGGCGGCCTGCGACCGGAACTCCGCTTCCTTGACCTCGCGGAGGCGCTCGTACGCCTCGATCGCCTGGGCGACCTGGTCGGGGCTGAGCTTCGACTGCGAGGCCGACACCCGCTGCTGCGCGGACTCGGCGCGGGCGCCGTCGTCGAACTGTCCTTCGACCCCGGCGCAGCCGGTCAGCACCAGCAGCAGCGCGGCGGTTCCGCCGACGATGGCGGTTCGGTTGGTGTTCATGGTTCCTTCTCCTTCACGGGACCCGACTCTCTGGAGCGGGGATGAAACAGAGGTTAGGAATCCTCAGGTATCGCGGGATCAGTGCTCTCCCACCGATTCCACCGCGGACTGCCCGGGTGCTCGCACGGATGCCGCTGAGGGATCTCGGCACGCGGCATCCGTGCCTGCACCGAGCCGGGCCGGTCCGAGCGGGCCAGTGCTGCGGGCGGCCGACTCAGCGGGGACCGTGGCTCACGAGGCCCGACGAGGGCAGCGCGCCGCCGAACTGCACCGACACCGTCGCCAGCGTGAACCCGCGCGCCCGGAGCCCGGCGATGACGCCCGGCACCGCCTCGATCGTCTGCTCGTGCGTGTCGTGCATGAGGATGATGCTGCCCCGCCGGCTCTCGCCGACGGCCCGCTGCACGATCACGTCGGATCCCGGGTCGCGCCAGTCGTTCGTGTCGACGTCCCACACGATGAACGGCAGCGCCACCAGGGCGCGCACGCGCCGGTCCGAAGCGCCGTAGGGCGGGCGGATGCTGCGCGAGGTCACGCCCGTGGCCTCGCGGATCGCCGCCTGCGTGCGGTCGACCTCGCGGCGGACGGCGGCGTCGTCCTTCAGCTTGGTGAGGTCGGGGTGCGCCCAGGTGTGGTTGGCGATCTCGTGACCGCTGTCGACGATGCGGGCGGCCGTGTCCGGGTTGCGCTGCACCGAGGACCCCTGGACGAAGAACGTGGCCGGCGCGCGGGTCCGGTCGAGCACGTCCAGCAGCCCGGGCGTGAGGCCCGTGGGTCCGTCGTCGAACGTGATCGAGACGCACGCGACGAACGAGCAGTCGACCGGGTCGCCGCCCGCCGGCGCCGCCGGCGCGGCGAAGGGCTCGTCGGCGGCGGCCGTCGCGGTTGCGCTGCGGCCCGCCTCGCTGAGGAACGGCTGCAGCAGTCGGGTGGGCAGGAGGACCGACACCGGCACGACCGACCCGGCGAGCGGGAGCGTCACCACGATGCCGGTCGGCGTCACCGCCGAGTCGACGAGCAGCCCCCGGGCCGCGGCCGGGTCGACACCGGCCCACGGATCCTCGATGCCGATGCGGCCGGCCGCGCGCAGCGCCTCGGCGACGAGTCCGAGCACACGGGGTTCGCGCCCGGGCTCGTAGAGCGCGGGCCCGTCGTGGACGGCCCCGGTGGCGGCATCCGTGTACCAGACCTCGCGGGCGACGGATGCCGCAGCGCCGGGCTCGCGGCGGATCACGGTCAGCCGCTCACCGAGCAGCGCGCCGGCCGCCGTGACGATGCCGCAGTCGATCGTGAGCACCGCTCCGACCGCGGTGCCGAGGCTGGCGCCGCGGCACGGGCCGGTGTCGCCGCCCGGCAGGACGTCGACCGCGGGCACCCACCCGGCGCCGTGGGCGGCGGCGAAGTCGCGCGCCAGCTGCTCGACGCGCTCGTCGAGGCGGTCGCCCAGGGCGCTGGCGCCCGGCGGCACGGCCCAGCGGACGGCGACGGCGAGGT
>NZ_LQGY01000051.1 GCF_001620055.1 Agromyces sp. NDB4Y10 | reverse complement strand
CGCCGCGGCCGCCGCCGGGAGTGCCGCCGCTGCGGACGACGTCGACACGCGCGTCCTCGGCGCCACCGCCGCCACCGAGTCGCTCGACGAGTCCGGCGAGCCCGGCGAGCCCGCCCAGGGGGCCGCCGACGCCGCGCAGGACGCCGAACCGGCCGTCGCGCGTCCGGAGCGCCTGGCCGAACCGCTCTTCCCGTGGATGGCCGACACCCCCGCCGCCGCTGCCCCGCCCGAGGAGCCGGCCGCCGACGACCGTCCGTCCGGTCGCCGCCCGGGACGCACGGCGATCCTGATCGGTGCGCTCGTGACCGCCGCGCTGCTGACGATCGGCACCATCCTGCTGCTCACCGGCCTGCAGCAGGGCGGCGAGACCGCCGCGCCGCCCGAGACCGAGCCCGCGGCGACGTCCGAGCCGCCCGCCGAGACCGAGGAAGCGGAGCCGCCGGCCCCGGCCGAGACCCCCGAGCCCGCGCCCGAGACCGCCGAACCACCGCCCCCGAGCGAGGAGCAGCGCACGGTCGACGCGCTGCAGGACTACTACGCGCTGATGCCCGGCGACCTCGACACCGCCTGGACCCTCATGACCGCCGACTACCAGGTGAACCACGTGGGCGGCCGCGACGCCTACCAGGCGTTCTGGGGCGACATCACCGACGTCGCCATCGCCGACGTCGTCGCGACCGCGCCGGGCGAGGCGCAGGCGACCCTGACGTACACGTTCGCCGACGGGCGGGTCGTGCGCGAGGTCACGGCGTACCGCCTCGTCGACGAGGGCGGCACCATGAAGATCGCCGCGAGCGAGGTGCTGAGCAGTACCGGCCTCTGAGCGAGCATGATGGGCTCATGACCGGTGTGCTGCTCGATCTCGACGGCGTGGTCTACGTCGGCGACGAGGCGATCGCGGGCGCTCCCGAGGCGGTGGCCCGCCTCGACGCCGAGGGCGTGCCGTACTGCTACCTGACCAATACGACGTCCCGTCCCCGCAGCGCGATCGTCGCCAGCCTCGCACGGCTGGGGGTCGGCGCCGACGCCGAGCGCATCCTCACCCCCGCGGTCGCCGCCGCCGCGTGGCTGCGGCGCGAGGGCATCGAGCGTCCGGCGCTCTTCGTGCCGGATGCCACGACGACCGAGTTCGCCGGTCTCGAGCCGCTCGCGCCATCCGCCGACGAGGGTGCGGGCGCCGTGGTCGTGGGCGACCTCGGCGAGGGGTGGGACTTCGCCACGCTGAACCGGGCGTTCCGGCTGCTCATGGCCGACGCGCAGGTGCCGCTCGTCGCACTCGGACTCACCCGGTACTGGCGCGCGCCCGACGGGCTGCGGCTCGACGTGGGTGCGTTCGTGCGCGCCCTCGAGCACGCCTCGGGACGCGAGGCGGTCGTGCTCGGCAAGCCGGACCCGGCGTTCTACGGGGCCGCCGTCGCCGCGCTCGGCGTGGACCCGAGCCACGTCGTGATGGTCGGCGACGACATCCGCAGCGACGTCGACGGGGCGCAGCGGGCCGGGCTCACGGGGGTACTGGTGCGCACCGGCAAGTTCTCCCCCGCCGACCTCGACGGCGAGGTCCGTCCCGATGCGGTGCTCGACTCCATCGCTGACCTGCCGGACTGGCTCGCCGCACGACGCCGCTAGAGGGTCGTGAGGATCCGCCCCGTCGCGAGCACGAGGCCGAGGATCGCGAGCGCCGTCAGCCAGCGGCGCGTGCGGGTCCCGAGCTCGGGCGCCGCGATCTCGGCGAGGACCAGCGCGGCCATCGAGACCGGCAGCGTGAACCAGATGCCCGACACGTGCACGAGCGCCGACGCTCCGGCCACGACGAGCACCGCGGCCTTCACGCCCGGCGGCCACTCCCGCTCGAGCGTGATCTCGGTGTCGACGCGTTCGGTCATCGGCTCCCCCTTCCGGGGAGGCTAGCGCGAGCGATCCGACCGGTCTCGGGGCTTGACAGCGGGCGACGGATGGCACTGCGGGCGCGCGGCCGGGCGAGTCGTCGGCCCGGGCCCGGCCGGTGGAGCGGTGTCGATCAGCGCGGTCGCTCGGCGGCGCCCGCGGCCGCCTCCGCTGCGTCGAGGTCGGCACTCGCGCGGTCGGCGGCGTGCGCGGCGGCTTCGCGTGCCCGGGT
>NZ_LQGY01000050.1 GCF_001620055.1 Agromyces sp. NDB4Y10 | reverse complement strand
GGCAGCGTGAACGCGGCTGGCGCGTCGGCGGCGTGGCGCCCGCCGCGGCCGCAGGTCTCGCGGACGACGAGGCGCTCGAGCGCGCGGTGATCGCGACCGGCGCCGACGGGACCGTCTGGGTGCACGCCGAGGGCCGCGCCGCATCCTTCCCGCGCCCGGATCGTCGCGCGGCGCTCACGGCCCGCCTCGCCCAGCTCGAGCGCGGCGGCTCCGCCGACCCCGACCTCCGCGCGCCGATGCCCGGGAGCGTCACGACCGTGCTGGTCGCCGACGGCGACCGAGTCGAGGCCGGTCAGGCGGTGCTCGCGATCGAGGCCATGAAGATGGAGCACCGCGTCACCGCCGAGGCGCCCGGCGTGGTCCGCATCCGCGTCGCCGTCGGCGACCAGGTCGCCCGCGACCAGGTCGTGGCGAGCGTCGAACACGACGGCGACGGCGGCGACGCCGCGCCCGTCGAGGCCGGCGCCGCGGCATCCGTCGCCCCCTGAACCCCCGCCCCCACGAGGGGCGGTCCCACCGACCACCGAGACCAAGGAGCAGCACGGTGAACCCCAACCTCAGCGCCGAGGAGCAGGCCCTCGACGACCAGCTCACCGACATCGACACCACGGCGGGCCCGAGCCCCCACCGAGCAGCACCGAGGAGCAGCAGCATGAACCTCAACCTGAGCGCCGAGGAGCAGGACCTCTACGACCGCGTGCGGGACTTCGCCGACACCGTCGTCGCCCCCGCCTCGTTCGAGTACGACACCCAGCGGCGCCTGCCGATCGAGATCATCCACCAGATGGGCGAGATGGGCCTGTTCGCCCTGCCCTTCCCCGAGGAGGTCGGCGGCGGCGGCCGCAGCTACTTCGAGTTCTGCCTCGCCGTGGAGGCGCTCGGCCGCGTCGACCAGTCGATCGGCGTCACCCTCGAGGCCGGCATCGGCCTCGGCGTGATGCCCATCTACCGCTTCGGCACCGACGAGCAGCGCGCGAAGTGGATGCCCGACCTCGTGGCCGGCCGCGCGCTCGCGGGCTTCGGCCTCACCGAGGCGAACGCCGGCTCGGACGCGGGCGCCACCGAGACCACGGCCGTGCTCGACGGCGACGAGTGGGTCATCAACGGCTCGAAGCAGTACATCACCAACTCCGGCACCCCGATCACGAAGATCGTCACCATCATCGCCGTGACGGGCGAGGAGACCCGCCCCGACGGGTCGGTCAAGAAGGAGCTCTCGGCCATCATCGTGCCGAACGGCACCCCCGGCTTCGAGGTGCTGCCGGGCTACGACAAGGTCGGCTGGAACACCTCCGACACGCACCCGCTCAAGTTCACCAACGTGCGCGTGCCGAAGGAGAACCTCGTGGGCGAGCGCGGTCGCGGCTACGCGAACTTCCTCCGCTGCCTCGACGAGGGCCGCATCGCGTTCGCGGCGCTCGCGACGGGCGCGGCGCAGGGCTGCCTCGAGCAGGCGATCATCCGCGCCAAGGAGCGGATCGTGTTCAACACGCCGATCGCGACGCACCAGCACATCCAGTTCATGATCGCCCGCATGCAGGCGCGCGTGCACCAGGCCCGGCTCGCCTGGTACGACGCGGCCCGCAAGATGGACGCCGGCCTGCCGTTCAAGATGGAGGCGTCGCTCGCCAAGCTCATCTCGAGCGAGGCCGCCATGGCCAACGCCCGCGACGCGTCGCACATCTGGGGCGGTGCCGGCTTCCTCAACGAGAACGTGGTCGCCCGCCACTACCGCGACTCCAAGATCCTCGAGGTCGGCGAGGGCACGACCGAGGTGCAGCTCATGATCATCGCGCGCGAACTCGGCCTCGCCGGGTAGCGTTCGAGACGAGCGGATGCCGCGGCGGCGCGTCGCGGCGGAAGGGAGCCGGCGATGGCGGGTGCGACCCCCACGGCGAACGAGACCCCCGGGATCCCCGAGGTGACGAACGAGGTCGTGCAGCGCGGACTGTGGTTCGAGGAGTTCGAACCCGGCACGCGGTACCTGCACCGGCCGGGCCGGACCGTGACCGAGGCCGACAACGTGCTGTTCACGACGCTGACGATGAACACGCAGGCGCTGCACCTCGACGCCGCATGGTCGGCAGGGCAGCCGTTCGGCGAGCGGCTCGTGAACTCGATGTTCACGCTCGCGACGATCGTGGGCGCGTCGGTGACCCAGCTCACGCAGGGGACCATCGTGGCCAACCTCGGGTTCAGCGAGGTCGCGTTCCCCGCGCCGCTGCACCACGGCGACACGCTGTACAGCGAGACGATCGTGGTCGACAAGCGGGAGAGCTCGTCGCGGCCCGGGCAGGGGATCGTCACGCTGCACCACATCGGCCGTAACCAGGACGGCGTGGTGGTGGCGAAGGCGACGCGCAACGTCATGATGTGGTTGCGCGAGGCGGGGGAGCGCCAGGCGGGGGCGGACGCATGAGCCACCCCGCGTTCCCGTTCGGCCCGGCGCTGCTGTTCTGCCCGGCCGACCGGCCCGACCGCTACGCCAAGGCGGCCGAGCGGGCCGACGCGGTGATCCTCGACCTCGAGGACGCGGTCGCCGAACCGGCCAAGTCGGCCGCGCGCGAGTCGCTCGTGGCGAACCCGATCGACCCCGACAAGGTCATCGTGCGCGTCAACCCGGCGTCGACACCGCATCTCGTCGACGACCTCCAGGCGCTCCGCCGCACCCCCTACCGCACGGTGATGCTCGCCAAGGCCGAGGGCACCGCCGACCTCGTCGGCCTGCACGGCTACGACGTGATCGCCCTGTGCGAGACCGCGCGCGGCGTGCTCGCCGCCGCGGAGATCGCGCACGTGCCGATCGTCTCGGCGCTGATGTGGGGTGCGGAGGACCTCGTCGCGTCGCTCGGCGGCGGGTCGAGCCGGCACGCCGACGGCCGGTATCGCGACGTCGCGCAGCACGCCAGGTCCCAGGTGCTGCTCGCGGCGGGCGCGCACGGCGTCGCCGCGATCGACGCGGTCCACCTCGACCTCGCCGACGCCGAGGGCCTCCGGGCCGAGGCGGAGGACGCCGCAGCGCTCGGTTTCCGGGCGACCGCGTGCGTGCACCCCGACCAGGTCGCGGTCGTGCGCGAGGCGTACGCTCCCGACCCGGAGCGGCTCGCCTGGGCACGGGCGCTGCTGGCCGAGGCGGCGGTGCGCGAGCGCGACGGCGTGTTCTCGTTTCGGGGGCAGATGGTCGACGCGCCGCTCATGCGCCAGGCCGAGGCCGTCGTGCGGCGGGCGCGATCGTAACCGACGGATGCCGCGACGCGACGCCCGTGTGCCGGGCGCGCGCCGCGGCATCCGTTCTCGGTCACACCGCCACGTCGCGGCGGCGGAACACGAGCCAGCCGAGAACGAGCAGCACCGCGGACACGGCGAACAGCAGCCAGGTCAGCTCGCTCCAGCCGTTCTCGAGCGGCGCGTCCGCGTACGCCCAGCTGTACGGCGACCAGTCGTGCAGCCACCGGACGTCCTCGCCCTGGTTGCCGAGCGCGTTCATCGCGTAGCCGTACACGGCGATCCCCGCGCCCGCGCCGAGCGACCAGGTGCGTCGGCCGGTCAGGCCGCCGACCGCGATGGCGGCCGCGGCGCTCAGGGCGACGAGGCCGAAGTAGGCCACGGCGGTCGCGACGAGGTCGCCGAACTCGATGCCGAGCTCGGACGGCTCGTTCAGGACCATGACGACGACGACGCTCACGAGCGCGAGCCACGCGAGCTTGACGAGCACGGCGGCCGTCCGCTCGGCGTAGAGCTGTCCGCGGGTCACGCCGTGCGCGAGGGTGAGTTCGAGCTGGCCGTTCTCCTCGTCGTTCGCGATGGCGCCGGTGCCCCAGCCGACCGCGGCGATCGTCGCGAGCACGAAACCGATGAGCCCGTAGAACGTCGCCTGGACGTATCCGGGGCCCGAGCCGATCTGGTCGTACCCGAGCGACTGCACGAGCTCCGGCGGCATCATGTCGACGATCTCCTGCAGCTGGCCGTTGCCGCCGAACGACGGGTAGAGCGGCAGGTACAGGAACAGGGCGACGAGCAGGCCCCCGGTCCAGCCGAGGAGCCCGCGCCAGCCGTCGGCGAGCGAACGCCGGAAGAGGGGGAGGACCGTGTTCATCGCCGCGCCCCCTTCCGCGTCGTGCCCTCGGCGTCGTCGGCGTCGGCCGTGAGGTCGGTGCCGTAGTAGGCGAGCACCATCTCCTCGAGGTCGGGCTCCTCCACCGTCAGGTCGACCACGTCGAGCCGGGCGACGGCCTTCACGAAGGCGTCGACGTGCGCGTCGAGCGTGGCCGAGAACGCGACGGTGCCCGGACCGTCGCCCGCCGGGGCCACGCCGCTCACGCCGGGCAGCGCGTCGAGCGTCGCACGGGCCGCCGCGGCATCCGCTTCGGCCACGACGAGCCGGACGTGCCGCACCGCGTCCTCGCGGAGCGCGGCGACCGTGGACCGCTCGACGATGCGCCCCTGCTTCAGGATCGCGATCTCGTGCGCGGTCTGCTGCACCTCGCTGAGCACGTGCGACGACAGGAAGACGGTCTGGCCGTTCGCCTTCGCCTCGTGCAGCATCGCGTGGAACTCCTGCTGCACCAGCGGGTCGAGCCCGCTCGTCGGCTCGTCGAGCACCAGCAGCTCCGGCTCGTGCATGAAGGCCTGGATGAGGCCGATCTTCTGCTTGTTGCCCTTCGAGAGGCTGCGGACGGGACGGCCGAGGTCCACGCCGAGCCGGTCGGCGAGCGCGTCGACGGCACCGGGACGCACGGGCCCCGAGATCTCGGCGTAGTGCGCCAGGAGCTCGCGCCCCTTCACCCGCGTCGCCAGGTGCAGCTCACCGGGCAGGTAGCCGATCCGTCGGCGGAGTGCGGCCCCGCCGAGGCGCGGCGTCTCGCCGAGCACCCGCAGCTCGCCGGCGCTCGGCCGCAGGATGTCGAGCAGCAGGCGCATCGTGGTGGTCTTGCCGGCGCCGTTCGGTCCGATCATGCCGAAGACGCTGCCGCGCGGGATGTCGAGGTCGATGCCGTGGAGGGCGGTGTTCGTGCCGTAGCGCTTGACGAGGCCGCGCGTGGTGACGGCCGCGTCGGTGGTGGTGTCCATGGAGGTCCCTTCGAGTCGATGACGAGAGCGGATGCCGCGCCTCAGTGGCGCGCGGCGTCGTCACCGGTCGGCGGGTCGGGGTCCTGGTTCGGGTTGCCGGGGCCCTTGTCGGAACGCACCCGGTCGGCCGGGACGGCCGCCTCGGGGTGGGCCACCGCGTGGCCGTCGCCGACGTCGGCGATCGCCGAGCGCGCGGCATCGAGGATGCGGGTGTCGGCGTAGAGGCCGTGGGTGTAGAGCTCGAGCGTCGGCAGCGTCATGCGCCGTACGGTCGCGGGGTCGTCGAGCGGGGCCCCCAGCACGCGCGCGAGGTGCTCGCGCAGCAGCAGCGGGGCGAGGCCGTGCACGGTCACGAGTACGGCCCGGAGTTCGGGGTCGGAGCTCTCGCGCATGGCGCCGGAGGCGACCCCCTCCTCGAGCATGGCCCGGGTCTCGGCGAGCAGGAGGTCGAAGAGCCGGTCGCCGCCGCCCGTGCCGTCGGCGAGCATCATGCCGACGTAGTCGAGGTAGCCGCGGAAGCGTCCCGGGTCGTCGAGCCATTCCCGGATCGTGGAGGCGACCTCGGTGTCGCCGAGGCGGGCCTTCTCGCCGATCAGCTGCGCGACCATCCACTCGTCGCAGGCGCGGCGCAATCCCTCCTTCGAGCCGAAGTGGTGGATGACGAGGCCGGGGCTCACGCCCGCGTCGCTCGCGATCTCGCGGACGCTCGTGCGCGCGAAGCCGTGGCGTCCGAACCGCGCCACGGCGGCGGCTCGGATGCGTGCGACGGTGGTCGCGTCAGCGGCGGGGATTGAACGCACGTTCAGGATGCTAAACGCTTGTTCAATGCACCGCAAGAGGCGTTCGGCTCGCGCGCGCTCGCGGCGGTCAACCGAACGGACGATGCGGCTCCGGACCGCCCGGGGCACCGTGTTCACCAACGTTTCGATAACGCTTCACCCGATCCGTCGGGGGTCGCTCCGAGACGGCGCCTACTGTCGAAGGCAATCCTGGGGAGGAGGATCGCGTGGCGCGGAAGCACGCACAGCACGGAGCACGGCGGGCCGGGGGCCGGCCGGGCGCCGCCACGGCGTGCGCCGCCGACGAGCTGGATCGCGTGCCGTCCGAGACCTCGGAGCCCACCACCGCGGAGCCGCCCACCACCGCGGAGATCCAGACGAACCCCGTCTCCGGCCCCATCACGGTGCCGTATCGCGTCGAGCTCGGCGACTCGGGCGTCGAGGTGCACTTGCTCGGGCTGAGCACCGGGGCGCTCGACGGGGGCGCCGATGCCCACGCCGCCGACCTCCTCGACCGCTTCGCCGGACTGGGCGGAGACCTCATCGCCGTCGCCAGCGGGCCCGCGGACCCGGCCGGGGGCGAACGCCTCGTCGGCGCCTGGCTCGCCTCCCGGGGCACGCGCGACCGCGTGCGCCTCATGACCCGGGTGCGACGCAGCCCCGGACCCGCCCGGCCCACGACCCGCACGATCACCGACGCGGTGGATGCCTCGCTCGGACGTCTCGGCACCGACCGCATCGACCTCCTCGCCTACCACGACGACGACCCCGAGACGCCCCTCGAGGAGATCCTCGGCGCACTCGACGCGCTCCTCGCCTCCGGCAAGGTGCTCGCGCTCGCCGCCGCGGGCTGCTCGCCGGAGCGCCTCATCCAGGCGCGCGTTCTCGCCGCCGACGGGCTGCCCCGCTTCCAGGCGCTCGCGACCCCGTACCACCTCCTGGCGCGCCGCGGGTTCGAGGGCGCGCTCGGCGTCGTCGCCCGGGCCCAGGGGCTCGCGGTCCTGCCGCAGTCGCCCCTCGCGGGCGGCGTCCTCGGTCGGCGGCTGCACCGCCGCGGCGAGCCCCGCGACGCGACCGCGGCACGGCACCAGCATCGGGCAGGGCGCCGCGCGACCCGCGTGCTCCGGGTGCTGGGCGAGGTCGCCGACGCCCACGGCACCGATCCCGCCGCGGTCGCCGTGGCGTGGCTGCTCGCGCGGCCGGCCGTCGCCGCCCCGGTCGTCGCCGTGCGGCGCCCCGACCAGGTGGACGCCCTCATGCGCGCCGCGTCGCTGGTCCTCACCCGGTCGGAGCTCGTCGAGCTCGACCGGGCCTCGGCCTGAGTGCGAGCCGGGCGTCCTCCGTCACGCCGTGGCCTAGGCTGGATGGCGTGAACGGCGCCGTCGACCTCCCCCTCGGTATGCCCGAGCTCGAGTTCCGCGCCGCCGGCGACACCCTGGTCCGCCGTTCGGTCCTGCCGTCCGGCATCCGCGTCCTCAGCGAGCGCGTGCCCGGCAGCCGCAGCGCGACGATCGGGTTCTGGGTCGCCGTGGGCTCCCGCGACGAGCATCCGTCCGACTCCGGCCACCCCGCCACGTTCGGCTCCACGCACTTCCTCGAGCACCTGCTCTTCAAGGGCACCGCCGCGCGCACCGCGCTCGACATCGCCGTCGCGTTCGACGCGGTCGGCGGCGAGCACAACGCCGTCACGGCCAAGGAGTACACCTGCTACTACGCGAAGGTGCAGGACCGCGACCTGCCCATGGCGGTCGAGGTGCTGGCCGACATGTTCACCTCCTCGCTGCTCGACCCCGACGAGTTCGAGAGCGAGCGCCGCGTCATCCTCGAAGAGCTCGCGATGGCGGGCGACGACCCGTCGGATGTCGCGAGCGAGCGCTTCTTCGAGGCCGTCCTGGGGCGGCATCCGCTCGCCCGACCCATCGGCGGCGACCCTGAGACGATCGGCGCCGCGACGCGTGACGCCGTCTGGGAGCACTACCGGGCGAACTACCGGCCGCAGGACCTCGTCGTCACCGTCGCCGGAGCCGTCGACCACGACCGCGTCGTCGCGGACCTGAGCCGCGCGCTCGCCGCAGCCGGGTGGCGGCTCGACGACGAGGGCGCCCCGGTCGAGCGGCGCGACGGCGGGCCCGCGACGCCCGTCGGCACCACCGCGCTCACGGTCGTCGAGAAGCCCAACGAGCAGGTGAACCTCGTGCTCGGGGTACCCGGTCTCGTGGCGACCGACGACCGCCGCGCCGTGCTCAGCGTCCTGAACACGGTCTTCGGCGCGGGCATGTCGTCGCGGCTGTTCCAGGAGGTGCGGGAACGGCGCGGCCTGGCCTACTCCGTGTACTCCTTCGCCCCCGGCTACTCCGACGCGGGCGTGTTCGGCATGTACGCCGGCTGCGCGCCGCGCAACGCCGCCACGGTGGCGGCGCTCATGCGCACCGAACTCGAGCGGCTCGCCCACCACGGCGTCACGCCCGACGAGATGGAACGCGCCGTCGGCTACCTCGGCGGCGCCTCGGCGCTCGCGCTCGAGGACAGCGACACGCGGATGTCGCGGCTCGGCCGCGCCGAACTCGCGCTCGGCGAGTTCGCCGACCTCGACGAGGCGCTCCGTCGCGTCGCGCGGGTCACGGCCGACGACGTGCAGGCCCTCGCAGCCGACCTCGCCGCGCGTCCCGTGTCGCTCGTCGCGGTCGGGCCCGTCGACGAGCACGCGTTCCGATCGGTCGTCGACCAGCCCGAACCCCGAACCGACGTCGCCTGAGCGACGCCCGACCCCCAGGAACCCACGTGCCCCACCACCTGTACCTCGTCCGCCACGGCGAACAGCTCGACGCCGAGCACGGCCTCCCCGACGGGCCGCTGTCGCCGCGGGGCCGACGGCAGGCGGAACTGCTCGCCGAACGGCTCGGCGGGATCCCGTTCGACCACGCGTGGCACTCGCCGTTGCAGCGCGCCGCCGAGACCGCGAAGATCATCGCGGGCAAGCTCCCGGCCCTGCACCCGGAGCCCTCGGCCCTGCTCTTCGACTGCGTGCCGTCCGGTCCCGGGCCCGACACGCCCTCGGCGTACGCGCCGTTCTTCGGCTCCTACTCGGAGCTCGACTTCGAGGCCGGGCAGGCGCAGATGGCCGACGCGCGGGCGGAGTTCCTCAGCTCCCACCGCGAGGACCGCCACGACCTGCTCATCACCCACAACTTCGTGATCGGCTGGTTCGTGCGCGAGGTGCTCGGAGCACCCGAGTGGCGCTGGGTCACGATCAACCAGGCCAACTGCGGCCTGACGGTGCTCACGCAGCGGGCGCCGGGCCGGCCGTGGAGCCTCGTGGTCCACAACGACCTCGCCCACCTGCCGCCGGAGATGCGGACGGGGCTCCCCGACCTGTACTCGCTCTGACCGGTCAGGCGCGAACGCGCTTGCCGTACCAGTTCGTCGCGTTCGGGTTGGCGTTGTAGGGCGGGATGTCGACGTAGCCGCTCGACCGGTAGAGCCCGCCCGCGGCCTCGAGGCTCGCGTTCGTGTCGAGGACGAGCTCACCGGCGCCGAACCCGACCGCGCGCCGCTCGAGCTCGAGCAGCAGGCGGCGGCCCTCGCCGCGGCCCCGACCCGCGGGCGCCAACCAGAGGTGCTTGACCTCGAAGCGCACCGTGCCGTCGTCGGCGTCCGCGATCCGCCGCACGCCGCCGCAGCCCACCGCCTCGCCGGACTCGTCCTCGACGATGAGGAAGACCCCGACCGGGGGAGTGAACCGGGCCGGTTCCGGCCACGTCGGGCGGTACGCGCCCTGCTCGGGCGGGAAGCCCTCGGCGCGCTCGGCGAAGTACGCCTCGAGCAGGCGGTGCGCGTCGGGGTCGGTCACGTCGGCGTCGCGGAAGCGCAGCATCCGCTCAGCCTACGACCGCGGTGACCGCGACCGGACCGCCCGCTGCGACGGGAGGACCGCGGCGGCGCGATTGCTAGGGTGATCGACGTGACGATCAGGGTGGCGGTGGCCGGAGCGACCGGGAAGATGGGGCGGCTCGCCGTCCGGCTCATCGAGGAGGCCGACGACCTCGAACTGCACGCCGGGCTCGACTCCACGTCGAACCTCGACGAGCTCGACGAGCTCGACGGCGCCGACGTGGTGCTCGACGTCACGCACCCCGCCGCGAGCCAGGGCATCGTCGAGGCGGCCATCGAGGCGGGTGCCGCGGTCGTGGTCGGCACCTCGGGATGGTCGAACGAGCGCATCGCCGAGGTGGAGCGCCGACTCCGCGACCTCGACGAGGCGCCCGGCGTGATCTTCGTGCCGAACTTCTCGGTGGGCAGCGTGCTCGGGTCCGCGTTCGCCGCGTTCGCCGCGCAGCACTTCGACTCGATCGAGATCGTCGAGGCCCACCACGCCGGCAAGGTCGATTCGCCCTCCGGCACGGCCGTCCGCACGGCCGAGCTCGTCGCGGCCGCACGCGGCGACGCCGGCCCGGTCGCCGCACCGCACGCCGACCAGCGTGCGCGCGGGCAGCTCGTCTCCGGCGTGCCGGTGCACAGCCTCCGCATGTCGGGCCTGCTCGCCGAGCAGCGCGTGATCCTCGGCGGCGACGGCGAGACGCTCACGATCGCGCACTCCACCATCTCCTCGTCCGCCTATGAGAGCGGCATCCTGCTCGCGCTCCGTCGCGCCGCGACGTCGGAGGGCGTGACGGTCGGGCTCGACGCCCTGCTCGGCCTCGAACTGCCCGGCGCGCGATGAGCGGAGCGAAGCTCGGCGCCGTCGTGATGGCGGTGCTGCTCGGCGTCTACCTCGTGCTCGTCGGATGGCGCGCCGTGCAGTTCGTGCAGACCGGCGAGCCCGTCGCCGTCGTCATGGGCGTCGCCCTCATCGTGCTGCCGGTGCTGGCGGCGTGGGCCATCTGGCGCGAACTCCAGTTCGGCGCTCGCTCGCAGCGGCTCGTGCGGCAGCTCGAGGCGGAGGGTGCGCTCGACCTGGGCATGCCGCTCCGGCCCAGCGGGCGCCCCGAGCGGGCGGCGGCGGATGACGCGTTCCCCGCCTTCCGCAGCGCGGTCGAGGCGGAACCCGACTCGTGGCGTGCCTGGCTCCGGCTCGGCCTGGCCTACGACGCGGCGGGGGATCGGCGGCGAGCGCGCCGGGCCGTGCGGCGGGCTATCGAGCTGGAGCGCGGTCGAGGTTGAGCATCGCGTCGATGGCCGACTCGACCGTCACGTGGCGGAACCGGTAGCCGTCGTCGATGAGGCGCTGCGGGCGGACCTTCTGGCTGGACAGCAGCAGGTCGTCGGCCGCGTTGCCGAGGCCCAGTTCGAGCAGCTTCTCCGGCACGGGCAGGCCGTAGGGCCGGTGCATCCGCTCGGCGAGCGCCGACATGATCCGGTCGGCGGTCGCGGGCGTCGGACCGACGAGGTTCACCGCGCCGGACAGGTGCGAGTCGAGCAGGTGGACGATCGCCCCCACCTCGTCGTCGATCGCGATCCACGGCCAGTACTGGCCGCCCGTGCCGAGCCGGCCCGAAACGCCGAAGGTCGTCAGCGTGCGCACGCGCTGCATCGCCCCGCCGCGTCCCACGACGATGCCCGTGCGCAGGAGCACGGTGCGCGTCTCGTCGGGTGCGAGCTTCGCCGCCGCCTCCCACCGGCCCACGACGTCGGCGAGGAATCCCTCGCCCGGGCTCGAGTGCTCGGTGAGCAGCTCGCCGGGGCGGTCGCCGTACACGCCGACGGCCGAGCCGCTGAGGAAGACCGCGGGCGGGCGCTTCGCCTTGCGCATCGCGTCGGCGAGCGTCCGTGTCGCGGTCACGCGCGACTCGAGGATCTCGTCGCGCCAGCGCCGCGTCCAGGGCAGCCGGGCGAGCGAGGCGCCCGACAGGTTGAGCACCGCGTCGACGCGCTCCATCACGGTGAAGTCGATGATGCCCGATCCTGGTGACCACGTGACCTCGTCGTCGCTCGTGGCGCGTCGCCGGACGAGGCGCACCACCTCGTGGCCCGCATCGGCGAGGCGGGCCGTGACGGCGGAGCCGATGAAGCCGGACGCGCCGGCGACGAGGACGCGCACCGCTACGCGAGCTCCGCTTCGATCGTGATCGCGGTGCCGGCGAGGGCCTTGGAGATCGGGCAGTTGGCCTTGGCCTCGTCGGCGATGCGCTCGAACTCGGCCTCGGTGATGCCGGGCACCCGGGCGCTCACGAGCAGGTGGCTGCCGGTGACGCCCTCACCCGGCTGGAAGGTCACGGCCGCGGTGGTCTGGATGCTCTCGGGAGCGTGCCCGGCCTCGGCCAGCGCCAGAGAGAAGGCCATCGAGAAGCAGGCCGAGTGCGCGGCGGCGAGCAGTTCCTCGGGATTGGTGGTGCCGGCCTCGCCCTCGGAGCGGGCCTTCCAGTTGACGTCGAACTCGGCGAGCTTCGAGGAGTCCAGGCGCGTCGTGCCCGATCCCTCGAAGAGCGTGCCCGTCCAGACCGTGGTCGATTCGCTCGTCAGTGCCAATTGGTCCTCCTCCTCGAGCCGGTGCTCCAGCCTATCGAGCGGATGCCGCGCGCGGCAGTGGCCGCGGTCCGCGCGTCACGCGTGACGGATGACGCGGGCCCGGACGAGCAGCAGGTACACCTGGCATCCGAGGCAGTAGCCGAACGCGGCATTGAGGAACGCGGCGAGGAACGCGACGGCGGCGGCCACCGGCACGGCGAGCGGCAGCCCGGCGAGGCCGAGCACGACGCCGGTCCCGGTGACGATGAGGCCGATGAGCTGCGCGAAGGTGGGCGGACGCGGATCCTCGAGCTCGTCCGGCGGGTCGAGGCGCGGCCGGACCGCGGCGCGGAACAGGAGTCCGAACGGATGCCGCGCCACCCCGGCGATCGCACCCCACGCGAACAGCAGCGCGATCGCGGCGAGGAGCACGAGCGCAGCGCCATCCGCACCGCCGAAGCCGAGTACCGCGGTCACGAGCAGCAGCACCGCCGTGAGCGCCGCGGCGAATCGGGGACCGCGAGTGTCGATGCCGCGGGGCGGAGCCGCCGGGCCGTCGGTCGGCGAGTCAGGCGCGCTGGGGGACACGGTTCCTCCGGGAGAGGTCGTCGATGAGGGTGCGGAGCTCGCCGGTCCGCGGCACGCCCGCGATGCGCCCGGCGATCCGCCCGGCCGCGTCGAGCACGAGGACGGTGGGGGTCTGCCGGACGTCGAAGCGGTCCGCGAGCGCGGCGTCGTCGGTGAGGTCGATCTCGACGTGGCGCACGTCGGCGTCGTGCGCGTCGGCGAGGTCGCCGAGCGCCCGCGCGGTGCCGGGGCACCGGCTGCAGTACGCCGTCGAGAACTGCACGAGCGTCGCATCGGTTCCGAGCACGTCGGGCGCGAGGCCGAGCGCCTCCGCCTCGCCCGAGGCGCCCGGCGTGCGCGAACCCGCCCGGAGGCGGCCGTCGCGCGACCGGACGACCAGCCCGATGAGCGTCGCGAGGGCGGGCAGGCCGATCCCGGCGACGAGGGCGGGCACGAGATCCATGCGCAGGATCGTACGCGCGCGCGGCTCGGAGGATCCTGCGTGTGACGCCGGGTGACGGGGCTGCGCGAGGCGGACCGTCGCGGGAGTCGCCGCGTCGCGGCATCCGCTCGCCCGACCGGGCGTAGCCTTGACGCCGTGGCCAGCGCGATCCCGACTCCGTACGAAGACCTGCTCCGCGACGTGCTCGAGCACGGCACGCCGAAATCCGACCGGACCGGCACGGGCACCCGCAGCGTGTTCGGCCGGCAGATCCGGTTCGACCTCGCCCAGGGCTTCCCGCTCATCACCACCAAGCGCGTGCACTTCAAGTCGATCGCCTACGAGCTGCTCTGGTTCCTGCGCGGCGACTCGAACGTGCGGTGGCTGCAGGAGCACGGCGTCACGATCTGGGACGAATGGGCGGATGCCGCGGGCGAGCTCGGCCCCGTCTACGGCGTGCAGTGGCGCTCGTGGCCGACGCCGTCGGGCGAGCACGTCGACCAGATCGCCCAGGTGATCGAACAGATCCGCACGAACCCCGACTCGCGCCGCCTCATCGTGTCGGCGTGGAACCCCGCCGACATCCCCGACATGGCGCTCGCGCCGTGCCACGCGCTGTTCCAGTTCCACGTCGCCGACGGGCGCCTGTCGTGCCAGCTGTACCAGCGCAGCGCCGACCTGTTCCTCGGGGTGCCGTTCAACATCGCCTCGTACGCGCTGCTCACGCACATGGTCGCGCAGCAGGCCGGGCTCGAGGTCGGCGACTTCGTCTGGACGGGCGGCGACTGCCACATCTACGACAACCACGTCGACCAGGTGCGCGAGCAGCTCTCCCGCGACCCGTACCCGTACCCGACGCTGCGCCTCGCGCGCCACCCCGAGTCGATCGACGACTACCGGTTCGAGGACTTCGAGGTGCTCGGCTACGAGCACCACCCCGCCATCCGCGCGGCCGTCGCCGTATGAGCGCCACGCAATCGGATGCCGCGGACGAGGCACCCCGGATCGGACTGGTCTGGGCCGAGGCGCACGGGGGAGTGATCGGCTCGGGCGGCGGCATGCCGTGGCACGTGCCCGAGGACCTGGCGCACTTCAAGCGCACCACCGTCGGCGCACCCGTGCTGATGGGCCGGCGCACCTGGGACTCGCTGCCGCCGCGTTTCCGGCCCCTGCCGGGACGGGCCAACATCGTGGTCACCCGGCAGGCCGACTGGCATGCCGAGGGCGCCGTCCGCGCGGCATCCGTCGACGAGGCGCTCGCGCTTGCGGCATCCGATGCCGACGAGTGGATCTGGGTCATCGGCGGGGCCGAGCTGTTCGCCGCCACGATGGACCTCGCCGACCGCCTCGTGGTCACCGAGCTCGACCTCGACGTCGACGGCGACACCGTCGCGCCCGGGCGCGGGTCCGAGTGGCGCGTCGTCGCCGCCGACCCGGCCGACGGATGGCGCACCTCGACGAGCGGCATCCGCTATCGCTTCCTCACCTACGAGCGCTGACCCGCCGCACGCGGTGGGAACGGCGCCGAATCGGCCCGGCGGGGCCGCACCCGATAGCCTGTAGGGCGTGACTGCAGAGAACCCGTTCGGCCAGGTGCTCGTCGCGCTCGTCACGCCCATGACGGCGGACGGCGAGGTCGATTGGCCCGCCGTCGAGAAGCACATCGACGACGTCATCGTCGCCGGCGCCGACGGCATCGTGGTCACCGGCACCACGGGCGAGACGTCGACGCTCACCGACCCCGAGAAGATCCGCCTCGTCGAGGTCGGGAAGGACGTGGCCGGCGGCCGCGCGAAGATCATCACGGGCGGCGGCTCGAATGAGACCGCGCACGCCATCGAGCTCTACAAGAAGAGCGAGGCGGTCGGCGCCGACGGCATCATGATCGTCACGCCGTACTACAACAAGCCGACCCAGGCCGGCATCCTGACCCACTTCCGGCTCGTCGCCGACGCGACCGACCTGCCGGTCATCCTGTACGACATCCCGGGCCGCACGGGCGTGCCCATCAAGTACGAGACCATCCTGCGCCTGGCCAAGCACCCGAACATCCTCGCCGTGAAGGACGCCAAGGGCGACTTCAGCGAGGTGAGCCGCGTGCTGAACCAGACCGACCTCATGTACTTCTCGGGCGATGACGCGAACGTGCTGCCGCATCTCGCGATCGGCGCCACGGGACTGATCGGCGTGACCGCGAACATCGCGCCCGCGCCGTACCGCACCATCGTCGACGCCGTGAACCGCGGCGACCTGAAGACCGCGACCGCCGAGCACCAGCGGCTCGAGCCGCTCGTGCGCGCCGTCATGACGCACGTGCCCGGCACGGTCGCGGCGAAGTACATCCTGCACGGCCTCGGCCGCATCGGCAGCCCGCGCGTGCGCCTGCCGCTCGTCGGTCCCGAGGAGTGGGAGGCCGCGCTCATCGAGGACGAGATCGACCTCGTGCAGGGCATCCCCGGCGTCGACTTCCACAACTTCCGTCCCGACCGCAACGCCGCCGCCGGCGGCGCACTGCCGAAGGTGGCGGGCACCACGCGCTGACGACGGCGCCGGCGCGACGCGTCCGAGCGCGCCGTCCGCCCCGAGACATCCGCGGCCCCGAGGGTCGCACCGAACTGAACACCGTGAACGTGAGGAGGGCACATGCCCGACGAAGTCATCGACCCCGCACCGCTCGACCCCGGGACGCTCCGCGTCATCCCGATCGGCGGCCTCGGCGAGGTCGGCCGCAACATGACGCTCTTCGAGATCGACGGCAAGCTGCTGATCGTCGACTGCGGCGTGCTCTTCCCCGAGGAGCACCAGCCGGGCGTCGACCTGATCTTGCCCGACTTCGGGTTCCTGCGCGACCGCCTCGACGACGTCGTCGCCGTCGTGCTCACGCACGGCCACGAGGACCACATCGGGGCCGTGCCGTACCTGCTGAAGCTCCGCGCCGACATCCCGCTCGTGGGCTCGCAGCTCACCCTGGCGCTGGTGGAGGCGAAGCTCAAGGAGCACCGCATCCAACCGTACAGCCTCACGGTGAAGGAGGGGCAGCGCGAGAAGCTCGGGCCGTTCGACCTCGAGTTCATCGCCGTGAACCACTCGATCCCCGACGCGCTCGCCGTCGCCATCCGAACGGATGCCGGCCTCGTGCTCGCCACGGGCGACTTCAAGATGGACCAGCTGCCCCTCGACGGCCGTCTCACCGACCTGCGAGAGTTCGCTCGCCTCGGCGAGGAGGGCGTCGACCTGTTCATGGTCGACTCGACCAACGCCGACGTGCCGGGCTTCACGCCGCTCGAGCGGGCGATCGGACCGGTGCTCGACGAGGTCATCGCGCGCTCGCCGCGTCGCGTCATCGTCGCGAGCTTCTCGAGCCACGTGCACCGCGTGCAGCAGGTGCTCCACGCGGCGCACCAGAACGGTCGGCGCGTGGCGCTGCTCGGCCGCTCGATGGTGCGCAACATGACGATCGCCGCCGAGCTCGGCTACCTCGACGTGCCGCCGGGCGTCCTCGTCGACTACAAGAAGGCGGGCGACATCCCCGACGACCGCATCGTCTACATGTCGACGGGGTCGCAGGGCGAGCCCATGGCCGTGCTCTCGCGCATGGCGAACCGCGACCACCAGATCGAGGTGGGGGAGGGCGACACGGTCATCCTGGCCTCGAGCCTCATCCCCGGCAACGAGAACGCCGTGTACCGCGTCATCGACGGGCTCACGAAGCTCGGCGCCAACGTGGTGCACAAGGGCAACGCGAAGGTGCACGTCTCCGGGCACGCGGCCGCGGGCGAGCTGCTGTACTGCTACAACATCCTGCAGCCGCGCAACGTCGTGCCGATCCACGGCGAGTACCGCCACCTGGTCGCCAACGCCCGCCTCGCGCAGGACACGGGCATCCCCGCCGAGCGCACCTTCATCGGCGAGAACGGCACGGTGCTCGACCTGCGCGACGGGAAGGTCACCGTCGCCGGGCAGCTCGACCTCGGCTTCGTGTACGTCGACGGTTCGACGGTCGGCGAGATCACCGACGCCGACCTCAAGGACCGCCGCATCCTCTCCGAGGAGGGGTTCATCTCGGTCATCATCGTGGTCGACGCCAACACCGGCAAGGTCATCGTCGGCCCGGAGATCCACGCGCGCGGCTTCGCCGAGGACGACGCGGTGTTCGAGGACGTGAAGCCGAAGATCGTGGCCGCACTGGCAGATGCCGCCCACCACGGCGTGCGCGACCCGCGCGCCCTGCAGCAGACGGTCCGCCGCACGCTCGGCAGCTGGGTGAACCGGCGCCTTCGCCGTCGGCCCATGCTCGTGCCGCTCGTCATCGAGGCGTAGCCGGTTCGTCGGCGACGAGCGGATGCCGCGGCATCCGCTCGCCCGAAACATCGCCGTAACACCCCGCGCGTACCCTCCGCGCATGGCGGAGTTCACGATCCGGCCCGCCGCGCCGGCCGACGGCGGGTTCCTCGCCGACATGGTCGTCGAGGCGGCGAACTGGCGCGCTGGCGCGAGCCGGCCGCGTCCCGTCGTGCTGGCCGATGCGCGGCATGCCGCGTACGTCTCGGGTTGGCAGCGTCCGGCCGACCGCGGGGTGGTCGCGGTCGATGCTGACGATCGCCCGGTCGGCGCGGCCTGGTACCGCCTGTTCGGCGCGGACCGGCCCTCGATGGGTTTCGTCGCGACCGGCGTGCCGGAACTCGTCATCGGCGTGCGCCCGATGTGGCGCGCGCAGGGCGTGGGGCGGGCGCTGCTGCGCGCCCTCGCCGACGACGCCCGCACCGACGGGTACGCCCGGCTGGCGCTCAGCGTCGATCACGACAACTTCGCCCGCGACCTCTACCGGTCGGAGGGGTTCGCCGTCGTGGCCGCCGACGCCGGACGGGTGACGATGGTGCGCCGACTGCGCTGAGCACCGGTCGCGGCCCGTGGCGCGGGTGCGCGCCGCTCCGGGCGACACTCGACCGGCCTGCCGGGCGGCGTCGGCGGCGGGCCGTAACGTGGAATGCATGGCTACGAGCACCAAGTCGAACGGGCGCGCCTCGGGCGCGTCCGGCCGCGGCTCGTCGACGCGCACCGCGCCCACCAAGAAGCTGCCGGCGCAGCGATCGTCGACGCGCACGACGCGGACCGCGACGCCCGCCGCCGAGCAGCCCGGGCTGCTGGTGCGGGCCTGGATGGGTCTCGCCCACCTCACGGGCGCCGCGGCGAGGGCGCTCGGCCCCGAGACCCTCGCCCGCGAGGAACGGCGCGACGGCCTCCCGTTCTTCCTGGTGCTCCTCGCGATCGCGGGCGCGGTCGTCGAGTGGTTCCTCATCAACGACCCGGTCGCGCGCACGCTCGACGCCTACACCTTCGGCGGCCTGTTCGGTCGCGTGGCGTTCGCGCTGCCCGTGATCATGCTCATGTTCGCCGTGTGGCTGTTCCGCCACCCGAGCTCGGTGCACGACAACACGCGCATCGGGATCGGGCTCGGCATGCTCCTCATCACGGTGTCGGGGCTCTGCCACCTGCTCGGCGGTCGACCGTCGCCGAGCGCGGGCATGCCCGAGCTCGCGACCGCCGGCGGCATCCTCGGGTGGATGCTCGCGCAGCCGCTCATCTTCCTCATCACCGACGTCGGGGCGGGCATCGTGCTCGCGGCGCTCGGCCTGCTGTCGCTGCTCATCCTCACCAAGACCCCGCCGAACCGCATCCCGCAGCGGTTCCGGCAGCTCTACGAGTGGCTGTTCGGCGCGGCCGAGCACGGCGAGGCCGAGGCGGCGACGGCCGAGGTCGCCGAGAAGCCCAAGCGGCGGTCGAAGAAGGACCGCGCCGAGCAGGTCGAGCTCGACGGACTCGACGGCGATGACGACGAGCAGCCCGGCGGCGGGCTGCTGCCGTGGTGGCGCCGCAACTCCTCGAACCGAGAAGAGGATCCGGAGTTCGACGGCGGCGGCGTGGAGGGGCTCACCGACGTCTTCGGCGAGGGATCGGCCGCGGGCAGCTTCGACTCGCCCCTCGAGGGCGAGCGGGCCACCTCCGACGCCTACGGCGCGGGCGTGCTCGACGACCTCGAGCGCGCCGAGTCCGCGCTCCAGCGGTTCACGGGCGAGGTGCCGCACGGCGGCACGGGCCTCCGCGGCGACGACGCTGGGGCGACGCAGGCGATCGTCGGGCTCGAACCGGCGGTGGCGGCCGGGGTCGTGTCCGTCGGCGGCGACGGGGCGGGCGAAGCGGATGCCGCGGCATCCGTCGACGCACCGCCCGCCATCGAACCCGACCGCCCGTACCACCTGCCGGCCGCCTCGACGCTCGCCGCAGGCGCCCCTGCCAAGACCCGTTCGGCGGTGAACGACGAGGTCGTCCGGCAGATCACGGGCGTGCTCGAGCAGTTCGGCGTCGACGCGAAGGTCACCGGGTTCTCGCGGGGCCCGACCGTCACGCAGTACGAGATCGAGCTCGGTCCGGGCGTCAAGGTGGAGCGCGTCACCGCGCTGTCCAAGAACCTCGCCTACGCGGTCGCGTCCAACGAGGTGCGGATCCTCTCGCCGATCCCCGGGAAGTCGGCGATCGGCGTCGAGATCCCCAACGCCGACCGCGAGACGGTCACGCTGGGCGACGTGCTCCGTTCGGGCGCCGCCGTGAATGCGAAGCACCCCATGACGATCGGCGTCGGCAAGGACGTGGGCGGCGGCTACGTCGTCGCGAACCTCGCGAAGATGCCGCACCTGCTCGTGGCCGGTTCGACCGGCTCCGGCAAGTCCAGCTTCGTGAACTCGATGATCACCAGCCTGCTGATGCGGGCGAAGCCCTCCGAGGTGCGGATGGTGCTCATCGACCCGAAGCGCGTCGAGCTCGCCCCGTACGCGGGCGTCCCGCACCTGATCACCCCGATCATCACGAACCCCAAGAAGGCCGCCGAGGCGCTCCAGTGGGTCGTGAAGGAGATGGACATGCGGTACGACGACCTCGCGTCGTTCGGGTTCCGCCACATCGACGACTTCAACAAGGCCGTGGTGAACGACGAGATCGTGCTCCCCGCCGGGTCGGAGCGCAAGCTCAAGCCCTATCCGTACCTGCTCGTCGTGGTCGACGAGCTCGCCGATCTCATGATGGTCGCCCCACGCGACGTCGAGGACTCGATCGTGCGCATCACCCAGCTCGCGCGCGCGTCGGGCATCCACCTGGTCCTCGCGACGCAGCGGCCCTCGGTCGACGTGGTCACGGGCCTCATCAAGGCCAACGTGCCCTCCCGTCTCGCGTTCGCGGTGACGAGCGTGACCGACTCGCGCGTCATCCTCGACCAGCCCGGGGCCGACAAGCTCATCGGCCAGGGCGACGCGCTGTTCCTGCCGATGGGCGCGTCGAAGTCGATCCGCGTGCAGGGGGCCTGGGTCACCGAGACCGAGATCGACCGGGTGGTCAAGCACGTCACCCGTCAGGCGCGGCCGGAGTACCGCAACGACGTCGCCGCCGCGGTCGAGAAGAAGGAGATCGACTCCGACATCGGCGACGACCTCGAACTCCTGCTCGCCGCGGCCGAGCTCGTGGTCTCGACCCAGTTCGGCTCGACCTCGATGCTCCAGCGCAAGCTGCGTGTCGGCTTCGCCAAGGCTGGCCGGCTCATGGACCTGCTGGAGTCGCGCGAGATCGTCGGGCCGTCCGAGGGCTCGAAGGCTCGCGACGTGCTGGTCACGCCGGAGCAGCTGCCCGGGGTGCTGGCGAAGCTCCGCGGCGAGGAGCCCGCCACCCCGGCGGCTCCGCCGGCGCCGCCGGTCGCGGCACCGGGCGCAGTGCCCGGAGCGTCCGCACCCGCCGCGCCGTCGGCCGCGCCGCCGGCGGAGGACGACCGCTACGACGACCCCGTGGGTCGCGCGACCGACGGTCTCGAAGTGGTCGAGGGCGGATCCGACGAGGACGCGTGGGGGCTCACCGGCCGTGACTGAGTCACGGGCCGGAGGGCCCGAGGCGGAGGGCGACCGCCGCACTAGGCTGTGGCCATGACCTCACCGGCCGCATCCGCACGCTCGGCGAACTGGAACCTGCCGAACGCGATCACGGTGGTCCGGATCGTGATGGCGCCGGTGTTCTTCTGGCTGCTCCTGGCCGACGCGGGGGCCGACGGGCCGATGCGCTGGTGGGCGGCCGCGATCTTCGTCGTGGCCATCTCGACCGACTGGGTCGACGGCTGGCTCGCGCGCCGCAACGGCCTCGTGACCGACCTCGGCAAGATCCTCGACCCCATCGCCGACAAGCTCCTCACGAGCGGAGCGCTCGTGTGCCTGTCCATCCTCGGCGAGCTGCCGTGGTGGATCACGATCGTGATCATCGTGCGCGAGGTCGGCATCACCGTGTGGCGCCTCGTCGAGCTGCGTCGCGGAACGGTCGTCCCCGCCTCCTCGGGCGGCAAGCTGAAGACGCTCACCCAGGCCATCGCGATCTCGCTGTTCCTGACTCCGCTCGGGACGCTCGTGGGCGACTGGATCGTCTGGGTCAACTGGACCTTCATGATCCTCGCGCTGGTGCTCACCGTGTGGTCGGGGCTCCTCTACGTGCGCGACGCGTTCCGGCTCGCCCGCGAGCACCGGGCCGAGGCACGGTGACCGGGCCGGCCGAGGCGGCTCCCGAGGCGCCGGCGACGGATGCCACGGAGCTCATCACCCGGCTCGTGGCATCCGGCCGCACCGTCGCCTGTGCCGAGTCGCTCACGGGCGGCCTGCTCGCGGCGACGCTCGTGGACGTGCCGGGGGCATCGAACGCGTTCCTCGGCGGCATCGTCGCCTACGCCACGGAACTCAAGCGCGCCCTCGTGGACGTGGACGCCCACCTGCTCGAGGAGCGCGGACCCGTGGACCCCGAGGTGGCCGAGCAGCTCGCCGACCACGTGCGCACGCTCTGCGCGGTGGACGGTCGGCCCGCCGACCTGGGGATCGGCACGACCGGCGTCGCCGGCCCGGACCCGCAGGACGGCCATGCGCCGGGCACGGTGTTCGTCGGGATCGCGTCGCCCCGCGGCATCCGCTCGGTGCGCCTGACCCTCGCCGGCGACCGTGCGGACGTGCGCCGTTCGACGGTGGCCCGCGCCCTCGCCGAGGCGCTCCTGGAGCTCGACGAGATCGGTGCCCGAGCCGCGGAATAGCGGACGTGAACAGCCTGTTACAGCAGTCAGGTTCACAAGAAAAGTCCAGTGTGCGACGCTAGGCTCGGTACATCGGGAAGAGGCGCTAGACTGACCTCCCCGCACCGGCCCGCGAGGGCCGCAGGCATTTGAGAGGGAGGTTCCGATGGTTCTGGTTCGACAGGAGATCGGCGACGTGCTGAGGGACTTCCGCCTGCAGAAGGGTCGGACCCTCCGCCAGGTCGCCAGCAAGGCGAGCGTCGCGCTCGGATACCTCAGTGAGGTCGAGCGCGGGCAGAAGGAGGCCTCGAGCGAGATCCTCGCGTCGGTGGCCGAGGCGCTCGACACGCCCATCTCGGTGATCATGCACGAGGTCGGCGACCGCATCGCGGTGCTCGAGGGTCTGAGCACTCCGTCGGTGCCCGACAGCCTGCCCGACGACCTCGTCGCCGAGTTCGACGCGGACATGATGGTCCGCTGACTCGCACGTCCATCCAAGCTCGATCACTGCGGCCGGTCCTCGGACCGGCCGCAGTCATGTCCGGAGGGGTCCAGTGAGGCGAAGTGAGTTCAACCTGGCCGTCGAGCAGGAGTTCGGGGCCGGGTACGGGAGCGTCGTCGTGAACGACCTGGTGCTGCCCGAGGTCGGCGGACGCACCGCGGCCGAGGCGCTGGACGCCGGCGCGGCGCCGCGCGACGTGTGGCTCGCGCTGTGCCGTGCCACGGATGTCCCGGAGTCCCGGTGGTACGGCGCCGGCCGTCCCGTCCCCGGGGACCGCCGCTGAGCATGCCGAAGACGCGTTCGACACGCCGTACTCGGTGTCGAACATCCGTTCGGATGACGCGCTAGGCTCCTGCACAACGGAAGGGATGTCGCATCCATCCACATCGGGCGCCGGTCGGGTGCCGGATGTCGGTGGCCGGCCATACGGTCGAAGCGTCGGAACACACCGCCAACGCCTTGTCGCGAGACGTGCCGGGTCACGGCCCGGCACGCGGACCGACAGCCTAGAGGCAGCCGCAACGATCCATGAAGGAGCACCCGATGCCATCCCCTGCAGACCGCGAGAAGGCCCTCGAGACCGCACTCGCCCAGATCGACCGACAGTTCGGCAAGGGCTCGGTGATGCGCCTCGGGAGCGAGGAGCGCGCGCCGGTCGAGGTCATCCCCACCGGCTCGATCGCGCTCGACGTGGCGCTCGGCGTCGGTGGCCTGCCGCGCGGTCGCATCATCGAGATCTACGGTCCCGAGTCCTCCGGTAAGACCACGCTGACCCTCCACGCGATCGCCAACGTGCAGCGCGCGGGCGGCATCGCCGCGTTCATCGACGCGGAGCACGCACTCGACCCCGAGTACGCCAAGAAGCTCGGCGTCGACATCGACTCGCTCCTCGTCTCGCAGCCCGACACGGGTGAGCAGGCGCTCGAGATCGCCGACATGCTGATCCGCTCGGGCTCCATCGACCTCGTCGTGATCGACTCCGTCGCCGCGCTCGTGCCCCGGGCCGAGATCGAGGGCGAGATGGGCGACTCGCACGTCGGCCTCCAGGCGCGGCTCATGTCGCAGGCGCTCCGCAAGCTGACCGGTGGCCTGAACCAGACCAAGACCACGGCGATCTTCATCAACCAGCTCCGCGAGAAGATCGGCGTGTTCTTCGGCAGCCCCGAGACGACCGCGGGTGGAAAGGCGCTGAAGTTCTACGCGTCCGTGCGACTCGACATCCGTCGTATCGAGACCCTGAAGGACGGCACCGAGGCGGTCGGCAACCGGACCCGCGTGAAGGTCGTGAAGAACAAGATGGCCCCGCCGTTCAAGCAGGCCGAGTTCGACATCCTCTACGGCGTCGGCATCTCCCGTGAGGGCAGCCTGATCGATTACGGCGTCGACCAGGCCATCGTCAAGAAGTCGGGCGCGTGGTACACGTACGACGGCGACCAGCTCGGCCAGGGCAAGGAGAACGCGCGCAACTTCCTCCTCCAGAACCCGGACATCGCGGCCGACATCGAGCGCAAGATCCTCGCCAAGCTCGGCATCGGGCAGGCCGCGGGCGGCGCAGCGCCGGTAGCGCCGGTGGCCAACGTCGAGTCGATCGCGTCCAAGCGCAAGGGCGCCTGAGTCCGAGTCCGGGTCGCATGGGCGAGCAACGGAACGAGGGGCTGGCGCCGGTCACGTACCTGCCGTGGGCCGTGCCGTCGTCGGGTGAATCCGACGGCGGCGCGGCCGCGCCCGATCGCGCCGCCGAGGCGGAGGAGCGAGTCGAGCCGGCGGCGGCCCGCATGAGTCCGCGGCATCCGGCCGGGCGCGGTCGCTCCAGTCGAGCGTCGAACGACGAGTCGCGCCCGGTCGAACGCGGCGGGGGCCGCAAGGCCCGGGGTCTGGCCGTCGTGGGCGACGCCGCGCCACCCGAGACCGGGATCGAGCGCGATGAGCGCATCGATCGACTCATCGTGTCGCGCCTGCGCCGGGCCTCGCTGTCGATCGCCGAGGTCCGTGCCACCCTCGCCGAGCACGGTCTCGACGATCACGAGATCGAGGAGTGGATCGAACGCTACGTGCGGCTCGGGTACCTCGACGACCGACGCCTCGCCGAACAGCTGGTGCACAGCCACGGCGTGCGGCGAGGCCGGGGGAGCGGTGCGCTCCTCCATGAGCTCGGTCGGCGGGGCATCGACGGCGAGCTCGCACGCTCGGCGCTCGAGACGCTCGATCCCGACGTCGAGCTCGAGCACGCCACCCTCATCGCCGAGCGACGCGCCCGCCAGCTCGCCGGACTGGATCCCGCGGTCGCGCACCGGCGGCTCACCGCCTTCCTCCTGCGACGCGGCTACGGAAGCGAGGTCGTCCGCGAGGCCGTGCGCGCGGCCCTCGACGGCGACGACGCGGGGTGACGGCTCGTAGACTGGTGCGATCATGAGCACCATCCACGAGGCGACGCGCGCTGCCCACGGCGTGGTCGCGCCCGCCGCGCCGCGCACCTACGAGGTCCGCACCTACGGGTGCCAGATGAACGTGCACGACTCCGAGCGGTTGAGCGGTTCGCTCGAGGCCGCCGGGTACGTCCGCGCCGAGGGCGTCGAGCCGGATGTCGTGGTGATCAACACCTGCGCGGTGCGCGAGAACGCCGACAACAAGCTGTACGGCAACCTCGGGCACCTGGCCGGCGTGAAGCGCCGGCACGAGGGCATGCAGATCGCGGTCGGCGGATGCCTCGCGCAGAAGGACAAGAACGTCATCCTCGAGAAGGCGCCGTGGGTCGACGTGGTGTTCGGCACGCACAACATGGGTTCCCTGCCGAGCCTCCTCGAGCGAGCACGCCACAACGACGAGGCGCAGCTCGAGATCCTCGACGCGCTCGAGGTGTTCCCGTCGACGCTGCCCACCAAGCGCGACTCGACCTACTCCGGCTGGGTGTCGATCTCGGTCGGCTGCAACAACACGTGCACCTTCTGCATCGTCCCCGCCCTCCGCGGCAAGGAGAAGGACCGCCGCCCCGGCGACATCCTCGCCGAGATCCAGGCGCTCGTCGACGACGGCGCGATCGAGGTCACGCTGCTCGGGCAGAACGTGAACTCCTACGGCGTCGAGTTCGGCGACCGCCAGGCCTTCGGCAAGCTCCTCCGCGCCGCCGGCGGCATCGAGGGCCTCGAGCGCATCCGCTTCACGAGCCCGCACCCGGCCGCCTTCACCGACGACGTCATCGATGCGATGGCCGAGACGCCGAACGTCATGCCGCAGCTGCACATGCCGCTCCAGTCCGGCTCCGACCGCATCCTCAAGGCCATGCGGCGCTCGTACCGGTCGGAGAAGTTCCTCGGAATCCTCGACCGCGTCCGGGCCCGGATCCCGAACGCCGCGATCTCGACCGACATCATCGTCGGCTTCCCCGGCGAGACCGAGGAGGACTTCCAGGAGACGCTCCGGGTCGTCGAGGCGGCCCGGTTCGCCTCCGCCTTCACCTTCCAGTACTCCATCCGCCCGGGAACCCCGGCGGCGACGATGGAGGACCAGGTGCCCAAGGAGGTCGTGCAGGAGCGCTACGACCGCCTCATCGCCCTGCAGGAGCAGATCTCGTGGCAGGAGAACCGCACGCTCGTCGGCACCGCGGTGGAGGTCCTCGTCTCGACCGGCGAGGGCAAGAAGGACGCCGAGACGCACCGCCTGAGCGGTCGTGCCGAAGACAGCCGGCTGGTGCACTTCGAGGTCCCCGCCGGATCCGAGCAGCCGCGACCGGGCGACGTCGTGTCCGTCACGATCACGCAGGCCGCGCCGTTCCACCTGCTCGCCGACTCCGTCGACGGCGCCCCGCTGCGGATCCGGCGCACGCGCGCGGGCGACGCGTGGGATCGCGCCCAGGCCGAGAGCTGCGGCGTCCCCGCCGCGAGCGGCGGCGCGGCATCCGCCCCGGGCCGGGTCTCGCTCGGACTGCCGACGCTCCGCGTCGGCCCCGAGCCGCTGACCGCCCCCGGCGTCGGCACCATGCCGATCTACGACCCGACCGACGGCCAGCGCTGACGTGACCCTCATCGCGATCGTCGGCGCCACCGGCACCGGCAAGTCGCGCTTCGCGCTCGACGTGGCCCACGCCGTGGCCGATCGAGGCGGATTCGCCGAGGTCGTCAACGCCGACGCCATGCAGCTCTACCGCGGCATGGACATCGGCACCGCCAAGCTCGGCATCGACGAGCGCGAGGGCGTCCCGCACCACCTCCTCGACGTGCTCGACGTCACCGACGAGGCCTCCGTCGCCGCCTACCAGCCCTCGGCGCGCGCCGCCGTCGACGACATCATCGCGCGCGGCGGCGTGGCCCTCCTCACTGGCGGCTCGGGGCTCTACGTCTCGAGCGTGATCCACGACCTGCGGTTCCCCGGCACGGATGCCGCGATCCGGGCGCGGCTGGAGCGCGAGCTCGACGAGGTCGGGCCGGGGCTGCTGCACCGGCGGCTCCGCGAGCTCGACGCCGAGACCGCGGCATCCGTGGACCCCCAGAACGGCCGCCGCATCGTGCGCGCCCTCGAGGTCATCGAGCTGACGGGCGAACCCAAGGCCGCGCGGCTCCCCGACGAGCCCGTGCCGTGGCGGCCGCACCGGATCGTGCACCTGCGCGCCGAGCGGGCGCGACTCGTGGAGCGCCTCGACGCGCGCGTGCTCGACATGTGGGCCGCGGGCCTCGTCGACGAGGTGCGGTCGCTGATCCTGCTCGGCCTCGAACGCGGGGTCACCGCGCGCAAGGCCATCGGCTACGCGCAGGCCCTGGCCGGGATCCACGGGCGGATGCCGCAGGCCGACGCGATCGCCGAGACGCAGGCGCTCACGCGCACGTACGCCCGCCGGCAGGTGGGCTGGTTCCGGCGCTACGCCGCGGCATCCGTCGTCGACGCCGACGACCGGGCGGCGGTCGCGGCCGAGGTGGCGCGGCAGGCGGCGGGCGACTGAGCCGCATACGGCCGAGGCGGTGGCGCACCGCACGCCCGGCGCGGTCGTCCGAAGCGATGCCCGGGCGTCCCTAGACTGGTGCGATGGCGTTCGATCTCCGCTTCACCAAGGGCCACGGCACGGGAAACGACTTCGTGCTGTTCAGCGACCCCGAGGGCGAGACGGAACTCACGCCCACCCGCATCGCCGCCGTCTGCGACCGCCACTTCGGCGTCGGCGCCGACGGCATCATCCGCGCCGTGCGATCGGACCGCCTGCCCGACGGCGCGGCCGCCCTCGCCGAGGACCCGGCGGCGACCTGGTTCATGGACTACTGGAACGCCGACGGCAGCCCGTCGGAGATGTGCGGCAACGGCATCCGCGTCTTCACCCGCTACCTCGTCGACCAGGGCCTCGTCGAGCTCGGCCCCGACGAGTGGATCACCATCGGCACCCGCGCCGGCGTGCGCCGGGTTCGGGCGCTCGGCAACGGCGGATTCGAGGCCGATCTCGGCACGTGGCGCCTCGACGGCGGCGAGCCGCTCGTCCGCGCCAAGAACCTGCCGGTGGCCCGCCCGGGCCTCGGCATCGACGTGGGCAACCCGCACGTCGTGGTGGCCCTCGCCGACGACAGCGAGCTCGACGGACTCGACCTGGCGTACCTGCCGATCCTCGAGCCGCAGCCGCAGGCCGGCGCGAACGTCGAGTTCGTCGTCCCCGCCGAGCCCCTCGTCGAGGGCGGTCGCGGCCGCATCCGGATGCGCGTCCACGAGCGCGGGTCGGGCGAGACGCTCTCGTGCGGCACCGGCGCGGTCGCGTCGGCGCTCGCCGTGCGGCACTGGGCCGGGAGCGGTGCCCCCGACGAGTGGGTCGTGCAGGTTGCCGGCGGCGTGGTCGGCGTGCGCATGGCGGCCGAGGCCGACGGCGAGCACGTCCTGCTGGCCGGTCCGGCCGAACTCGTCTTCGACGGCGTGCTGAGCCTCGCCTGAACCGGGCGGATGCCGCGGCGGCTCGCCGCCCGCCCGCCCGACGCGACCGTCAGGCGTCGCGCGTGACCGTCAGGATCCGGAAGCCCTTGGACGAGGCGGCCCGCGCCACGGTCCACCCGTCGCCGAACTCCTCGGCCAGCCAGCGCTGCAACGAGTCCGAGCCGAGGTGCTTCTGCACGACCAGCCACGCGGTCGCGCCGACGTCGAGGCGCGGCAGCCACCGCCGGAGCAGCGCGTGCAGCTCGGCCTTGCCGATCCGGATCGGCGGGTTCGACCAGATCGCCGCGAAGCGGACGTCGTCGGGAACATCGTCGGGCATCACGGCGTTGACATTGACGAGGCCGAGACGCCGGGCGTTCCGACGCACGAGGTCGAGCGCCCGCTCGTTGACGTCGACGGCCCACACCGTGGCATCCGGCGACTCGAACCCGAGGGTGATCGCCACCGGCCCCCATCCCGACCCGAGGTCGAGCAGGTGGCCGGATGCCGGAGGCTCGGGCACCTCGTCGAGCAGCACCTGCGTGCCGGCGTCGACGTGGCCCGGACTGAACACGCCGCCCGCGGTGAGCACCTCGACGTCGCGACCGGCGAGGCGGACGGGGATGGTGCGGAGCGAGCCGTCGTCGGCGGGCTTCGACGAGAAGTACTGCTCCTGCGGCATACACGGGAACCTATCGCACGAACGGAAGTAGGCTGGACCAGATGAACGACGCTGCACACGAGACCTCCGACGACGCCGTCGAGCGCGTGCTGCGCAGCGCCGAGACGCGCGCCGGCATCGCACGCTTCGGCGGCGGCGACGCCACCGCCATCCAGCGCGACGGCCTCGACCGGCCGGGCGACGGCGACGGCTACGACGGCGAGCAGTACGACCGCGAGGAGCGCGCGGCGCTCCGCCGCGTGGGCGGCCTCTCGACCGAGCTCGAGGACGTCACCGAGGTCGAGTACCGGCAGCTGCGGCTCGAGAACGTGGTGCTCATCGGCGTCTACGCCCAGGGCTCCCTCGAGGACGCCGAGAACTCGCTGCGCGAACTCTCGGCGCTCGCCGAGACCGCGGGAGCCCGCGTGCTCGACGGCGTGCTGCAGCGCCGCCCGCACCCCGACCCCTCGACCTACCTCGGGCGCGGCAAGACCGAGGAGCTCCGGCACATCGTGGCCGCGCTGGGCGCCGACACGGTCGTCGCCGACACCGAGCTCGCGCCGAGCCAGCGGCGTGCGCTCGAGGACGCGGTCAAGGTGAAGGTGATCGACCGCACGGCCGTGATCCTCGACATCTTCAGTCAGCACGCCAAGAGCCGCGAGGGCAAGGCCCAGGTCGAGCTCGCGCAGCTCGAGTACCTGCTCCCGCGCCTCCGCGGCTGGGGTGAGTCGATGTCGCGGCAGGCCGGCGGCCAGGTCGGCGGCGCCGGTGCGGGCATGGGCTCCCGTGGTCCCGGTGAGACGAAGATCGAGCTCGACCGCCGCCGCATCCACTCGCGCATGGCGCGACTGCGCAAGCAGATCGCGGGCATGAAGCCGGCGCGCGACGCCAAGCGGGCCAACCGCAAGCGCAACGCGGTGCCGTCGGTCGCGATCGCCGGGTACACCAACGCGGGCAAGTCCAGCCTGCTGAACCGCATCACCGGCGCGGGCGTGCTCGTCGAGAACGCCCTGTTCGCCACGCTCGACGCCACCGTGCGTCGCAACACGACGGCCGACGGCCGCGTCTACACGATCGCCGACACGGTCGGCTTCGTGCGGAACCTGCCGCACCAGCTCGTCGAGGCGTTCCGGTCGACCCTCGAGGAGGTCGCGGACGCCGACCTCGTGGTGCACGTCGTCGACGCCGCCCACCCCGACCCGGCGAGCCAGATCGCGACCGTCCGCGACGTCATCGGCGAGGTCGGTGCGCGCGACATCCCCGAGCTCGTGGTCTTCAACAAGGCCGACCTCATCACGCCCGAGGACCGCCTCGTGCTGCAGGGGCTCGAGCCGAACGCCGTGTTCGCCTCCGCGCGAACGGGCGAGGGCGTCGCCGAGGTGCTCGAGGCGATCAGCCGCATGCTGCCCGATCCGGCCGTCGAGGTCGACCTGCTCGTGCCCTACGACCGGGGCGACATCGTGTCCACGCTCCACGAGACCGGCCGCGTGCTCTCGACCGAGTACGTCGAGGACGGCACGCGCATCCGCGCGCTCGCCTCGCCCGAGCAGGCCGCGCAGCTCGCGGAGTTCCGCATGGGCGCGCTCGCGTAGCATCCGCTCACCCGACGGCCCGGTTCGACCATCGCGTCGACCGGGCCGTCGTCGTGTCGGCGGCGATGCGGGGCCGATCGGTCACGCGTCGTAACAACCCGGGCGGATGCCGCGTGCCGGGCGTATCGTCGCACCAGATCGTGGCGAGCGGCCGGATGCCGCCCGCCTGGAGCGACCGCCGAGCCCGGCACCCGCCCGCGAGACCCACCCGCCGTGACGGCCGGTCGGGCGCGGCGTGCCGTGCTTCGACCGACCGGTGCGGCATCCGTCACCTGGAGCACCATGACCGGAACCGGACCCGACGACGGCGACCGTCGGCCTCGGCCGCCGATCTCGTTCGAGCTGTTCCCGCCGCGGACCGACGCCGCCGCGCTCGCGCTCGGCCGCACCATCGACCGGCTCGCCGAGGTCGACCCGGTGTTCATCTCCGTGACGTTCGGAGCCGGCGGGTCGTCCCGCGACCGGTCGCTCACGGTGCTGCGGTACATGCTCGAGCACACCGACGTCGAGCCGATGGCGCACCTCACGTGCGTCGGCTCGAGCCACGCCGAGGCGAACCGGCTCGTGCGCGAGTTCCTCGATGCCGGGGTGACGAGCTTCCTCGCGCTGCGGGGCGACCCGCCCGCGGGCGCCGGACCGGACACGGGTCTCGGCGACCTGCGGAGCGCGGCCGAGCTCGTGCAGCTCATCCACCGGGTGCAGGAGGAGCGTGAGCCGTTCGGTCAGGTCGGGATCCCCGGGATCCCCGGGGCGACCCGCATCCTCGACCGCCCGCGTCCGGAGCGGGTCGCCGTCGCGGCGTTCCCGACCGGGCACCCGCGATCGCGCGGGATCGGGCAGGACGTCGACGTGCTCCTCGCCAAGGAGGTCGCGGGCGCCAACCTCGCGATCACCCAGCTGTTCTGGCACGCCGACGACTACTTCGGCTTCGTCGAGCGCGCCCGCGCCGGCGGCGTGACCATCCCGATCCTGCCGGGCATCATGCCCGTCACCACGCCGGGACGGCTGTCCCGCCTGCAGGAGCTCACGGGCGTGCCCGCGCCGAGCGAGCTCGCGATCCCGCTCGAGATCGAGCCCGACGCCGACGCGCTGTTCGACCTCGGGGTCGACTTCGCCGCCGACCTCGCCCGCGAGGTCCTCGACGGCGGCGCACCCGGTCTGCACCTGTACACCTTCAACCGCCACGAGGCCGTGCTCGCCGTCCTGGACCGGCTCGGCATCCGAACCCCCGCCCACGCGGGCACCGAGAGGAACACGAGAGAACGATGACCGCACCCGCCTTCCCCGCCGGAACCATCCTCGGCTACCCCCGCATCGGGCGGCGCCGCGAGCTCAAGCACGCCGTCGAGGCGTTCTGGGCCGGCCGCATCGACGCCGACGAGCTCGAGCGCACCGCCGCCGGGCTCCGCGCCGCCACGCGCGAGCGACTCGCCGCGCTCGGCCTCGGCCGCACCGACTCGGCGATCCCCGAGAGCTTCTCGTACTACGACCAGGTGCTCGACGCCGCGGTCGCGGTCGGCGCGATCCCCGCGCGCTTCCACCGGCTGCTCGACGCCGACGGGCGCCTCGACCTCGCCGGCTACTTCACCGTCGCGCGCGGCGAGGGCGCCGACGCGCCACTCGAGATGACGAAGTGGTTCGACTCGAACTACCACTACCTCGTGCCCGAGATCGGCCCCGACACGGCGTTCGCGCCCCACGTGGAGGCGCTCGTGGCGCCGGTCCGCGAGGCCCGCGAGGGCGGCTTCGCGACCCGGCCGGTGCTCGTCGGCCCGGTGACCTTCCTGCTCCTGGCCAAGGCGGCGGATGACGCGCCCGAGGGCTTCCGCCCCATCGATCGCCTGGCCGACCTGGTGCCCGTGTACGAGCGGCTCCTCGACGAGCTCGCCCGCGCGGGTGCCGAGTGGGTGCAGCTCGACGAGCCCGCCCTCGTGAGCGAGAGCCTCGACGAACCGCGCGAACGGGTCCTCGAGGCGGTCGGGATCGCCTACGACGCGCTCGGCGCGCGCGACGACCGCCCGGCGATCCTCGTCGCCGCTCCGTACGGGTCGCTCGACGACGCCCTGCCCGCGCTCGCGTCGACCCCGGTCGAGGCGATCGGGTTCGACCTGGTCCGCGGCGACCTGCCGGACCGGCTCGACGCGGTGACCGAGGAGGCGCTCGCCGGGAAGGCCCTGGTCGCGGGCGTCGTCGACGGCCACAACATCTGGCGCGGCGACCTCGAGCGCGCGTTCGAGCGCGCGGAGGCGCTCCGGTCGCGTTCCGGCTCCGTCGCCGTGTCGACGTCGACGTCGCTGCTGCACGTGCCGCACGACGTGGAGGACGAGTCCGCGCTGGACGCCCGCCTCGTGAGCTGGCTCGCGTTCGCCGACCAGAAGGTCGCCCAGGTCGCGGTGCTCGCGCGCGGCCTCGCCGAGGGCCGCGAGGCGATCGCGGCCGAGCTCGACGCGGCATCCGTCGCCCTCGCCGACCGCGCCGCCGCCCCGGGCGTGCGCGTGCCGGCGGTCCGCGACCGCCTCGCCGCCCTCGACGCCGGAGCCTTCGCCCGCGCCGCCTACGAGGCCCGCGTCGCCGCGCAGGAGGACCTCGACCTGCCCGCGCTGCCGACGACGACGATCGGATCGTTCCCGCAGACGGCCGACATCCGTCGCGCCCGCGCCCGGCTCGTGAAGGGCGAGCTGACGGATGCCGCCTACCGCGAGCTCATGCGCGAGGAGATCGCGCGCGTCATCCGCCTGCAGGAGGACCTCGGCCTCGACGTGCTCGTGCACGGCGAGCCGGAGCGCAACGACATGGTGCAGTACTTCGCCGAGCTGCTCGACGGCTTCGCGGTCACGCAGCACGGTTGGGTGCAGTCGTACGGCTCGCGCTGCACGCGCCCGTCGATCCTCTGGGGCGACGTGTCGCGTCCGGCGCCCATGACGGTCGAGTGGTCGGCGTACGCGCAGTCGCTGTCGGGCAAGCCCGTGAAGGGCATGCTCACGGGTCCCGTGACGATCCTCGCGTGGTCGTTCGTCCGCGACGACCAGCCGCTCGGCGACACCGCGCGTCAGGTGGCCCTCGCGCTGCGCGACGAGATCGCCGACCTCGAGGCCGCCGGCATCCGCGTGATCCAGGTCGACGAGCCGGCCCTGCGGGAGCTGCTCCCGCTGAAGCGCGCCGACCAGCCCGCCTACCTCGACTGGTCGGTCGGCTCGTTCCGGCTGGCCACGGGCGGCGCCGCGCCCGCGACGCAGGTGCACACCCACCTCTGCTACTCCGAGTTCGGCGTGGTCATCGACGCGATCCGCGAGCTGGACGCCGACGTGACCTCGATCGAGGCGGCGCGCAGCCGCATGGAGGTCGTCGACGACCTCGCCGCGAGCGGCTTCGACCACGGCGTCGGCCCGGGCGTCTACGACATCCACTCGCCGCGGGTGCCGAGCGTCGAGGAGGTCCGCTCGCTGCTCGAACGCGCCGTCGACGGCGTGCCGGCCGGTCGCCTGTGGGTGAACCCCGACTGCGGGCTCAAGACCCGCGGGTACGACGAGACGGTGGCGTCGCTCGCGAACATCGTCGAGGCCACGCGCGCGGTGCGCGAGGGGGTCGCGGTCGGCGCGACCGCCGGCTGAGCGGAGCAGCGGGGCGGATGCCGCGGCGCGCGCTGCGGCATCCGCCCCTCGCCATGCCCGGTGCCGGGCCGTGACCGACGTCGGAGGGGTCGGAGCTCAGACCGCCCGCAGGACCGCCACGACCTTGCCGAGCACCTCGGCCTGATCGCCGAGGATCGGCTCGAACGCCGTGTTGCGGGGGAGCAGCCAGGTGTGGCCGTCGCGCTGGCGGAAGACCTTGACGGTCGCCTCGCCGTCGAGCATCGCCGCGACGATCTCGCCGTTCTCGGCCGTCGGCTGCGAGCGCACGACGACCCAGTCGCCGTCGCAGATCGCGGCATCGATCATCGAGTCGCCGACGACCTTGAGGATGAACAGCTCACCCTTGCCGACGAGCTGGCGGGGGAGCGGGAACACCTCTTCGACCTGCTGCTCGGCCGTGATCGGCACGCCCGCGGCGATGCGCCCGACGAGCGGCACCATCGTGGCGTCGCCGACCGACGGCGCCTCGGCGACCGTGGGCTGGCGCGACTCGGTGCCCGGGGCGTCGATGAGGATCTCGAGCGCACGCGGACGGTTGGGGTCGCGGCGCAGGTAGCCGGCGAGCTCGAGCTGGTTGAGCTGGTGCGTGACGCTCGAGAGCGACGACAGGCCGACCGCGTCGCCGATCTCGCGCATGCTCGGCGGATAGCCGCGTTCGGCGACCGACCCGCGGATGACCTCGAGGATGGCCAGCTGCTTGGCGCTCAGCCCCTTGCGCCGCCGCGATCGACCGCTCGCGCCCGGTGCCCGGTCGATGTCGATGCTCACGTCGTGGCCTCTCGTCGGGGCCGCCGTGGCCCGGATGTCGGTGGTCGGTGTTCGACTGTCGTCGGACATTCGAAACTGTATCCGCCTGATGCGCTCGCGACAAACATCCGTTCGAGTGTGTCGCGCGATTCGGGGCCGAAACTCCCACCCACGGTCCTTGCAGGTGCGAATGTTCGAAGATATATTCGGAACACAGCTTCGCATCCGGCCCTCCCGGCCGAGGGCCGGATGCGGGCTCTCCCGAGGAGGTGCGGAATGAGTGCAGTGGTCATGGGCCCCACCGGTGGTCCGTCGGTGCCGGCGTTCGGCGCATGCGGCGTGCGCACGCGGCTCCGGCTGACGCGTCGTGGTCGGGTCGTCCTGACCGGGCTCGCCGCCGTGCCGATCGTCATCGCCGTGCTCGTCGGGGCGCTGTCCTCCGGCGGTGCCGTCGCGGGCATCGACGACGGGGTCGCGCCGGTGGCCTTCGAGACGGTCGTCGTCGGGGCGGGCGACACGCTCTGGGGCATCGCCGAGACGGTCGCCCCGTCGGAGGACCCCCGCGAGGTGATCCTCGAGATCATGCGGCTGAACGGCCTGGCGACCGCGGTGGTCCAGCCCGGTCAGGAACTCGCGCTGCCCGTCGTCGACTGAATCCGGGCGCCGCGTCACCCGCGGTCGCACTCGGCATTCCGGGATCGGCGCGCGGATAGCATTGATCGGTGACGAGTCTCGACGACCTGCCCATCCGCGACGACCTGCGCGGCAAGTCCCCGTATGGTGCGCCGCAGAAGCACGTGCCCGTGGCGCTGAACGTCAACGAGAACACCCACCCGATCCCGGAGGACGTCGCCCACGACATCGTCGCCCGGGTCGCCGCCGCGATCATCGGACTCAACCGCTACCCGGACCGCGAGTTCAGTCGCCTCCGAGTCGCACTCGCCGAGTACCTCGGCCACGGCCTCGCGCCCGAGCAGCTCTGGGCGGCGAACGGGTCGAACGAGGTGTTGCAGCACGTCCTGCAGGCGTTCGGCGGCCCCGGGCGCACGGCGCTCGGCTTCGGCCCCACGTATTCGATGTACGGGCTTCTGGCGTCGGGCACCGGCACCGGGTGGATCACCGCCGACCGCGACGCCGACTTCGAGCTCACCCCCGAGACCGCCGTCGCGGCCATCGAGCGCCACGACCCCGACATCGTCCTCCTCTGCTCGCCGAACAACCCCACGGGCACTCCGCTCACCCTCGAGACGATCGAGGCCGTCGCCGACGCGGCGCGCGGCGTGGTCGTCGTCGACGAGGCCTACCAGGAGTTCGCCGATCCCGGGTCGCCGAGCGCGCTGACCCTGCTGCCCGGTCGGCCGCGACTGCTCGTCTCGCGGACGATGAGCAAGGCCTTCGCGTTCGCCGGGGCCCGCGTCGGCTACCTCGCCGCCGACCCCGCCGTCATCGATGCGCTCCGGCTCGTGCGCCTGCCGTACCACCTGTCGGCCCTCACCCAGGCGGCCGCCCTCGGCGCGCTCGCCCACGCCGACGAGATGCTGGCGATGGTCGACGAGATCCGCGCCCAGCGCGATCGCATCACCCGCGAACTCACGGTGCTCGGCTACCGGCCGTACCGCAGCGGCGCGAACTTCGTGCTGTTCGGCGGCGTGGACGACCCGCACGCCGTGTTCGAGGCGCTGCTCGAGCGCGGCATCCTGATCCGCGAGATCGGGCTGCCCGGCTGCCTGCGAGTCACCGCGGGAACCGAGGCGGAGACGACCGCGTTCCTCGAGGCGATGGCGGCGTTCGCGCCGGCTGCATCCGCTTCGACCCCCTGACCACCGCCCGGGCATCGCACGGGCTGCCTGAATAGGATGACCGCATGACCACCGACCGCCCCGCGCGCACCGCGCGCGTGCAGCGCGAGACCAGCGAGTCGAGCATCGACCTCTCGATCGACCTCGACGGCACCGGCCGCAGCGACATCGAGACCACCGTGCCGTTCTACGACCACCTGCTCACGGCGTTCGCGAAGCACTCGCTGACCGACCTCACCGTGCGCGCGAAGGGCGACATCGAGATCGACGTGCACCACACCGTGGAGGACGTTGCCATCGTCCTCGGCACCGCGATCCGGCAGGCGCTCGGCGACAAGCGGGGCATCTCCCGCTACGGCGACGCGCTCGTCCCGCTCGACGAGGCGCTCGCCCAGGCCGTGGTCGACATCTCGGGGCGGCCGTACCTCGTGCACACGGGCGAGCCGGCCGGGTACGAGTTCCACCTCATCGGCGGGCACTTCACCGGCTCGATGGTGCGGCACGTGTTCGAGGCGATCACGTTCAACGCGGGACTCACGGTGCACGTGACGGTGCTGGGCGGGCGCGACCCGCACCACATCGCCGAAGCCGAGTTCAAGGCGTTCGCACGCGCGTTCCGGCAGGCCAAGGCGCACGATCCGCTCGTGAGCGGCATCCCCTCGACGAAGGGCGCGCTGTGAGCCGCACCCCTCGCGTGGCGGTGCTCGACTACGGCTCGGGCAACGTGCACTCGGCCGCGAAGGCCCTCGAGCGCGCGGGTGCGGAGGTGCAGCTCACCGCCGACCGGCGCGCCGTCATGGAGGCCGACGGGCTGCTCGTGCCCGGCGTGGGCGCGTTCGCGGCCGTGATGGACGGGCTCCGGGCCGTCCGGGGCGACGAGCTCATCGACCGGCGCCTCGCCGGCGGTCGCCCGGTGCTCGGCATCTGCGTGGGCATGCAGGTGATGTTCGAGCACGGCGTCGAGCGCGGCGTCGACACCGAGGGGCTCGGCGAATGGCCGGGCACCGTGCGCGAGCTGCCCTCCGAGGTGCTGCCGCACATGGGGTGGAACACGGTCCGACCCGACGAGGGGTCCGTGCTGTTCCGCGGACTCGAGGGCGAGCGCTTCTACTTCGTGCACTCCTACGCCGCGCAGGAGTGGCACCTCGACGTCATGCCGCCGTTCCCGCAGCCGAGGCTGACCTGGGCCGAGCACGGCGGGCGGTTCCTCGCCGCGGTCGAGAACGGCCCGCTGTCGGCCACGCAGTTCCATCCCGAGAAGTCGTCGGATGCCGGCATCCGACTGCTCGCGAACTGGATCGGCTCGTTCGCCTGACGGCGGTGGGCCTTCGGTTCGTCATGACCGGCACGCAGCGGGCTAGGATGCTGTGACTGTGCCGAAGTCGCGATTCTCGCGGCATCCGATTCGAGGACAGTGATGAGTGAGTTCAGCAAGAGCCCCCGCCTGGTACTGCTTCCCGCAGTCGACGTGGCAGGGGGCAAGGCGGTCCGCCTGACGCAGGGCGAGGCGGGCACCGAGACCAGCTACGGCGACCCCGTGGACGCCGCGGCGGACTGGGCCGACCAGGGCGCCGAGTGGATCCACCTCGTCGACCTCGACGCCGCGTTCGGTCGCGGGTCGAACGCCTCGGTCCTGAAGAAGGTGATCAAGCAGGTCCGCGGCGTGAACGTCGAGCTCTCGGGCGGCATCCGCGACGACCGGTCGCTCGAGCACGCGCTCGCGATCGGTGCCAAGCGCATCAACCTCGGCACGGCCGCCCTCGAGAACCCGGAGTGGGCGGCGTCGGTCATCGCGCAGTACGGCGAGGCCATCGCGATCGGCCTCGACGTTCGCGGGCACACGCTCGCGGCGCGCGGCTGGACCAAGGACGGCGGCGACCTCTGGCACGTCATGGATCGCCTCGAGGAGGCGGGCGCGGCGCGCTACGTCGTGACGGATGTCACCAAGGACGGCACGCTGCAGGGGCCGAACCTCGAGCTGCTCCAGCAGATCATGGAGCGCACGCGCCGGCCCGTCATCGCGTCGGGCGGCGTCTCGAGCCTCGACGACATCGCCGCGCTGCGCCAGCTCGTGCCGCAGGGCCTCGAGGGCGCCATCATCGGCAAGGCCCTCTACGCGGGCGCGTTCACGCTGCCCGAGGCGCTGGATGTCGCATCCCACTGACCCTGCCGCCGACTCGGCCGGGCGCCCGTGGGCCGGCCGGTCGTTCCAGTCGAACCCGCATGCGGGCGATGACGGGCGGATGCCGCCGGAACTCGGGGCCGCGCTCGAGCGCTTCCGCTCGGGCGACGGGGGGCAGGCCGACGTGGTCGCCGCGTTCGGCGGCTCGCGCCTGCTGATCCCGCTGCTCGCCGAGCTCGGCGACGGCGGGACCGAGGTCGGCGCCCACGGCCATGCGGTCGACAAGAGCCAGGAGCTCTCGATCGTCACGGTCGAGGGCCCCGACGGTCGGCGCGTCCTTCCCGTGTTCGGGTCCGTCGAGGCGATGTCGCGCTGGAACCCCGGGGCCCGGCCCGTCCCGGCGGACGGCGTGCGCGTCGCGCTGGCGGCCGCCGACGACGGCACCGAGCTCGTCGTGCTCGATCCCGGAAGCCCCACCGAGTTCGTCCTGCGCCGACCCGCGGTCTGGGCGGTCGCGCAGCAGCAGCCGTGGCGACCGCCGTTCGAATCGGCGGACGTTCGCGAGGCGTTCGAGCGCTCGGTGTCCGGGGAACTCGCCGTGGTCGGGGTCGACCTCCTGGCCGGCGACGCGGACGCGCGGCTGCGTGGCCCCGAGCTGGTCGTCAGACTGCGGCTCGTGGCCGGCCTCACGCGCGCCGAGCTCGACGCCGTCACCACGCGGCTCGCGCGCCGATGGGCGGCGGATGACGCGATCGCCACCGGCGTGGATTCGCTCACCGTGCGACTGACGGGCGACGTGGCGGAGCCCCCGTCGCCGGGGAGCCTGCCGTAGGCTGACGACATGACCGACGCCTCCGGGGGGAACGAGCGTCCACCGCAGACCGACGATGCGCGCGGCAGCGCCGACGAGCCGGCTCCGCCCGAGCGGCCGAGCCTCGTCGACGAGCGGCGTCCGCCGGTCATCAAGGCGGTGCCGCCGCCGCGGTCGGTGAAGACCTCGCGCGTCCTGTGGCTCTTCAGCTTCACCCTGTCCGCCGCGACCATGCTGATCGCGTTCCTGTCGCAGGAGTCGATCTCGACCGAGCTCGAGGAGACGATGCTCCGCCTTTCCCCGGGGTACGACGAGGCGGAGGTGTCCACGCTCGTCGACGTCATCTACTGGGTCTGCCTCGCGGGGATCGGCGTGGTCGTCACGGTGGAGGCGATCCTCCTCGCCATGATCCTCAACCGGCGCGGCGGCGCGCGTTGGGGGCAGCTCGTCCTACTCGTGGTGCACGCCGGCGTGGCGCTCGTCGGGAGCGCCTTCCTCACGGTTGCCGAGTTCGGCATCCTCGTCGAGGTGCTGCTCCTCGGCGGGTTCGCGCTGGCCCTGGCCGGGTGGGTCGCCGGGATGTTCCCCGGTGCCGGGCACTGGTTCCGGACTGCGGGCGAGGTGCAGCCGGCGGCGCTCGACTGACGCCGGACCGGCGGCGACCACCAGCGCCTCGCAGCTGCGGGTCACCACGTCGCAGGCCTCGGCCGCGGAACGATCGAGGAGGGGACTGCCGGCGAGGGCGCGCCAGCGCTGCAGCGCCGCCGTCGCCGCTCGGTGCACGTCTTCGCGCGGGGCATCGGGCGGCAGACCCAACCGGTCCTCGACGCTCGTGCCTCCGGCACCGATCAGCCGCTCCGCCTCGGCGGTCTCCGCACGGCCGAGACCGAGCCCCGCCGTGCGCGCCGCCGACAGCAGGGCGAGTTCCCGTAGCTCGTGCGCGTTCGATTCGAGGCGTTCGACCGACCGTTCGATGAGGGATGCCGCAGCCGGCGGACGTTCCTCGAGCAGCGCGCGCAGCGCCGCCAGCGCCGAGCGGACCTTCAGCGCGTCCGACCGCGCCCGGAACTGCCCGCCGACCAGGTGGATGAGGTCGTCCATGCCGGAGCGCCGGTAGAGCTCGTCCGCCAGCGCGGTCGCGTCGTGGTGTCCCGACCGGATGGAGACCGCGGCCATCCTGATGCCGAACATCCCGAAGCGCTGGAGGAGGTTCCGCCGTTCGTCCACGGCCACGTCGATGGGTGCGTCCTCGCGGACGAACCGGTCCACCGACACGAGGATGCGCTCGCGGTCGGTCCGTCCCAGACGCGCCAACCGGCGGAGGGCGTCGAACTCGTGCTCGCGGAGCGTGCGGGCCGACTGGGCCAGCAGTCCGGCGATCGGCACGACGTCGAGCGCGAGCGAACGCAGCGAGCCGTCCGTCCGGTAGCGCTCGGCGATGGAGCGTGCCGACAGGAGCGCATCGATCCGGCCCGCCCCGATCTCGTCGGCGCGGGAGAGGACGGCGATCGCGTTCACCGTGCCCGATCGCGCGACCGCCGGGTCGTGGAAGGCGGACAGGAAGCCGACGTCCGCCGAGTGCATGTGGCGCGTCAGGTAGATGACCGCGTCGGCCTCGGACGGCGTGGCATCCGGGGTGAGGAACGCCGCAGAGCGGGCGGAGATGTCCGAGGAGAGCGACGCGATGCCGGGCGTGTCGATGAGCGTGACGTCTTCGAGGCGGCCGGACGGCCACTCGACGATCACGCGCTCGACCTCGTCGGGCGTCGACGGCTCCAGGTCGATGACGAGCCGCCCGTCGACCCGGCGGACGGGCAGGCTCCGGGTCCCTCCGTCGCGCAGGTGCACCGTGATGCTCGGCGCGGCGCCATGCCGGTACCAGACGATGACCTTGGTGCACTCGCCCGCGTCGGTCGGTGCAATTTCCTCGCCGATCACGGCATTCAGCAGCGTCGACTTGCCCGCCTTGACCATGCCCGCGATGGCAACGCGCAGCGGCTCGTGGAGACGTGCGCGCTGCTCCCGGATGCGGGCGAGCGCGACGGCGTCTCCCGCGCAGTGCTCCGCCGCGAGTTCGAGGAGGTCGTCCGCCTGGTCGAGGAGGCGCGAGCTCACGCCGGGCCACCCCCGGCCGCCGCGGACGACGCGGCGTGCCGCGCGCGGTTCGAGGCTTCGACGCCCTCGATCGACTTCGCCCTGCTCGACAGCGCATCGACCTGCTTGAGATCGGCGCGCAGCTGCTGGATGCGACGGTCCCGGTCGCTCGCGTACATGTTCGCGGCCTTCTGGGCCGCGAGCACCGAGTCCGCGAGGGACCGGTGGTGCTCCTCGGCGATGGCGGTGAAGTGGTCCCTGGTGATGCGCTGCACGAGCCGGAGGCGGTCGCGGAGCTGCTTGCCCACCTGGAAGATGATCTCGTCGACCTGCCGGCGGATGAGGTTCTTCGCCTCGGCGCGGCGACGCTGCAGCCGGTTCTCGACATCCTCCTTGTAGGCCTTGCGTCCGATCACCGCGCCCGCCGCCAGCGAGAGCGGATTGATCAGCGACATGCCCACGATGCTCGTGATGATGCCCACCATGAGCACGCCGCCGTAGGAGCCGCGGAGTCCGATGTAGAACTTCTGCATCGGCCCGAGGCGGCCCGGATCGAGTTCCGACATGTCGTCGACGGCGTCGAGCACCTCGTGCGTGTCGTCCACGTGGATCTGGGGGAGGGTGACCTCTTCCTCGTTGAAGTGGCGCGCCACCTTCGCCGAGAGCCACTGCGCGCGCTCCTGGGTCCACACGAACGTGTCGGTGACCGCCGACGAGACGCGCTGCTCGAACCAGTCCACGAGTTCGTCCCAGACGGGCCCGGGATCGCCCTCGTCGATGGACTCCTCGGCCTCTCTCTGGATGGTGCGCAGCCGATCACGGAGGTCGTGCTCCATGTCGGCGATGAGGTCGGTGGCGCCATCGTTGAGGGTCGTCTGCCAGCGCGAGGAATTGCGGCGCAGCTCATCGGCCCGCGCTTTCGTCGTCTCGAGCTTCGCGACGATCTCCGGCGTCTTCTCCGGGCTCAGCAGGGCGCTCAACTCCGAGTCGATCGACAGCCGCAGGTGCTCGGTCGTCGACACCAGGTCCGCCGCGGCGGATCGACGCTGGAGCAGTTCGGCCTTGCCGACGACGTCGCGCCGCAGGTACGCGATCAGCTCGGTGAACCCGGACTCCGCATTGAGCTCGGCATCCGACCCCTGCAGCGCCGTAAGTCGCAGGTTCGAGGAGATCGGGAAGATCGGGATGTCCGGGTCGATCGAGGCCAAGTGCCCGCGGTCGAGCTCCTCCACCTGGCGCCACTGCGGATACAGGTCGATCTTCGTGAGCACGCACGCGACGTTCGGCGAGATGCGCATGGCGTGGCGGAGGAACTGGATCTCCGGCTCGGTGAACTCCTGCGAGGCGTCCGAGACGAACAGCATGGCGTGCGCCGAGGGCAGCGTCGCGAGCGTCGTGATCGCGTGGGCCGAGTTGAGCCCGCCGACGCCGGGGGAGTCGATGAGCGTGAGCCCGCTCTTCAGGAGCTTGCGCGGGAGCACGACCTCGGCCGCGGCGACATCCGTCTCGGTGCCCCGGCCCCCGCGCTCGGACACGTACCTCGCCAGCTCGGTGATCGGGATCTCGGTGCGCTGAGAGCGTCCGTCGGCCTCGAGCGTGCCGCCGATCGCGCCGGTCGACAGAACCGAGGCCGACGCGCGCTCGCCGTAGCGGATGGTGGTGGGCACGGCGGTCGCGATGTCGTCGTCGACCGGACAGACCGGGGCGTTCACGAGGGCGTTGATCAACTGGCTCTTGCCCTGCTTGAACTCGCCCACGACCATGACCCGGATGTTCGGGTCGCGGAGTCGTTCGCGGGTCTGCTCCAGACGTCGGCGCAGGTCGGGCCGGTCTCCGGTTCCAGCGAGGGCGATGCCCCGGTCCACGAGTTCGATGAGCTGCTGCACCGTTGCACTTCCCGTTCGACGATCGTTGGTTCAGCTGGCTGACGGGGAATTCGGCCCGGCGCGAAGGTACTCGCGCCGGACCGAATCACCGGTTCAGATATTCGTCACAGAGCGACGTCCTCGACATTGACGTCGACATCGGTCAGGTCGCCGGGGCCGACCTCGAGGTTGTTGTCGTTGAACGAGTCCTCGACCTCGACCTCGACCTCGGTCGAGTTGTCGGTGTTGCCGATCTCGTTGTCGTTGAACGAGTCCTCGACCTCGACCTCGACCGAGTTGTCGGTGTTGCCGATCTCGTTGTCGTTGAACGAGTCCTCGACCTCGACCGAGTTGTCCGTGTTGCCGATCTCGTTGTCGTTGAACGAGTCCTCGATGTCGACCTCGACCGAGTTGTCGATCGAGTTGTCGACCGAGTTGTCCTCGTTGAAGGAGTCCTCGATGTCCACATCGATGTCCGTCGAGTTGTCCTGGAAGGAGTCCTCGATCTCGACCGAGTTGTCGACCGAGTTGTCGGTGTTGAAGGAGTCCTCGATCTCGACGTCGAGCTCGTTCTCGGTGTTGAACGAGTCCACCGCGATGTTGGTCGTCGAGTTGTCGACCGAGTTGTCGGAGTTGTCGTTGAACGAGTCCTCGATCTCGATCTCGGTCTCCTCGTTGAAGGAGTCCTCGATGTCGACGTCGATGTCGGTGTTGTACGCGTCGACGACGGCGTTGCCGCTGGCGGCGATGGCGCCGTCACCGGAAGCGGTGGTCGAGTTGTTCTCCACGTTGTTCTCGACGGCGACCAGGCTGTCGTTCGCCCACACGTTGGTGTTCACCGACTGGTCGTTGATCACGTCGCGGTCGTCGATGTAGGAGTAGTTGTTCACGACGCTCATGATCTTCTGGACGGCCGAGTAGTAGTCGTCGCCGCCGCCGTGGTGGTGGCCGCCGCCGCCGTGGTGGCCACCGCCGCCGCTTCCGCCGCCCCAGCTTCCGCCGCCGCCGCCGCTTCCGCCGCCCCAGCCGCCGCCGCCGCCCCAGGCTCCGCCGGAGGCGCCGCTGTCGATGCTGTTGCCGCCGGTGTTGTACTCCCGGTTGCCGACCGGCGAGAAGTCGAGCGCGACGGGCAGGACTGCGTCGACGTCAGCCGCGCAGATGCCGTTCAGGCCGGCGTTGGTCAGCGCGCTGTCCGGGTCGGCCCGGAACTCCGATGCGGCCTCCGGGTCGCGCAGCAGGCCCATCAGGAAGTCCAGCAGCGCGGTCGTGATGTTCGACATGATCGATCTCCTCCATACGTTGAGATGGCGATGACCGACATCCGCGTCGGCCCCCCGCCAATAAGCTTGGTCGCGGTGCAGTCCGCGGGCATCGGGGGAGATCCCCGCTCTTCCGGTCGGTCCGATGGGGGATTAGGGGATGGGGCCGGGGGGCGTTAGGGGATTCGTGGAAGGTTGCGCCCGGGGAGCCCGGGCCGGGCCCGCGGCACCCGTCCGACCGGCGGGGATTCACCGGGAGTCGTCGCTCTCGAGGGCCGCCCGGAGTTTCGCGATGAGGTCCGAGCGGTTGGTGGCGCCGAGGCGTCGCCGGATGCGGGCGATGTGGTGCTCGGCAGTGCGCGGCGAGATGAAGATGGCCTGGCCGATCTCCGCGTAGGTCTTGCCCTCCAGGACGAGTCGCGCGACCTCGCTCTCGCGGGCGCTCAGGCGGCTGTCGTCACGCGAGACGAACGGCGCCGCACCGGCCTCCGCATCGATGCGATCGACTGACGATGCCAGCCCGGCCGACTTCACCTCATCGGGGTGCAGGCTCCGCGCGAGGGCGAGGAGACGGAGCGAATCCTGGTGTTCGGCCGCGCGACCCGCGGCGTGGCCGGCCATGCGCGAGGCATCCCACGGATAGCCGGCGGCCTCGAGAATCCGCGCCGCACGTTCGACGGTCTCGACGACCACCTGGCCGGCCAGTGCCGCAGCCCACACGCGTGCGGCATGCCCGAGGCGCTGCGCCGTGCGGTCTCCGACCCGTGCCTCGAGCGCATCGGCGTGGCGTCGCACCGCGGCGGGATCGTTCCGCAGCAGGCCCGACTCGATCTCCGTCCAGTGCAGGCCGGTCGTGAGCGGTGCGGCGTCGCCGATGCGGTCGAGCAGTTCCCAGGCCGCGGCGAGATGCGGGGCGACCAGGTGGGGCTCGCCCAGGCGGGCCGCCGCGACGACGAGTTCGGCGAGTGCCGGCAGGGTCATGACATCCGGCTGCATGCCGGCGATGGCGTGGCGCGCGGCCTCCCAGGCGCGCACCAGGTCCGGGATGTCGCCTTGGTGCCGTGCGAGGCCCACCCGGACGGCGCTGGCGAGCAACTCGTCGCGGAGCCCCGTCGGGCGCGTGGTGGCATCCGCCCTCGCGGCGGCGAGGTGCTCGCGCGCGTGGAGCGGTCGATCGGCGCGGAGTGCGACGAGGGAACGCATGAGCTGGAGGCGCGCTGAGAAGGCCGGACCGCCCTGGCCCGCGGCGATCGCCGATGAGAGCACCTCGTCGGCGATGCGGAGCTCGCCGGTGGAGAGCGCGACCTGCGCGGCGAGCACCGCTGGGACCTCCGGCAGCGGGATCGCTGCGCCGGCCTCCGACATGACGCTCGACGCCGTGAGCAGGGTTCCGAGAGCTCGGTCGGCGTCGCCGTCGAGCATCTGGAGGAAGCCGTCCGCCATGAGGTCGACCGCCATGTGCGATGACGTCGGGTACGCGATGCGCCGCCCGTCCGCCCGGAGCGCCCTCGCGCGGGCGGGCTCGCCGGTCGCGGCGAGGGCGAACACCGCGAGCGGCGCCAGGGCGCACTCCTCGCCGGCGAGGCGCTCGTACGCGTCGGCGCTGCGGCGGAGGAGGCCCTGTCGGGCCCAGACGGCGGCGGCCACCGCTACGCCGCGGCAGACGTCGGCAGCGTCAGGACGGGCGAGGAATCGGTCGACGAGTCGCTCGGCGTCGCGGACGTCTCCTGCTGCCCACGCGGCGTGGGCGCGACGGGCCTCCAGGGCGACGCGGTCGGCTCCCGCGTCGACCGCCGCGCGGTAGCGCAGGACAGCGCGGGTCGCGTCGACCGCGAGCAGCTCGTCACCGGCGCGTTCCAGCGCCGATGCGATCCGAGGATCGCGGAACCCCTGTTCGGCCAGCGACATCGCCGGTTCGTCGAGGGGCATCCCCGCCGACTCGAGGGCGTCGACGAGTTCTCGACGCAGGGACCACGCCTCGTCGGGCATCGCGGCACGGACCACGGCCGTACGGACGACGGCCGCGAGTCGCCCGTCGGGGTGCGCCAAGCCTGCGGCGCGGATGGCCTGCATGAGCGAGAGGGTGTCCGTGTCCGCGAAGCGCGGTGCCGTCGCGAGTGCCGGTCCGGATGCCGAGAACCCGACCGCGAGGGCGAGCGCGAACTGACGGGTCCGCCGGTCCAAGGCGTCGAGCTCGTCGGTGATGCGCGTGAGCATGGTCGAGGGAAGTCGGTCGGCGTCGAGGTCCCAGTCGTCGTCGCGAAGGGCGTACAGGGCGAGGTCCACGAGTCGCGGGTTGCCGCCGGTCGACTCGACGATGCAGGAGGCGAGGTCGTCGTCCGGCACGACGCCGAGCACCTCGCCCGCGCGTGCGCTCACTCCGGCGTCCGACAGCGGATGCAGCGTAACGGTCGTGTGCCGACGCCCGGCGCCGTCGAGGGCCTCCACGGCCGGAGCCCCGGGCGACGGGCGGAACGCCACGACGAGGTGCGCGAGATCGTCGGCGATGATCCGCTCGATCGTCATGACCTCGCGCGGCGACAGTTGTTCAGCGTCGTCGACGAGCACGACGACGGGACGGGACGCATCGCCGCCGGACTGCGACGGGACATCGGCATCGCGCACCACCCTCGCCCCGCCGGAAAGCAGCTCCTCCGACATCCGTTCAAGGAGGGTGGACTTGCCGGAGCCCCCGGGCCCGCTGATCCCCGCCAGCACGCGCCCGGAGCCGTGCAGGATGCGCCGGACCAGCGCGTCGCCATCGGACCAACCGATGATGCGCGACGGGTGGGGATCGTGGGAACGGTGCGCGGTAGGACTCATGGGGTCGCCGGAGGCTCCGTGGGCTCGGACGTCACGGTCGGTTCTGGTTCGGGCGCGGGCTCGGGGCTCGGCTCGGGTGACGGGTCCGGCACGGGGTCGGGTTCGGGCGACGGGTCCGGTGCGGGGTCGGGTTCGGGCGACGGGTCCGGTGCGGGGTCGGGTTCCGGTACGGGTGCGGGATCGGGCGATGGTTGGGGATCCGGCGTCGGCGAGGGATCCGTCGTGGGGGACGGCGACGAGTCGGAGCCGGTCGTCGGCGGGGACGACGAGCCACCCGGCGATGATCCCGAAGCGGTCGTGTCGCCGCCAGGCGTCGCCTTGGTTCCGGTCGATCCGGATGGCGCCTCGGATCCGCCGGTCGACGACTTGCCCGGCTTCAGCGGGCCGGTCGACTGCTCGAGCTCCGACTCGTCGGCCCGGGTGAACGGGTCGTCCGCGGGGGGCCGGGCGGTCGATCCGGCCTGCCCCGTCGCGCCGTCGCCCGCCACGTATCGCCCCGCGGCGTAGGTACCGGAGGCCTCGAGTTCGGCCGCGCCGTCGGCGGCCTCGCCCTGCTCCCCGCCCGCACCGAGCGGCGTGATCGGGACGAGGATGCCGAGCAGTGCCGCGGCCGCACCCGCCAGCAGCGTGGTGCGGAGCCCCATGGAGAGCCCAGGAGTGTCCGGCGTCCTCCGCAACCAAGCGGGGAGCGCTCGCCGTCGGTCCTCGGCCGGGTCTGCGGGGACCTCGTCCCCGACGGGCTCGGGCGTGGCAGAGGTCGCCCCGTCGTCAGGCGCGGACTCGAGGTGTCGCGCCGCCGCGATTGCGGCGCCGTGGCTGATGGACGCCTTCGGATCGGCGTCGATGGCGACCGGCAGGCCGAGTTCGGACGAGATGAGCTGGGTCACGGCCGGGATGCGGGACGACCCGCCGATGAGCAGGACGGCGTCGAGGTCGTCGAGCTCGAGCCCGGCTGCGTCGATCGTCTCGCGGAGCGTCTCGACCGTCCGCCGCAGGTCCGGCTCGATCATCTGCTCGAACTCGCTCCGGACGAGCCGTACGCGGGCGTGCCCGCTGGGAAGCGCCACCGGCACGGACGTCTCCGCGTCGAACGAGAGCGCCTCCTTCGCCTCGGTGCACTCCCGGCGCACGCGCGCCAGGGCGACCGCTGCTTCGGCCGAATCCTCCTCGAGGTCGCCGAACGCATCCTCTGCCGACGTCCGGACGTGGTCGAACACGAGCTGGTCGAAGTCCGTTCCGCCGAGCCGGTCGATGCCTCGGGGGGCGCCGACGAGTTCGAGCCCGTCCTCCCCGCTGCGTCGCAGGAGCGCGACGTCGAACGTCCCGCCGCCGAGGTCGTAGACGGCGATCACGCGGCCGTCGTCCAGGTGGTGCTCGGAGAGGTACTTGAGTCCGGCGGCCTCCGGCTCGCTCACCAGGTCGGCGTGGCCGAGGCCCGCGGCCTCGAGCGCGCCGCGGATCGACTCGATGCGGTGCGCGCCCCATGCCGCCGGGTGCGAGATCGTGATGGAGGTGGGCGGCTCGCCCTCCTGCTCCTCGGCGCGCTCGACCACCCATCCGGCCAGCAGCGCGAAGAGTTCCTCGGGTGCGACGGCGAGGTCCCCGACGATCAAGGGCGTCTCGTCGCCGATGCGGCGTTTGAAGCCGCGCACGACCCGGTCGGGCGCATCGATGGCGCGCCGCTCGGCAGGCTCGCCGACGACCACGGCGCCGTCCTGCGCGAGGTACGCGACGGTCGGCATGGCGGCCTTCCGGCTGCCGAGCTCGAGCGCCGTGCCGACGAGCGCACCGCCGGTTCCCCGCCGGGTGATGCCGGCGGCGGTGTAGGTCGTTCCGATGTCGATTCCGAGCGCGTACGAGTTCAAGGACTCTTACCCCCCCTGCGCGACACCGGCGTGGAGCCGTACGAGTCCGTGCCGCGACGGGTCGATTGTCCTCCTCGACCCGAACCGCGGCAACAGGGGTACAGGCCCCGATTCGGGGGACATTCGCGTCGTTCACCGGCCGGATCCGCGTCAGACCGCGGATCCGTCCGGGGGACACCGGGTCGTGGCGCGGATCACCCCAGTACGGGGGTGGGCGGATCGGGGGATTCCGTGGATACTGGCCGCCATGGGTCGGGCACCGAGGGGGGTCGTGCTCGCGGTCGCCGCAGCGGCATCCGTCGGCATCGCCATGAGCGGCACGGGCTGCGGGCTGTCGACGTTCTTCCCGGTCGTCGACGAGTCCACGCCGACCGGCGAGAAGGTGGATGCCGCGCTCGAGCCCTTCTACGGCCAGGTGCTGCGGTGGGAGGACTGCGGCGACTTCCAGTGCGCCACGGCCGTCGCGCCCCTGGACTGGGACGCGCCCACCGCGGGCGAGATCGAGCTCGCGCTCATCCGCCAGCCCGCGCGCGGGGAGCGCATCGGGTCACTGCTGATGAACCCCGGCGGCCCCGGCGTCTCGGGGTACGACGCGGTCGCGACCTCGCTCGACGTGGCCGTCACCGATGCGCTGCAGGACCGCTACGACATCGTCGGGTTCGACCCGCGCGGGGTCGGCCGGTCCACGGCGGTGGACTGCCTTGCGCCGAAGGAACTCGACCAGCTCCTCTACGCGCCGGCTCGCGGCGTCCGCGGCACCAACGACTGGCTCACCTCGCAGAACGAACTCACCCACCGCTTCGGCCAGGCGTGCCTGCGCAACACCGGCGACCTCCTCGCGAACGTCGACACCGCGAGCTCCGCACGAGACCTCGACATGCTTCGCGCCGCGCTCGGGGAGGAGCAGCTCGCCTACCTGGGCTACTCGTACGGGGCGTACCTCGGCACCGTGTACGCCGGCCTGTTCCCCGAGAAGGTGGGCCGCCTCGTACTCGACGGCCCGATCGACCCCTCGCTCACTCGGGCCGCGATCACGCTCGCCCAGGCCGTCGGCTTCGAGACGGCGCTGCGCTCGTACCTCGCGGCGTGCATCCCGGCCGCCTCCTGCCCGTTCCAGGGCACCGCCGACGACGCGCTGCAGGTCGTCCGCGAGATCCTCGACGCGGTCGCGAGGAACCCGATCCCGTCCACCGACGGGCGCGTACTCAGCGTCGACTCGCTGCTCATCGCGATCGCCGCACCGCTGTACCTGAAGGAGACCTGGCCGGTGCTCGACACGGTCTTCACGACGGTCGTCGCAGGGCAGGCGGAGGTCGCGCTCTCCGTCGTCGACGGGTACTACGGCCGGAACCCGGACGGCGACTACTCCGGCAACCTCCCCGAGGCCATCCGCGCCGTGAACTGCCTGGACCACACCGCCCAGAACAACGTCGAGGTGATGAAGGAGGAGGCGCGACAGCTCAGCAAGTCGGCGCCGCACCTGGGCGTGTACTTCGCGTTCGGCGACGTCTCGTGCCTGTCCTGGCCGTTCCAGTCCGACCTCGAACGCGTCGCGATCGCCGCACCGGGCGCCGCGCCGATCCTCGTCCTCGGCACGACCGGCGACCCGTCCACCCCGCACGCCTGGGCGGTCGCCGTGGCGTCGCAGCTCGAGAGCGGCGTCCTGGTCACGCGAACCGGCGAGGGGCACACGGCGTTCAACAAGGGCGACACGTGCGTGGATGCCGCGGTCGAACAGTACCTCGTCGACGGCGTCGTCCCGCCTGCCGACGTCACCTGCCCCGCGGCCTGAGCCCGGCCCGGACCGGCGTTGACTCGCGCGGCGACCGGGAGCATGATCGGGGTGCGCGGTATGCGCGGAATCCAGGTGGACCATGCCCGATCGACTCGACGAGACCTCCGCGACTGCCCGGACGACGCCGTCCGACGGAGCGGGCGGAGCGGCGCACCGGCCGTACGACGAGGCGCTCCTCGCCCGCGCGCACCGACGCGCGGCCGACTGGCTCGACGGGCTCGCCGAGCGGCCGATCCCTCCGCGGGCGACGGTCGACGAGATCGGCGACGCCCTCGGACGCGACCTCCCCGAGCACGGGGAACCGGCCGCGGAGGTCATCGAACGCCTCGCCGATCGGATCGAGCCGGGCCTCATGGCGATGGGCTCGCCGCGATTCTTCGGGTGGGTCATCGGCGGCACGCAGCCCGTGGCGCTCGCGGCGGACTGGCTCGTCTCGACCTGGGACCAGAACAACGGCCTCCGCAACGTCACGCCCGGCACCGCCGCCGTCGAGGAGATCGCCGCGGCCTGGGTCCTCGAGCTGCTCGGCCTCCCCGCGGAGAGCGAGGTCGGCTTCGCGACGGGTGCGACCACGGCGCAGTTCGCGTGCCTCGCCGCGGCGCGCGACGAGGTGCTCCGGCGCGCCGGTTGGGACGTCGCGCGCGACGGGCTCGCGGGAGGTCCGCGCGTCCGCTTCGTGGTCGGCGCCGAACGCCACGGCACGATCGACCTCGCGGGCCGGTACCTCGGTCTCGGCTCGCCGATCGAGGCGGCCGCCGACGAGCAGGGTCGCATCCGGCCGGACGCGCTCCGCGAGGTGCTCGCCTCGGGGGAGGGACCGGCGATCGTGTGCCTCCAGGCGGGCAACATCCACTCCGGCGCGTTCGACCCGTTCGCCGAGGCGTGCCGCGTCGCCCACGAGGCGGGCGCGTGGGTGCACGTCGACGGGGCGTTCGGCCTCTGGGCTGCGGCATCCCCCCGGCTGCGCCCGCTTACCGAGGGGCTCGCCGACGCCGACTCGTGGTCGACCGACGCGCACAAGACGCTCAACGTCCCGTACGACTGCGGCATCGCGATGGTGCGAGACGGCGCCGCGATGCGGCACGCGCTGACCATGCACGCGAGCTACCTGCAGGCCACGACCGAGGGCGCCGACCCGCACGAGAAGGTCGCGGAACTGTCGCGGCGGGCGCGCGGCGTTCCGACGTGGGCGGTGCTGCGCCACCTCGGTCGCGAGGGCGTCGCCGACCTCATCGACCGACTGGCCGGCTCCGCCCGGATCATCGCCGAGGGCGTCGCGCGGCTCCCGGGCGTCTCGGTGCTGAACGAGGTGGCGTTCACCCAGGTCTGCATCGCCCTCGAGGACGACGCGGCGACGCAGGCGCTCAGCGCGCGACTGCTCCTGGACGGCGAGGTCCTCGCGATGACCTCCCGGTGGCACGACCGTGCTGTGGTCCGCTTCTCGGTCAGCAACTGGGGCACGGATGCCGCGCAGGCGCGCCGCACGGTCGCGGCCGTGGAGCGCGCGCTCGCCGAGGTGCGCGCGTCGGGCTGAGCGCAACCCGGCGACGGTGTCGGTGGCATCCGCTTGAATGGTGGGATGACCGGCGCACTCGACGAGTTCGCGCCTGCGACGCGGGCGTGGTTCACCGAGTCGTTCCGCGAGCCCACGGCCGTGCAGGATGCGGCGTGGCGGGCGATCGCCCGCGGCGAGCACGCGCTCGTCGTGGCGCCCACCGGGTCGGGCAAGACGCTCGCGGCGTTCCTCTCGGCCATCGACCGACTCCACCACGCCCCGCTGCCGGCGGTCGACGCGGCGACCGGCGAGGTGACGGATGCCGCGCCCCGCGCCACGCGCGTCGTCTACGTGTCGCCGCTCAAGGCCCTCGGCGTCGACGTCGAGCGCAACCTGCGCGCCCCGCTCGTCGGCATCGCGCGCACCGCCGCCGCGATGGGCGTCGACGTGCCCGAGGTGACCGTGGGGGTCCGGTCGGGCGACACCTCGCCGGCCGATCGGCGGGCCCTCGTGAAGCGTCCGCCCGACATCCTCATCACGACGCCCGAGTCGTTGTTCCTGATGCTCACCTCGCAGGCGCGCGAGACGCTCGCCGGCGTCGATACGGTCATCATCGACGAGATCCACGCGCTCGCCGGCAGCAAGCGCGGCGCCCACCTCGCCCTGTCGCTCGAGCGCCTCGACGAGCTGCTCGCCAGGCCGGTGCAGCGCATCGGCCTGTCGGCGACGGTCCGGCCGCACGACGAGGTGGCGCGCTTCCTCTCGGGCACCAGGCCCGTGTCGATCGTCGCGCCGCCGTCGGGCAAGCGGTTCGACCTGCGCGTGACCGTGCCCGTCGACGACCTCGCCGACCTCTCCGGCGACCAGGGCGGCTCGGTGTGGCCGCACGTCGAGGAGGCGATCCTCGACGAGGTGCTCGCGCATCGCTCGACCATCGTGTTCGCGAACTCCCGCCGACTCGCGGAGCGGCTGACGGCCCGGCTCAACGAACTCTGGGCCGAGCGCACGGCGCCGCCCGAGGGCGAGGGCGACGACGGGGCGGCCGGCGACGGGCTCGTCGGTGCCGAGGTCCCAGTGGCATCCGTCGCCGTGGCCTCGACCGGCGCGGCCGCGTCGCCCGGCCCGGCCGCGGCGACGCCGCGGCGCCCGCCGGCCGAGCTCGTGGGCTCATCCGGGCTCACAGCCGGCGCCGAACCGGTCATCGCCCGTTCGCACCACGGCTCGGTCAGCAAGGAGGAGCGCGCGCTCGTCGAGGCGGATCTCAAGGGCGGTCGCCTGAAGTGCGTGGTGGCCACGTCGAGCCTCGAACTCGGGATCGACATGGGCGCGGTCGACCTGGTGATGCAGGTCGAGTCGCCGCCGTCGGTCGCGAGCGGCCTGCAGCGGATCGGCCGAGCCGGCCACCAGGTGGGCGAGGTCTCCAAGGGACTCATGTTCCCCAAGCACCGGGCCGACCTCCTGCACTCCGCCGTCGTCGCCGAGCGCATGGTCGCGGGCGGCATCGAACCGCTCCGCATCCCGGCGAACCCGCTCGACGTGCTCGCCCAGCAGACCGTCGCCGCGGTGGCCGTCGACGAGTGGGAGGTCGAGCACTGGTTCGACGTGGTCCGACGCGCGGCGCCGTTCCACGCCCTCCCGCGTTCCGTGTTCGACGCGACGCTCGACCTGCTGGCCGGCCGGTACCCGTCCGACCGGTTCGGCGAATTGCGGCCGCGCATCGTCTGGGATCGCGACGCGGGTACCATCACGGGCCGCCGTGGCGCGCAACGTCTGGCCGTCACCTCGGGCGGCACCATCCCCGATCGCGGGCTGTTCGGCGTCTTCATGATCGGCGACGCCGGTCCGGGGCGCCGGGTTGGCGAGCTCGACGAGGAGATGGTCTACGAGTCGCGCGTGGGCGACGTGTTCGCGCTCGGCGCCACGAGCTGGCGCATCCAGGAGATCACGCACGACCGCGTGCTCGTCTCGCCCGCGTTCGGCGAACCGGGCCGCCTGCCGTTCTGGAAGGGCGACGGCATCGGCCGTCCCGCCGAGCTCGGCGAGGCGATCGGCGGGTTCATCGGCGAACTCGCCGGCGCCGACGCGTCCGCGGCGCTCGAGCGGTGCGCCGCCGCGGGTCTCGACGAGCGGGCGGGCGCCAACCTCGTCCGCTTCATCGCCGATCAGCGAGAGGCGACGCGGGTCGTGCCCGACGATCAGAGCCTCGTCGTCGAGCGCTTCCGCGACGAGCTCGGCGACTGGCGCATCGTCCTGCATTCGCCCTATGGCATGCGCGTGCACGCCCCGTGGGCGCTCGCGGTGGATGCGCGGGTGCAGGAGCGGTTCGGCCTCGAGTCGCACGCCGTCGCGAGCGATGACGGCATCGTGCTCCGCCTGCCCGACACGGCCGACGAGCCCCCGGGCAGCGAGCTGTTCGAGTTCGAGCCGGCCGAGCTCGCGCAACTGGCGACCGAACGGGTGGGCGACTCCGCGCTGTTCGCGTCGCGGTTCCGCGAGTGCGCGGCCCGGGCGCTCCTGCTGCCCCGGCAGAACCCCGGCAAGCGGTCGCCGCTCTGGCAGCAGCGGCAGAAGGCGTCGCAGCTGCTCGAGGTCGCGCGCGACTTCCCCGACTTCCCGATCGTCCTCGAGGCGGTGCGGGAGTGCCTGCAGGACGTCTACGACCTGCCCGCGCTCACGGCCATCGCCGAGCGCATCCGGGCGCGCCGCATCCGCTTCGTCGACGTCGCCACCGAGACCGCGAGCCCGTTCGCCGCGAGCCTCCTCTTCGGCTACGTGGGCGCATTCATGTACGAGGGCGACGCGCCGCTCGCCGAGCGGCGCGCCGCGGCGCTGTCCCTCGACCCCGGCCTCCTCGCCGAGCTGCTCGGCACCGTCGAGCTGCGCGAGCTCCTCGACCCGGCCGTGGTCGAAGATACCGAGCGGATGCTGCAGCGGCGGCATCCCGACCGGCTCGCCAAGGGCGAGGAGGGCGTGGCCGACCTGCTTCGCGAGCTCGGGCCCATCACCGTCGCCGAGATCGCCGAGCGCGTCGACGAGCAGACGGATGCCGCGGCATCCGTCGATGCGCTCGTCACCGCCCGGCGCGCCGCGCGGGTCCGCTTCGGCGGCGGCGACTGGGTCGTCGCGGTCGAGGACCTCAGCCGGCTCCGCGACGCCCTCGGCGTGCCGATCCCGCCCGGGCTGCCCGAGGTGTTCGGCGAGGCGGTGCCCGACCCGCTGGGCGACCTCGTCAGCCGCTACGCGCGCACGCACGGGCCGTTCACGACCGCCGCGGTCGCCGAGCGGTTCGGCATCGGCGTCGCGATCGCGCAGGCCGCGCTCGCGCGCCTCGCCGGCGATCGCCGCATCGTCGAGGGCGCCTTCCTGCCCCACGGCTCCGGCACCGAGTGGTGCGACGCCGAGGTGCTCCGACGAGTCCGTCGACGCTCGCTCGCCGCGCTCCGAGAGGAGGTCGAGCCCGTCGCGCCGCGGGAGTTCGCGCGGTTCCTGCCCGACTGGCAGCACGTCGGCGGGCGACTGCGTGGCGTCGACGGCGTCGCAGCGGTCATCGAGCAGCTCGAGGGCGTGCGCATCCCGGCATCCGCCTGGGAGACGTTCGTCCTGCCCGCCCGGGTGGGTGACTACCGTCCCGACATGCTCGACGAACTCACGGCGAGCGGCGAGGTGCTCTGGGTGGGGCAGGGCTCGCTGTCCGGCGACGACGGATGGGTCAGCCTGCACCTGGCCGACACCGTCAAGCTCACCATGCCGGCCCCCGCCGACCAGCCGCTCGACGCGATCGAGACCGAGCTGCTCGCGGTGCTCGGCGGGGGCGGGGCGTACTTCTTCCGGCAGCTCGTCGACGCGGTCGGCGGCACCGACGACGCGGCGGTGCTCGACGCGCTGTGGCGACTCGTGTGGGCCGGACTCGTCACCAACGACACCTTCGCACCGGTCCGCGGCCTGCTCACCGGCGGCGGAGCGCACAAGACCAAGGCCTCGGCGCCGCGTGCGCGCCTGCGCGGGCGCTCCCTCTCGCGGAGGGCGCTCGCGTCGGCCGCGGCCGCCGCGGAGGGCGCGCGCACGCCGCGATCGGCGCCGCCCCGCGCCGCGGGCCGCTGGTCGGTGCTGCCGATGGCCAGCGACGCCGCCACGCCGCGCGCGCACGCGCTCGGCGAGACGCTGCTCGAGCGGTACGGCGTCGTGACCCGCGGCTCGGTCGTCGCGGAGGACCACCTCGGCGGGTTCGCGCTCGCCTACCGCACACTCGCGGGCTTCGAGGAGACGGGGCGAGTGCGTCGCGGCTACTTCATCGACGGGCAGGGCGGCGCCCAGTTCGCGACGAGCGCCGCAGTCGACCGGCTCCGGCAGGCGCCCACGGGCGGTGCGGTCGTGCTCGCCGCGACCGATCCGGCCAACCCGTTCGGCGCGGCCCTCGACTGGCCCGAGCCCACCACGGAGATCACGCACCGCCCGGCGCGAAAGGGCGGCGCGCTCGTCGCGGTCGTCGACGGCGAGGCGGTGTTCTACCTCGAACGCGGCGGGCGGACGGCCCTGGTCTTCACCGACGACGCCGAGGCGCTCGGCGCGGGCGCGACCGCGCTCGCCGAGGCCCTCGGCCGGGCTCGTGGCGCCCGGTTCCGCGTCGAGTCGGTGAACGGCGCGGGCGTGCACGGCTCCGTGCTCGACCCGCCGCTGCGCGCGGCCGGGTTCCGCGAGACCCCGCAGGGGCTCCGGTTCGAGGCGAGGGGTTGAGATGCCCGAGGGCGACACCGTGTTCCGCGCGGCGAAGCGGCTCGACGACGCGCTCGCCGGCCGCGTGGTGACGCGGACCGACCTGCGCGTGCCCGCCTTCGCCACGGTCGACCTCGCGGGTGAGGTCGTGCACTCCGTCGGGAGCCGCGGCAAGCACCTGCTCATGCGCATCGGCGACGCCGTGCTGCACACGCACCTCAAGATGGAGGGGGAGTGGCGACTGCTCCGCCCCGGGCAGAAGTGGCCGCGCCCGGCGCACCGCGCCCGCGCGATCGTCGAGACCGCCGAGGCCACCGCCATCGGCTTCGACCTCGGTCTCGTCGAGCTGTTCCCGGCGGACGAGGAGGCCGATCGCATGGGCTACCTCGGGCCGGACCTGCTGGGTGCCGACTGGGATGCGACCGAGGCGGCGCGGCGACTCGCCTCGACGCCCGAGGTGCCCGCCGTGGTCGCGCTCGCCGACCAGCGCAACCTCGCCGGGCTCGGCAACGTGCTCGTCAACGAGGTGTGCTTCCTCCGCGGCATCCGCCCCGACCGCCCGATCGGCGAGGTCGACCTCGCACCGACGCTCGACCTCGCGCGCAGGGTGATCTTCGCCAACCGGGAGCGGCTGGAACGCACCACGACGGGCGACACCCGACCGGGACGCCGGCTGTGGGTCTACGGTCGAGAGGGCGAGCCGTGCCGGCGGTGCGGCACGCGCATCGTGCACGGCCGTTTCGGACGCAACGACGTCGAGCTTCGCGAGACGTACTGGTGTCCGCACTGCCAGCCGTGACCGGCTGAGCGGGTCAGGTGACCGGGCCGGTCCACTTCTCGCCCGGGCCCTGGCCGATCGGGTCGGGGATGGTCGAGGCCTCGCGGAACGCCAGCTGGAGCGAGCGCAGACCGTCGCGCAGCGACCGAGCGTGCATGTCGCTGATCTCCGGCGCCCCGGCGGTGATGAGCCCCGCGAGCGAGTTGATGAGCTTGCGCGCCTCGTCGAGGTCGGTCTGCGACTCGGGGTCGTCGGCGAGCCCGACCTTGACGGCCGCCGCGCTCATGAGGTGCACCGCCGCGGTCGTGATGACCTCGACCGCGGGCACCTCGGCGATGTCGCGCGTCGCGTCGGCGACGGCCTCGACGTGCTCGTCGGCGGGGGCGTGCTCGGACGCACGTGTGGGCTCGGGCGAAGTGTCGCTCACCGGGGGATTCCTCTGCTAGACTACTGCGGGCTCCGGGGCCAGTCCCCGGTACGAAAGTGGAGAGACTCCCACCCGCGCATACCGCTTCATCAAGGTTACCGGGTCGTTCGCACTCCGCTTCCCCGCTCCGGCGGGGGAGTAGCAAGGGTGCCGCATGGGCCCGCGGATTCGATTCCGCGGGAGTCATCGCGTGGATTTCCGCTCTCGTCGTCGGGCGGCATCCGTCTCCCGATGAGCTGGAACCAGTTCGAGTAGAGGAGACACGCATCAGCGATCCGCGTACCAATGACCGTATCCGCGTCCCCGAGGTCCGCCTCGTGGGCCCTGGCGGAGAGCAGGTCGGCGTCGTGAAGATCGAGGTGGCACTGCGGCTCGCGCAGGAGGCCGACCTCGATCTCGTCGAGGTCGCGCCGAACTCCCGTCCGCCGGTCGTCAAGATCATGGACTACGGCAAGTACAAGTACGAGGCTGCGCAGAAGGCCAAGGAGGCTCGGCGCAACCAGGCGAACACGATCCTCAAGGAGGTCCGGTTCCGCCTCAAGATCGACAAGCACGACTACGAGACCAAGATGAAGCGCGCCGTCGGCTTCCTGAAGGCCGGCGACAAGGTGAAGGCCATGATCCTGTTCCGTGGTCGCGAGCAGTCGCGTCCCGAGATGGGCGTCCGCCTCCTGCAGCGCTTCGCGGAAGACGTGGCCGAGTACGGCACCGTCGAGCACAACCCCACGATCGACGGCCGCAACATGGTGATGGTCATCGCTCCCCTGAAGAACAAGTCCGAGGCCAAGGCCGAGGCGAACGCACAGCGTGCTGCGGCGAAGCAGCGCCCCTCGGCCGAGTCCGAGGGCGACGAGCCGCAGTCGGCCGAGGCCACCGAGGCCTAGGCCAGTACGACGTCCGTCATCCCCGAGTGGCGGCAGAACCAAGGAGAAACACGAGATGCCGAAGCAGAAGACCCACTCCGGGTCCAAGAAGCGCTTCAAGGTCACCGGCAGCGGCAAGATCAAGAAGCAGCAGGCCGGTATGCGTCACAACCTCGAGGGCAAGTCCTCGGTGCGCACCCGCCGTCTGAACCAGGACAAGGTCGCCTCGGCGCCCGACACCAAGGTCATCAAGAAGCTGCTCGGTCGCTGAGCGACGAGACCCGATAAGGAAGTAACAGAGCAATGGCAAGAGTGAAGCGCGCAGTCAATGCGCACAAGAAGCGTCGGGTCATCCTCGAGCGCGCCGAGGGCTACCGCGGTCAGCGGTCGCGCCTCTACCGCAAGGCGAAGGAGCAGGTCACCCACTCGCTCGTCTACTCGTACAACGACCGTCGTGCGAAGAAGGGCGACTTCCGTCGCCTCTGGATCCAGCGGATCAACGCCGCTGCGCGCCAGAACGGCATGACCTACAACCGCCTCATCCAGGGCCTCGGCCTCGCCGGCATCGAGGTCGACCGTCGCATCCTCGCCGACCTCGCGGTCAACGAGCCCGCGACGTTCGCCGCCCTCGTCGAGAGCGCCAAGCAGGCCCTCCCGAGCGACGTGAACGCCCCGAAGAACGCGGCCTAGGCCTCGTCCTCCGGTTGCAACGGCCCGGCATCCCCTGCGGATGCCGGGCCGTTCGCCGTCTGCGGGCGGATGCCGCGGGCTCGACTCGCGCACGCGGCCCCGCTCGGCGGGGCGGCCGTCGGCCGGGCCCGCGGTCCGTAGACTTGCCGCATGCTCGAGAACCCCAGGTCGCCGCGAGTGCGGGCCGTCGCGAAGCTCGCGAAGAAGCCCGCACGCGTCGAGACGGGCATGTTCCTCCTCGAGGGGCCGCAGGCGGTCGCCGAGGCACTGACGTTCCGCCCGCAACTCGTGGTCGAGCTCTACGCCACGCCGACGGCGCTCGAGCGGTACAGCGACATCGGCGACACCGCCATCGATGCGGGCGTCGACGTCGAGTACGTCTCCGAAGAGGTGCTGAACGCGATGGCGGACACCGTCACGCCGCAGGGCTTCGTGGCCGTGTGCCATCAGTTCCCGACCGCGGTGAAGGACGTGTTCGCGTCGAAGCCGACGCTCGTCGCGATCCTCGAGGAGGTCCGCGACCCCGGCAACGCCGGCACGATCGTCCGGGCAGCGGATGCCGCGGGCGCCGACGCCGTCGTCTTCACCGGCCGCGCGGTCGACCTCTACAACCCCAAGGTGGTCCGGTCCTCGACGGGGTCGATCTTCCACCTGCCCGTGGCGGTCGGCGCGGAGCTCGAGGACGTGCTCGCGCGGGCGCGGGAAGCGGGGCTCACCGTCCTGGCGGCCGACGTCAAGGGTGACGACCTCCTGTCGGCCCGCCGTGAGGGCCTGCTCGAGCGACCGACGGCGTGGCTGTTCGGCAACGAGGCCCGGGGGCTGCCCGACGACAAGCTCGCGCTCGCCGACCGCGTCGTGACGGTTCCGATCTACGGTCACGCGGAGTCGATGAACCTCGCGACCGCGGCATCCGTCTGCCTCTACGAGAGCGCGTTCGCGCAGCGCGACCGGTAGGTCACGAATCGGTAAACCCGCGGGCGCGCGGGTGGCCGCGTGATGCCCGCGGGCCCTAGTTTGAGGGGTATGCCTCCGGCCGACACCGCACCTCGAACGTCGAACATCTCGGTCCGCCGCGGCGAACCGCTCGTGGTGATCGAGCATGTCGACAAGCACTTCGGCGAGCTCCACGTCCTGAACGACATCAACACCGTGGTGAATCGCGGTGAGGTCGTGGTGGTGATCGGTCCGTCGGGGTCCGGCAAGTCCACGCTGTGCCGCGCGATCAACCGGCTCGAGACCATCGACTCCGGCACGATCACGATCGACGGCGACCTGCTGCCCGAGGAGGGCGCCGGCCTCGCGAAGCTCCGCGCCGACGTCGGCATGGTCTTCCAGTCCTTCAACCTCTTCGCGCACAAGACCGTGCTCGAGAACGTCACGCTCGCACCGATCAAGGTGCGCCGGATCCCCCGCAAGGAAGCGGAGGCGAAGGCGATGGAGCTGCTCGAGCGCGTCGGCGTCGCGAACCAGGCGCAGAAGATGCCCGCGCAGCTGTCCGGCGGCCAGCAGCAGCGCGTCGCCATCGCGCGATCGCTCGCGATGAACCCCAAGCTGATCCTGCTCGACGAGCCGACGAGCGCGCTCGACCCGGAGATGATCAACGAGGTCTTGGACGTCATGGTCGGCCTCGCCGAGCAGGGCATGACGATGATCGTCGTCACCCACGAGATGGGGTTCGCCCGCAAGGCGGCTGACCGCGTCCTGTTCATGGCCGACGGGCGCATCGTCGAGGAGGCGACCCCGGCCGAGTTCTTCGACCACCCGAAGACCGATCGCGCGAAGGACTTCCTCTCGAAGATCCTCGAGCATTGAGCCTCTGCGGCCACGAGCTGCGGGGAACCCGAACGAACCACGAGAGATGAGGCACGACATGAGACGCAGCAGAATCGCACTCGTCGCGGCGGCCGCCGCGAGCGCACTCCTGTTCAGCGGCTGCGCCGGCGACGGCGGAGACGACGCGGCGGAGCCGACGGTCGAGGAGGCCCCCGAGTTCGAGGAGGGCACGACCATGGCCGAGCTCGCCGACGCGGGTTCGATCACGATCGGCACCAAGTTCGACCAGCCCCTGTTCGGCCTCGTCGGCCCCGACGGCGTGCCCGTCGGCTTCGACGTCGAGATCGGCAAGATCATCGCGGGCAAGCTCGGAATCTCGCCGGAGAACATCGAGTGGGTCGAGACCGTCTCGGCCAACCGCGAGCCGTTCATCGAGAACGGCGAGGTCGACATCGTCATCGCGACGTACACGATCAACGACGACCGCAAGCAGGTCGTCGACTTCGCCGGCCCGTACTTCCTCGCCGGCCAGTCCATCCTCGTGCTCGAGAGCAACGAGGACATCCAGAGCGAAGAGGACCTGGTGGGTCAGCCGGTCTGCTCGGTGAGCGGATCGACCCCCGCGGCGAACCTGCGCGACCTGGGTGCCGAGGTGTTCGAGACCGACACGTACAGCAACTGCCTCGAGCCGCTGCGCAGCGGTCAGGTCGTCGCCGTCTCGACCGACAACGTCATCCTCGCCGGCCTGGTCGACCAGAACCCGGGCGAGTTCAAGGTCGTCGGCGACCCCTTCACGGAGGAGCCGTACGGCATCGGCCTGCAGAAGGGCGATGACGACTTCCGCAACTTCATCAACGACGTGCTGGAGGAGTCGTACGACGACGGCACGTACGAGGAGGCCTGGAACTCCACCGCCGGAGCCGTCCTCGAGTTCCGCGATCCGCCGGCCGTCGACCGGTACTGATCCGTCGTGCGGGGTCCGGCGCCAGGTGCAGCCGGACCCCGCCACGACCGCCTGACCGCCCGGAGCGGCCGTCGGGCGCCCGTCCACTGAGAGAAGGAGGAGCGTGGACGCCGTCATCGAGAACCTCCCCGCGTACTTCAGGGGCTTCGGCATGACGCTGCTGCTCCTCGGCGTCTCGGGGATCGCCGCGCTGATCATCGGCACGGTGATCGCGGCGATGCGAATCTCGCCGGTTCCGTCGCTTCGCTGGTTCGCCACCGGCTACACCGACCTGGTGCGCAACACCCCGCTCACCCTCGTCCTGTTCTTCACGGCGATCGTGCTGCCCCTGCTCGGTTCGCGGCTGGACTACGTGACGGCGGCGATCATCGGGCTCTCCGTCTACACGTCGCCCTTCATCGCGGAGGCCCTGCGCTCGGGCATCAACGGCGTCCCGGTCGGCCAGGCCGAGGCGGCACGGAGCGTCGGGTTCGGGTTCGCGCAGACGGTCGGCCTCATCGTCCTGCCCCAGGCGTTCCGGATGACGGTGCCGCCCCTGATCAACGTCTTCATCGCGCTGACCAAGAACACGTCGGTCGCGGGCGGCTTCTTCGTCGTCGACCTCTTCGCCACCGGCCGCATCCTCGCGAATGCGCGGGGCGACGCGGTGATTCCGATCCTCCTCGGCGTCGCGACCTTCTACCTGCTCATCACCGTGCCGCTCGGGCTGCTCGCGGCGCGCCTCGAACGCCGTTGGGTGGTGCAGCGATGACCGGATCGTCCGTCCTCTTCGACGCTCCGGGCCCCGTCGCCCGCCGTCGGTCCCTGATCAGCTCCGTCATCGGTGCTGCGGTGATCCTCGCCGGGCTCGCGTGGGTCGTGCTGACGCTCGCCGCGCCGAAGGGCAATCTGCCGGGGTACTTCGACCCGACGCGCTGGGAGCCGCTCGCCGAGCCGATCGTGTGGCAGCGCATCCTGACCGTCGGGGTCTGGGGCACGCTGAGCGCTGCACTGACCGCCTCGGTGCTCGCGATCATCCTCGGGATCGTCTTCTCGTTGCTTCGCAGCGCGCAGACCGCATGGATCAGGATTCCCACCGCGGTGGTGCTCGAGTTCGTCCGCGGCATGCCCGTGCTGCTCATGATGCTGTTCATCCTGCTCGTGCTGAACACGGGCACATTCTGGGCGGTGGTGGCCGCGCTCACGCTCTACAACGGGGCGCTCATCGGCGAGGCGCTCCGTGCAGGACTGGCGTCACTGCCGCGGGGCCAGCGCGAAGCGGGCCTCAGCCTCGGGATGCGGCCGATGCAGTCCAAGATGCTGATCGAGTTCCCGCAGGCGTTCCGGCAGATGCTGCCGATCATCATCGCCCAGCTGGTGGTGCTCCTGAAGGACACCTCGCTCGGTTACATCGTGGGGTACGTCGAGCTGCTGCGCGTGACCATGAACCAGCTCGCGACGTTCTACGGCAACTACTACCTCTTCTCGTTCTTCGTCGTGGCGCTCGTGCTCTACCTCACGATGAACCTCCTCCTGTCGTGGTTCGCGCGGTGGGTCGCGCGTCGCACCGCGAGCAAGACGGGTCGTCCCGCGCCGGACCCCGACCAGGAGGATCAGGAGCTGCTGCGGGCGAAGGCGGTCGCCGAGTCCCAGCAGGGCGGGCAGGGCACGTAGGCGTCGCCGTTCGAGCGCGTCTCCGGCGGGACACGACATCGGCGGGCCACGACTAGACTCGTTCTTCGTGTCCGAGCCCCTCCAGATCACCGAAGCCGCGGTCGACGCGGCCGTCGACGCGGCCCTCGCCGCCATCGCGGCGGCCGGCGATTCCGCCGCGCTGAAGGCCGTCCGCGCCGAGCACACCGGCGAGAAGTCCACGCTCGCGCGCCTCAACGCGTCGCTGCGCAGCGTGCCGAACGACCAGAAGGCCGCACTCGGCAAGCTGGTCGGCTCCGCCCGAGGCCGCGTCAACCAGGCCTTCGCCGCTCGCGAGGCCGAGATCGTCGCCGCCGAGGCCGAGGCGCAGCTCGCCGCCGAGGCGGTCGACGTCACGGCACTGCCGTCGCGCTTCACGCCCGGTGCGCGCCATCCGCTCACCCTGCTGCAGGACCGCGTGTGCGACGTGTTCACCGGCATGGGCTGGGAGATCGCGGAAGGCCCCGAGCTCGAGAGCGAGTGGTTCAACTTCGACGCGCTGAACTTCGACGCCGACCACCCGGCGCGCGCGATGCAGGACACCTTCTTCGTCGACCCGCCCGAGTCGCACCTCGTGCTGCGCACCCACACGAGCCCCGTGCAGGTGCGCTCGATGCTCGAGCGGGAGGTGCCGATCTACGTGCTCGCGCCGGGCCGGGTGTACCGCACCGACGAGTTCGATGCGACCCACCTGCCCGTCTTCATGCAGTTCGAGGGCCTCGCCGTCGACAAGGGCCTCACGATGGCGCACCTGCGCGGCACGCTCGACCACTTCGTGAAGTCGATCTTCGGCGACGACGCCAAGGTGCGCCTGCGCCCGAGCTTCTTCCCGTTCACCGAGCCGTCGGCCGAGCTCGACTTCTGGCACCCGACCTTCAAGGGCGGCGCCCGCTGGATCGAGTGGGGCGGCTGCGGCATGGTGCACCCCAACGTGCTCCGCGCGGCCGGCATCGACCCCGAGGAGTACACGGGCTTCGCCTTCGGCATGGGCATCGAGCGCGGGCTCATGCTCCGCAACGGCGTCCAGGACATGCGCGACATGGCCGAGGGCGACATCCGCTTCTCGCAGCAGTTCGGAATGGTGGTCTAGAGATATGCGAGTGCCGCTCAGCTGGCTCGCCGAGTACGTCGACCTGCCCCCGGGCACCTCCCTCGAGGAGGTGCACGCGGCGCTCGTGCGCGTGGGGCTCGAGGAGGAGGACGTGCACACGTTCGACCTCCAGGGCCCGATCGTGGTGGGCGAGGTCCTCGAGTTCGTCGAGGAACCGCAGTCCAACGGCAAGACCATCCGGTGGTGCCAGGTGCGCGTGGCACCCGACGGCGAGCCGGCGGCCGACGGCGGCGACGCCGTGCACGGCATCGTCTGCGGGGCCCGGAACTTCTTCGTCGGCGACAAGGTCGTCGTGACCCTGCCCGGGTCCGTGCTGCCGGGACCCTTCCCGATCGCGGCCCGCAAGACCTACGGCCACGTCTCGGACGGCATGATCGCCTCGGCGCGCGAGCTCGGCCTCGGCGAGGACCACGACGGCATCCTGCGCCTGTCGACGCTCGGCATCGACGCGCCCGTCGGCACCGACGCCATCGCGCTGCTCGGCCTCGACGACGCGGCGGTCGAGATCAACGTGACGCCCGACCGCGGCTACGCGTTCTCGATCCGCGGCGTGGCGCGCGAGTACGCGCACGCGACGGGTGCGGTCTTCCGCGACCCGGCCGAGCAGGTGGCGGCAGCGGATGGCGCGGCCGACGCGTTCCCGGTCGAGATCCGCGACGACGCGCCCATCCGCGGCCGCGTCGGCGCGAGCGTCTTCGCGACGCGCATCGTGCGCGGCATCGACGCGACCCGACCGACGCCGGCATGGATGGTGGCGCGGCTCAAGCTCGCCGGCATCCGCTCGCTGTCGCTGCCGGTCGACATCACCAACTACGTGATGCTCGAGCTCGGCCAGCCCATCCACGGCTACGACCTCGACGCGCTGCAGGGCGGCATCGTCGTGCGTCGCGCGCAGCCGGGGGAGACGCTCGAGACGCTCGACGGGAAGGTCCGCACGCTCGACCCCGAGGACCTGCTCATCACGGACGACCGGGGCGCCATCGGGCTCGCGGGCGTCATGGGCGGCGCCGACACGGAGATCGGCGACGAGACCCGCAACGTCCTCATCGAGGCGGCGAACTTCGACCCGGTGTCCATCGCCCGCACCGCCCGCCGGCACAAGCTGCCGAGCGAGGCGTCCAAGCGCTTCGAGCGCGGCGTCGACCCGGCGATCGCGGGGGCGGCGGCGGCGCGGGTCGCCCAGCTCCTCGTCGACCTCGCCGGTGGCACCGCCGACGAGGCGGGGTCGCTCATCCACGCGGCACCCGAGCGCGAGGCGATCCTGCTGCCCGACGGCTACGTCACCCGGCTCATCGGCGTCGAGTACACCGAGGCGGAGGTGCACGACGCCCTCGCCGAGATCGGCGGTCGCGTCTCCCGCGTCGACGGCGGCTTCGCCGTGGTACCGCCGAGCTGGCGTCCCGACCTCACCGCGAAGGCCGACCTGGCCGAGGAGGTCGCGCGCCTGCTCGGCTACGACCGCATCCCGTCGGTGCTGCCGGTCGCCCCGCCCGGGCGCGGCCTCACGCGGTCGCAGCGGGTGCGCCGGACGGTCGCGGACGCCCTCGCCGCCGCGGGAGCGACCGAGGTGCTCGCCTTCCCCTTCGTGACGGAGGCCGAGAACGCGCAATTCGGCTCGACGGACGGCTCGGCCGTGGCGAGCATGAAGCTCGCGAACGCGCTCGACGCCTCGACGCCGTTCCTGCGCCGCTCGCTGCTGCCCGGCCTCATCGGGGTCGCCCGCCGCAACCTCTCGCGCGGGCTCACCGACCTCGACGTGTTCGAACTCGGACTCGTCTTCCTCCCCGAGGAGGATCGCGAGTACGGCGTCGCCGACCTCCCGATCGGCTGGGAGCGTCCGGCCGACGACGTCCTGAGCGGGCTCGACGCCGGCATCCCGGCGCAGCCGCGGCACCTCGCCGTGCTCCTCACCGGCGACCGGTCCCCGAAGCAGCCCGGCCGACCGGCCGAGCCGGCCGGCATCGCCGACGCGCTCGACGCGGTGCGCCGCGTCGCCCACGCCGCCGGCGCCCGGGTCGAGTTCGCCCAGGGCGCGCACCACGCGCTCCACCCCGGACGCACCGCCGAGGTCCGGGTGGCCGGGCAGGTCGTCGGCTACGCCGGTGAGCTGCACCCGGCGCTCGCCGCCGAGGCCGACCTTCCGCGCGTCGTCGCCGTCGCCGAGGTCGACCTGGACGCGATCATCGCGCTCACCGACCCGGCCGTCGAAGCCCGGACGATCGGCACGCTGCCGGCCGCGACGCAGGACCTCTCGCTCGTGGTGGACGCCGAGGTGCCCGCCGCCGCGGTGGCCGACGCCGTGCGCGAGGGCGCCGGTGAGCTGCTCGAGGAGCTGCGCCTCGTCGACGACTACCGCGGCACCGGGGTGCCCGAGGGAGCCAAGAGCCTCACCTTCGCCCTCCGCTTCCGCGCCGTCGACCGCACGCTGACGGCCGCGGAGGCCAGCGACGCCAAGCTCGCGGGCGCGGCGGTCGCCGCCGAGCGCACGGGTGCGGCGATCCGCGAGTAGCGGCATCCGACGACCCACGCGACGGGGCGTCACGGCGGTAGCGCCGGGCGCCCCGTCGCCGTCGATGCGGGACGAGGGGGTGCCGCGACGCCGACCGCGGCGGTACCGTGGGGCATGGCCGAAGCGAAGACCCAGCCGACCGGCGCATCGGTGTCCGAGTTCCTCGCCGCCGTCGAACCCGCCGGGCGCCGCGACGACGGCTTCGAGCTGCGCGAGCTCTTCGATCGGGTCACCGACACCGACGCGGTGATGTGGGGGCCCTCGATCGTCGGCTACGGCCTGCACCACTACCGCTACGCGTCGGGTCGCGAAGGCGACTGGCCGGTCGTCGGGTTCTCGCCGCGGAAGGCGTCGATCTCGCTCTACGGGCTCCAGACGCCCGGCGCCGAGGAGCTCATCGATCGCCTCGGCAAGGTCAAGGTCGGCGCGGGCTGCCTCTGGATCGGCCGCCTGGACACGATCGACCGCCACGTGCTGGAGTCCCTCGTGGATCGGGCGTGGGTGCGCACGCGCGGCGACGACCTCTGAGCGGCGAGCCGGGGCGCGACGACCGGCATCCGAGGTCATCCGGTTTGCGAGGGCCGCGGACCGGTCGGTATGGTCGCTGCATGTCCACCGGTCGCCTCGTCACCCGCGCACGCCTCGGGCGTGCCGCTGCGGTGCGCGGTCGACGGCGAGGCGAGCGCCGAATCCAGGCGACCCCCGCGACGGGCTGATCCCGCCGTCCCGGGCGTCGCCGGAGCCGTCTCACCCGACCGATCAGCCCATAAGGTGGAATCCATGACGTATACCGTCGCCGTCTCCGGCGCGTCCGGCTACGCGGGCGGCGAGCTGCTGCGCCTGCTCGCCGACCATCCCCAGTTCGACGTGCGCACGGTCACGGCGCACTCCAACGCCGGCCAGCCGCTCACGGCGGTGCAGCCGCACCTGCGCAGCTACACGCACCTCACCCTGAAGGAGACGTCGGCCGAGACGCTCGGCGGGCACGACGTCGTCTTCCTCGCACTGCCGCACGGCGCGTCCGGCGCGATCGCGGCGCAGCTGTCCGACGAGACGCTCGTCATCGACTGCGGTGCCGACCACCGCCTGGAGGAGCAGTCCGACTGGGCCGCGTTCTACGGCGGCGACTTCCACGGCGCGTGGGCGTACGGCGTGCCGGAACTGCCGCGGCTGTCGGGCACGCAGCGCACGCGCCTGGCGAAGACGCGCCGCATCGCGGCCCCGGGCTGCAACGCCTCGACCGTGTCGCTCTCGCTCGCCCCCGGCATCCGTGCGGGCGTCATCGAGGATCGCGACATCGTCGCCGTGCTCGCGGTCGGGCCGTCCGGCGCCGGGCGTGCGCTGAAGGCGCACCTGCTGGGGTCCGAGATCCTCGGCTCGGCGAACCCGTACGCCGTGGGCGGCACCCATCGCCACCTCCCCGAGATCCGGCAGGCGCTGCGCTGGGCGGGCGCCGCCGAGCCGACGCTGTCGTTCACCCCGGTGATCGTGCCCATGTCGCGGGGCATCCTCGCGACGTCGACCGCGCGCATCGTGCCGGGCACGGATCCCGCCACGGTGCGGGCGGCGTGGGAGGACGCGTACGCCGGCGAAGCGTTCGTGCAGGTCCTGCCGGCCGGGCAGTTCCCGCGCACGGCCGACGTCGTCGGGGCGAACACGGCGCTCATGGGCCTCGCCGTCGACGAGGCGGCGGGCCGGGTCGTAGTCGTCACCGCCGTCGACAACCTCGTGAAGGGCACCGCGGGCGCCGCGATCCAGTCGGCGAACATCGCGCTCGGCCTCGCCGAGACGACTGGCCTGCCCGTGAACGGGGTCGCGCCGTGACGGTCACCGCGCCGGCGGGCTTCGAGGCGGCGGGCATCGCCGCGGGCATCAAGCGCACGGGCGCGCTCGACCTCGCACTCGTGGTCAACCGGGGTCCGAAGCAGCACGCGGCCGCCGTGTTCACCTCGAACCGCGCCAAGGCGAACCCGATCCTGTGGTCCGAGCAGGTCATCGCCGACGGCACCGTCGCCGCGGTCGTCCTGAACTCCGGCGGCGCGAACTGCTTCACCGGGCCCGAGGGGTTCCAGGTCACGCATCGCACGGCCGAGGCCGCGGCATCCGCCCTGCACGTCTCGGCGGGCGACGTGCTCGTCTGCTCGACCGGGCTCATCGGCGACCAGCTCGACGGCGAGGTGCTCGAGGAGGGCGTGCTGTCGGCCGCGAACCGGCTCGCGGCCGACGCCGCGGCGGGCGCCGATGCGGCCCGTGCGATCATGACCACCGATTCCCGCCCGAAGACGGTCGAGCTCCAGGTCGACGGATGGCGCATCGGGGGCATGGCGAAGGGCGCGGGCATGCTCGCGCCGGGCCTCGCGACCATGCTCGTCGTGCTCACGACCGACGCCGAGGTGCCGTCGCCGCAGCTGGATGCCGCGCTGCGCCAGGCCACGCGGGTGACCTTCGACCGCCTCGACTCCGACGGCTGCATGTCGACGAACGACCAGGTCACGCTGCTGGCCTCGGGGGCGTCGGGCGTCGTCCCCGACCCCGAGACGTTCGCCGAGGCGCTCACGACCGCGTGCCGCGACCTCGCGCTGCAGCTGCAGGCCGATGCCGAGGGCGCGAGCCACGACATCGCCATCGAGGTCCGCGGCGCGGTCACCGAGGAGGACGCGGTCGAGGTCGGCCGGTCCGTCGCGCGCAACAACCTGTTCAAGGCCGCGATCTTCGGGAACGACCCGAACTGGGGCCGCGTGCTCGCCGCGATCGGCACGACGCGGGCGCCGTTCGATCCCTACCTCGTCGACGTCACCATGAACGGGGTCCGGGTCTGCCACGCCGGTCGTCCCGACCGGCCGCGCGACGCCGTCGACCTCACGCCGCGCGCGACGCACGTGCTCGTCGAGCTGCACGCCGGCGAGGCCTCCGCGACGATCTGGACGAACGACCTCACCCACGACTACGTGCACGAGAACAGCGCGTACTCGAGTTGAGCATGAGCGAGGAGCAGATGAACCCCGACGGCGACGCCCGAGCGGATGCCGCTGCCGCCGCCCGCAAGGCCGAGACCCTGATCGAGTCGCTGCCGTGGTTGAAGCGCTTCCACGGCGAGATCATCGTCGTGAAGTTCGGCGGCAACGCGATGGTGAGTCCCGAGCTGCAGCGCGCCTTCGCGGAGGACATGGTCTACCTGCGGTACGCGGGCATCCGGCCGGTCGTCGTGCACGGCGGCGGCCCGCAGATCTCGTCGATGCTCGAACGGCTCGGCATCCCGAGCGAGTTCCGCGGCGGCTACCGCGTCACCACCCCGGAGACGATGGACGTCGTGCGGATGGTGCTGTCGGGCCAGGTCAACCGCGAGCTCGTGAGCCTCATCAACGAGCACGGGCCGCTGGCCGCGGGCCTCTCGGGCGAGGATGCCGGCCTCTTCCGGGGCCGCCGCCGCGGCGCGGTCGTCGACGGCGAGGAGGTCGACCTGGGACTCGTCGGCGACGTCGTCGAGGTCGACCCGGAGGGCGTGCTGGCCCAGCTCGAGGCCCGGCGCATCCCCGTCGTCTCCTCGATCGCCCCGGATCTCGACCAGCCGGGCCTGTCGCTGAACGTCAACGCCGACTCGGCCGCGGCGTCGCTCGCGGTCGCGCTCGGCGCGGCGAAGCTCGTGATCCTCACCGACGTGGCCGGGCTGTACCGCGATTGGCCCAACCGCGACTCGCTCGTCTCCGAGATCACGGCGCCCGAGCTCGAGGCGCTGCTCCCCTCGCTCGAGTCGGGCATGATCCCGAAGATGGCCGCGTGCCTCGAGGCGGTCGAGGGCGGCGTGCCGAAGGCGGCGATCATCGACGGCCGCGTCCCGCACTCGATCCTGCTCGAGATCTTCACGCAGCAGGGCATCGGCACCGAGGTGGTCGCGGCGACGGATGCCGCGGCATCCGCTGCCGGCACGACGACGGATGCCACGGGGGCACGCTCGTGAGCGCGGCGACGGAGCACTGGCGCGACCGCTTCGGCCGTCGCATGATGCGCACGCTCGGGATGCCGCTGGCCAAGCTCGAGCGCGGCGAGGGCTGCTGGGTCGAGGACGACGAGGGCAACCGCTACCTCGACTTCCTCGCCGGGATCGCGGTGAACTCGCTCGGCCACGCCCACCCGGTGTTCGTCGAGGCGGTGTCGCGGCAGGCCGCGACGCTCGCGCACGTGTCGAACTACTTCGCCACCGCGCCCGCGCTCGAACTCGCCGACCGGCTCGTCCGGCTGAGCGGCGCGGGGGAGTCCGGCCGGGTCTGGTTCGGCAACTCCGGCGCGGAGGCCAACGAGGCCGCGTTCAAGCTGGCACGGCTGAATAACTCCGGCGGGGCCCGGACGCGCGTCCTCGCGCTCGTCGACGCCTTCCACGGCCGCACGATGGGCTCGCTGGCGCTGACCGGCAAGCCCGCCATGCGCGACGGCTTCGAGCCGCTCCCCGGGGGCGTCCAGCACCTGCCGTCGACGATCGGTGCGCTCGAGGCCGAGATGGACGAGTCGGTCGCGGCCCTGATCCTCGAGCCGATCAAGGGCGAGGCGGGCGTGCTCGACCTGCCCGACGGCTACCTGCAGGCGGCTCGCGACCTGACCCGCCGGCACGGGGCGCTCCTCATCATCGACGAGGTGCAGACCGGTGCCGGTCGCACCGGAGCCTGGTTCGCGTTCCAGCACGCGGGCATCGTGCCCGATGCGATCACCGTCGCCAAGGGCATCGGCGGCGGCATCCCGATCGGAGCGCTCGTCACGTTCGGCGACGCCTCCGAGCTGTACTCGAAGGGACAGCACGGGTCGACGTTCGGCGGGAACCCGCTCGCGACCGCCGTCGCGGGCGCCGTGCTCGACGAGATCGAACGCGCCGACCTCGTCGGCAACGCGGCCCGCCGCGGCGCCGAACTGCGCGAGCGCGTGCTCGCCATGGGATCGCCGCTCGTCGGGGGCGTGCGCGGCCGCGGACTGCTCCTCGGCATCGCGCTGACCGAACCGGTCGCCCCGGCCCTGTCGGCGGCGGCACTCGAGGCCGGACTCATCGTCAACGCCGCCAACGACTCCACCGTCCGCCTCGCGCCGCCGCTCATCGTCGGCGACGGCGAACTCGACGAATTCGAGGCGCGCTTCGCCCGGGCCCTCGCCACGGTGTCCGAACCGCGCCGCTGACCACCTGCGCCGAGGCGCACGAACGGAAGACCACATGACGCGACACTTCCTCCGCGACGACGACATCACGCCCGCCGAGCAGTCCGAGATCCTCGATCTCGCCGCGCGCCTCAAGGCCGACCGCTGGTCAGAGCAGCCGCTGGCCGGGCCGCAGACGGTCGCGGTCATCTTCGACAAGTCCTCCACGCGCACGCGCGTCTCGTTCGCGGTCGGCATCGCCGACCTCGGCGGCTCGCCGCTGGTCATCTCGACGGCGTCCAGCCAGCTCGGCGGGAAGGAGACGCCGTCCGACACCGCCCGCGTGCTTGAGCGGATGGTGTCGGCGATCGTCTGGCGCACGTATGCGCAGGCCGGCCTCGACGAGATGGCCGCCGGCACCACGGTGCCGGTCGTCAACGCGCTCTCCGACGACTTCCACCCGTGCCAGCTCCTCGCGGACCTCCTCACCATCCGGGAGCACAAGGGCCGGCTCGACGGCCTCACCGTCGCCTTCCTCGGCGACGGCGCCTCCAACATGGCGCAGTCGTACGTCCTCGCCGGGGCGACCGCGGGCATGCACGTGCGCGTCGCGTCGCCCGAGGAGTTCGCGCCCGCGGCATCCGTCGTCGCCGACGCCGACCGCATCGCCGCCGGCACCGGCGGCTCGGTGACGCTGTACACCGACCCGGCCGAGGCCGCCGCCGGGGCCGACGTCGTCGTGACCGACACCTGGGTCTCGATGGGCAAGGAGGACGAGAAGGCGCACCGCGTCGCGACCTTCGGCCGCTACCGGGTCGATCGCGAACTGATGTCGCTCGCCAAGCCCGACGCGGTCTTCATGCACTGCCTGCCCGCCGACCGCGGCTACGAGGTCACCGCCGACGTCATCGACGGGCCGCAGTCGATCATCTGGGATGAGGCGGAGAACCGGCTGCACGCGCAGAAGGCGCTGCTCGTCTGGCTCCTCGCCAGGAAGGACGCGTGAGCATGGCCGACGCGCACGGCACGCACGGCACCAACGAGGGATCGCTCTGGGGCGCCCGCTTCGCCGCAGGACCGTCGCCCGAACTGCAGCGGCTGTCGAAGTCCACGCACTTCGACTGGCAGCTCGCGCCCTACGACCTCGCCGGCTCGCGCGCCCACGCCCGGGCGCTGGCCGCCGCGGGCTACCTCGACCCCGGCGAGCTCGACCGCATGCTCGCCGGACTCGACGCGCTCGAGGCCCGCTTCCTCGCGGGCGAGCTCGTCGCCGCCGACTCCGACGAGGACGTGCACGGCGCGCTCGAAGCCGCGCTCATCGCCGAAGTCGGCCCCGAGCTCGGCGGCAAGCTCCGCGCCGGTCGCAGCCGCAACGACCAGATCGCGACCCTCGTGCGCCTCTACCTGAAGGACCACGCCGCGACCATCGGTCGGCAGCTCGTGCACCTCATCGACGCGCTCGCCGCCCAGGCCGACGCCCACCGCACGGCGATCATGCCCGGCCGCACCCACCTGCAGCACGCGCAGCCCGTGCTCCTCGCGCACCACCTCCTGGCGCACGGCTGGGCGCTGTCGCGCGACCTCGAGCGCCTCATCGACTGGCTGAAGCGCGCCGACGTCTCGCCCTACGGCGGCGGCGCGCTCGCCGGGTCGACGCTCGGGCTCGATGCGGCATCCGTCGCCCGCGATCTCGGACTCGCCGCACCGGCCGAGAACTCCATCGACGGCACGGCGAGCCGCGATGTCGTGGCCGAGTTCGCGTTCGTCGCCGCGATGATCGGCATCGACCTGTCGCGCATCTCCGAGGAGGTCATCCTCTGGAACACGCGCGAGTTCGGCTTCGTGACCCTCGACGACGCGTACTCGACCGGGTCGTCGATCATGCCGCAGAAGAAGAACCCCGACATCGCCGAGCTCGCGCGTGGCAAGTCCGGCCGACTCATCGGCAACCTCACCGGCCTGCTCGCGACGCTCAAGGCCCTGCCGCTCGCCTACAACCGCGACCTGCAGGAGGACAAGGAGCCCGTGTTCGACTCGGTCGAGACGCTCGAGGTCCTGCTGCCGGCGTTCACGGGCATGGTCGAGACGCTCACGTTCCACACCGACCGGATGGCCGAGCTGGCCCCGGCCGGCTTCTCGCTGGCGACGGATGTCGCGGAGTGGCTCGTGCAGCGCCACGTGCCGTTCCGCGACGCGCACGAGATCACCGGCGCCCTCGTGCGGTACGCCGAGCAGCACGGGCTCGAACTGCACGAGGTCGACGACGCGGGCCTGGCGGCGGTCTCGCCGCATCTGACGCCGGAGGTCCGCCAGGTGCTGACGATCGAGGGCTCCGTGGCGAGCCGCGACGGTGTCGGCGGCACCGCGCCGGTCCGCGTCGACGCGCAGTTCGCCGCGCTCGCCGATCGGGTGCGTCACCTCGTGCAGGCCCTGCCGGGCGGCGACGCCTGATCGTGTCGCCGGAGCGATCGGGCGCGGGTGCGGGTGAGGGCTCGGGCTCGGGTGAGCGGATGTCGGCGCCGGCCGGCGCCGACCACCTCGTGCGACCCGACCGGGAGTGGTTCGCCCGCGACTCCGTCGAGCTCGCCCCGCTGCTGCTCGGTGCGGTGCTCGCGCACGAGTCGGACGAGGGGCGCGTCGCCGTCCGGCTCGCCGAGGTGGAGGCCTACCGGGGCGTCGGCGAGGATCCCGGGTCGCACGGGTTCCGCGGCATGACCGCGCGCAATGCGGTGATGTTCGGCGAGGGCGGGCACCTCTACGCGTACTTCACCTACGGGATGCACGTGTGCATCAACATCGTCGCAGGATGGGCCGGGCGGTCCGCCGGCGTACTGCTGCGCGGCGGCACGATCGTCGAGGGCGTCGATCTCGCGCGCGCTCGTCGCGGGCGCTCGACCGACCGTGATCTCGCTCGCGGCCCGGCACGTCTGGCGCAGGCCCTCGGCGTGCCCCTGGCCCGGAACGGTGCCGACCTGCTCGCACCGCCGTTCGAGTTGCGCGTGCCGGCGGCGGCGCTGCCGCACGAGACCGGCCCGCGGACGGGCATCAGCGGCGCCGGGGGAGCGGTCGACTACCCGTGGCGGTTCTGGCTCCCCGGTGACCCCGGAGTCTCGGTGTACCGGCGCCATCCGCGGTCGCACTGACCTCGGACGCCGTTCGCCCGCCGACGATCGGGTCGTCGCTCAGCGGTCGCGGCGCTCAGCGGGTCGCCAGATGCACGGCGAGCGCTGCCGCGCACGCCCAGATGAGGCTCGCGAAGGTGCCGATGATGAACCGCTCGCGCGCCTCCGGTGCCTCGAGCTCGGTGAACCGGCCGACGCCCTTGACCGCCACCACGATGGCCAGTCCCTCGGGGAAGCCGGCGATGATCGAGCCGGCCGCGCCGAGGCGCTCGAGCACGCCGATCGTGAGGCCTCCGCGGAGCACCTCGCGGCGGGGCGCGGCAACGCCCGCGACGGCCGGCTGATCCGACTTCACCGCGACGAGGATGCCGCCGTGCGCGCCGGGCGGCGCGCTCGAACCCATGGCCAGCTGCAGCGCAGTGGCGGCTGCCGGGCTGCCGCCGAACACGGCGACGACCATGCCGAGCAGTGCGACGAGGGGCGCCGCGACGGTCGGGACCGGATCGGGCGCGGTTGCGGCGGCGACGATCGAGACGACGACCGCGCCGGCGGCGGGCCAGAGGAGGATCGGCCGCGGCCGGAGGTACGCGAGCACGGACAGCACGCCGGCGCCGGCGAGCGCCGCGATGATCACGGCCCAGCCGAGCGCCGACATCGCCTCGACGAGGTTCACGGGTCCTCCTCCTGGGCCGTCCGGGTCCGGACGGGATGGGTCGACGGCCGCCCGACGAGCCTAGCGAGCCGGTCCGTCATGGCGGACCTCCGCGAGCGGAGCGTCGCCGTCGCCGTCACCGTCGGCTTCGGCGCCGCGGCGGTCGAGCTCGGCGAGCAGGCGGACGAGCGCGGGCAGCGCGTCGCCGTCGGCGTTCCACTGCGCGGCCCGGAGGCGTTGGCTGACCGCGGCATCCGAGATGCCGAGGAGCCGCGCGGCGTCCTTCTGCGTGCGGCCGTCGCGGACCAGGTCGACCGCCTCCCAGCCCTGCGGCGTCCGCCGGTCGCGGAGGAGGAGCAGGAGCCGGACGAGCGCTTCGACCTGGGCGGCGTCGAGCGTGCCGGGTCGATCGTCGGCGGCACGCAGCGCGAAGCGCGCGTCCGCCCGCTTGGCCGCATCGACCGCTTCGCGCGCGGCGATGAAGGCGGGGCCGGCGGCCTTGCGCACGGCGTCGGGCAGCGGCTCGCGGACGTCGCCGACTCCCAGGCCGATGCTCCACCGCTCGGCTCGGTGCAGGGCGAGGACGAGGTCGAGCGCCGTGCCGGGATCGGCCGTGATCGCCTGCACCTCGTCACCGGCGGTCTGGTCGACGGGGAGGGCGAGGCGGTCGCCGTATTCGGCCTGGAGCTCCTCCTGCATCGCCGCCGAGCGGTCGATGTCGGCTCGGCTGCCGATCTGGTCTGCGGTGATGACGAACATGACACCTCCTCCACCGAAGGTAGCAGACTTCAACGGATCCGATCAAGGATGCAGACTTCACCGCGCGGAGTGAAGCCCAGGGCCTTCGTGGGCGAAGAGAGCCGCGCTGCTACCCTTGCAGTCGTGTCCGACCCCGCCATCCTCGCCGAGCAGCAGAACGACCCGACGTTCGACGATGTGTGGGAGGAGCTGCGCTGGCGCGGACTGGTCCACGTGTCCACCGACGAGGCGGCGCTCAAGGAGCTGCTGGCCGGCGACCCGATCACCTACTACTGCGGCTTCGACCCGACCGCGCCCAGCCTGCACCTCGGCAACCTGGTGCAGATCCTGACGCTCCGACGCCTCCAGCTCGCGGGGCACAAGCCGCTCGGCCTCGTCGGCGGCTCCACGGGACTCATCGGCGATCCGCGTCCCACGGCCGAGCGCACGCTCAACACCAAGGAGACCGTGGCCGAGTGGGTCGAACGGCTCCGGGCGCAGGTGAGCCGGTTCCTCTCGGCGGAGGGAGAGAATGCGGTCCGCATGGTGAACAACCTGGACTGGACCGCCGACCTCTCCGCGATCGACTTCCTCCGCGACATCGGCAAGCACTACCGCGTCGGCACGATGCTGAAGAAGGATGCCGTCGCCTCGCGCCTCAACTCCGAGGCGGGCATCAGCTACACGGAGTTCAGCTACCAGATCCTCCAGGGCTACGACTTCCTCGAGCTCTACCGCCAGTACGGCTGCGTGCTGCAGACGGGCGGGAGCGACCAGTGGGGCAACCTCACGAGCGGCACCGACCTGATCCATCGCGTCGAGGGCGTCCACGTCCACGCCATCGGCACGCCGCTCATCACGAACTCCGACGGCACCAAGTTCGGCAAGAGCGAGGGCAACGCCATCTGGCTCGACGCCGACATGTGCAGCCCCTACCGCTTCTACCAGTTCTGGCTCAACACCGACGACGCCGACGTGATCTCGCGGCTCAAGGTGTTCACGTTCCTCACGCGCGAACGCATCGAGGAACTCGCAGAGAAGGTCGCGACTGAGCCGTTCCGTCGCGAGGCCCAGCGCGTGCTCGCGCACGAGGTGACGACGCTCGTGCATGGGGCGGATGCCACGGCGGCCGTGGTCGCCGCGTCCCAGGCGCTGTTCGGCCAGGGCGATCTCGCTGCGCTCGACCGCGACACGCTCGAGGCCGCGCTCCGGGAGTTGCCGCACGTCGAGGCCGAGCCCGGCGCCTCCGTCGCGCAGCTCCTCGTCGACACCGGGCTCGTGTCGAGCCTCAGCGAGGGCCGGCGCGCGATCGCGCAGGGCGGCGTCTCGCTCGACAACGCGCGCATCGACGACGATGCCGCCACCATCGCCGACCGCGTCGCGTCCGGCGGCATGGCGGTGCTCCGTCGCGGCAAGAAGACCCTCGCGGGCGTCTTCGTCCGGTAGGCGGCCATGACGCGAGAAGCCGCCGATCGCCTTCTCGCACGGGTGTGGTCCGAGCTCGGCCGCGACGAGGGCGAACTGGCGCTGCTCGCGCCCTTGCCCGACGCGCCGCTCCCCGCGCGGCTCGACGTGTCGGCCCTCGCCGTGGCCTCCGCCGCCGCCGCCAGTCTCGCCGGATGGGCGCACGCCGCCACGCCGGGATCCATCCGGCTCGACGGGGACCGGATCGCCGGCGCCTTCCAGAGCGAGCGGGTGGCGCGGTTCGACGGCGTCGCGCCCGAAGTCTGGTCACCGCTCTCCGGGTTCCGACGTGCGCGCGACGGCTGGGTGCGCACGCATGGCAACTACCCGCACCATGCGGCCGCACTGCGCCGCGTCCTCGGGTTGTCGAACGCGGATGCCGCGGTGCCGGCGCTGGTCGACGCGGCCGTCGCCGAGCGCGGGGCCCGCGAGCTCGCCGCCGAGGTGACCGAGGCGGGCGGCATGTGCGTCGTCGTCGAGCCCGAGGATCCGGCCGCGGACGCGCGCCTGGCGTCCGGGCCGCTGATCGAGCTCGTCCAGCTCGGCGACGCGCCCGTTCGGCCACCGACCGGATCGGAGGCCGGCCCGCTGCCCCTCGCGGGGATCCGGGTCCTCGACCTCACGCGCGTGATCGCGGGACCGGTCGCGACGCGCACGCTCGCGCTGCTCGGTGCCCAGGTGCTCCGCATCGACCCGCCCGAGCCCGCCGAGCTCGGCTGGCAGCACCTCGAGGGCGGGCCCGGCAAGCGGACGGCGCTCCTCGACGCGCGCACGGCCGACGGCGCGGCGCGACTCGACGCACTCGTCGCCGGAGCCGACGTGGTCGTGCTCGGGTACCGGCCGAACTCCTTGGCCGGGATCGGCCTCGACCCGGCGAGCCTCGCCGCGCGCCATCCGGGTCTCGTGGTCGGACAGCTCTCGGCCTGGGGTCACGAGGGCGACGCGGCACGCCGAGGCGGGTTCGACAGCCTGGTCCAGGCGGCGAGCGGCATCGCCCTGATCGAGGGCACGGACGGCGCCCCCGGCTCCCTGCCCGCCCAGGCACTGGACCACGCGTCCGGGTACCTGCTCGCCGCGGCGATCTGCTCGCTGCTCGACCGCCGCCGGCTCGAGGGCGGCAGCCTCCTCGCGCGACTCTCGCTCCGCCGGACCGCGGCCGAGCTGCTGCGCCTTCCGCGACGGACCGACTCGGCCGGCCCGCGGTCACTCGACGACGCCGCCCGCGAGGCCCTCGCCGTCGACCTCGCTGGGCCGGCCGGCACCCAGCGGATCGCGGTGCCCGCGATCGCCTCCCCGGCGGGGCCGATGGAGTGGGGGAGCCCACCGCATGCGTGGGGCTCGGATGCCCCGGAATGGGCGGAATGACGGGCGACACGCCCGGGATGCAGGGCCGAGTTGCAGCAGCCCCGGGAGATACGTAAAGTATTCATTCGTTGCCCCACAGGAGCGAGAGAAGCGAGAGAGCTTCTCCTCCTCAAGCGGCACGAACAATCCCGAACCTGATGACGACTCGATCGTCCGGGTTCGAAGCGTCCGGAACGGTCCCCAGTGGATCACCGGATGGAGAACAGAACAGCCCCGGCTGATCGGTCCGCGTCGAGCGACCGTGACCCGGGTGCGTCCGTTCCTTGAGAACTCAACAGCGTGCACTATGTTCAATGCCAATTTTTTGAACCCCGTGTTCTCCTGCTTCGGTGGGGGGACGGGTTTCCTTTGATTGATGGACAATTTGATTT
>NZ_LQGY01000049.1 GCF_001620055.1 Agromyces sp. NDB4Y10 | reverse complement strand
CAGAAGCGCCGCCCAGACGGCGGCGGCATCGGTCGCCGCGCCGGCGCCCGCGGCGGCGGCGGCCGCGCGCAGGCCCGCGCCGACGGTGAACACCTGCGACCGGAGTGCGGGCGGGCTCTGCTGCTTGCGGATGAGCAGCATCGCCGCGGCGCTGCCGGCGGTGAACACGCCGGAGACCCCGATCGCGAACACCGCCCACCACGGGCCGAGGTCGGCCGCGGCGATGACGGTGAACGCGCCGGTCGCCGCGAAGCCGAGGCCCATCTCGACCTCCGGTCGCATGCGGCTCGGCCGCGCGGAGTTCCAGAGCGCCCCGAGGAGGCCGCCGACGGCGAAGGCGGTGACGATGATCGCGCCCTCCGCGGCATCGCCCGTGCGCGCGACCGCCAGCGCGACCGCGGCGATGGCGAGGCCGCCCGAGCCGAACTGGCTGAGCGTGCCGCTCGCGGTGATGATCGCGAGCGGGCGGTGCGTGGCGATGTGCCGGAAGCCGGCGGCGATCGTGCCGAGCATCGACCCGCGGTCGTGGTCGCTCGCGACCGGGCGCAGGCGCAGTGGGATGGTGCCGAGCGCACCGAGCAGCGCCGCCGCGGCCATGAGCAGGGTCGCCACGCGCGCCGATCCGAGCGCGGCGGCCGCCGCGACCGCAGCGGGCCCGGCCACGGCCCCGAGGTTGTAGGCGAGCGCGTCGATCGCATACGCGCGCCGCTCGTCGGGGATCCGCTCGGTCACGAAGCTCGACAGCCCGCCGAACACGAAGGGCGTCGCCGCACCGGCGACGAGCAGCGCGATCGCCACCGCCCAGGCGGGAACGGGTCCGAGGAACGCGGCGATCGCGTAGGCGGTCGCGATCACGAGCCCGGCGGCCGCCAGCAGCACTCCGGGTCGGCGGCTGCGGTCGAGCATCGCCCCGGCGACGGGTGCGGCGACGATCGACGGGCCGAGCGCGGCCGCGGCGAGCAGCCCGCCGAGCGCGACGTCGCCGAGCTGGTCGACCGCGAGCACGGGGATCGCGACGGTGATCCCGCCGACGGCGAGCCGGGGCGGGGTCGCCGCGGTGAGGTAGGTGGCGACGCCCACTCAGGCGCACTCGGTGGACGCGGCGGTGTGGGTCATGGTTCCTCCGTGGTCGAGCGGATGCGGCGGCATCCGTTGCCCGCACGGAAAGCGTACGCCGCGCCCGGTGAGGCGGCGGCATCCGGCCGGCCCGACCCGGTGCCGGCGCCGACTAGGCCCAGGACGAGGGCGTCTCGCGGACGCGGTCGCGCAGCCCCCGCAGCATCCCCCTCGACATGATGAAGTCCGCCGGGACGATCACCAGGTGCGCCCCGACGGTGAGCCACCACGGCGCGGTGCGCGCCCGCCACCGGAACACGAGCCGGGTCGCCCGGCCGCCGTCCACCGGCGTCAGGCGGAAGCTCCACGTCCAGTGCAGGCGGGCGAGGTCGCGCTGCCGCCACGACAGCGGAAGGTGGGTCGTCGACTCGAGGACCAGCCGCTCGGCGGCCACGACCTCGCGCACCGTGAAGCCGCACATGGTCTCGGGCGCGCCGTCGGGGATCACGTCGCCCACCTCGAGCGCCTGGAACTCGTCGTGGATGCGGCTCGCGCTCGGCCAGTTGTCGGGGAAGAGCAGCGCGTCGACCCAGCGCGGCGTGTACCACCCGCCGCGGTGCCAGCCGACCTGGACGAGCCAGGGCCAGATCCGCTCGGGCGGAGCGGGCAGCGTCGCGGCGTGCGTCGCCACGATCTGCGGATGCGCGACCACCTCGTCGCCAGGAAGCCGCGCGTGTCGCTCGGCCGCCGTCGACCCGTAGGTCCGGCCGAACCACTGCAGCGCCAGCGCGGTGACGGCGATCGGGGCGAGGACGGTCGGCGCGACGCTGCGTGGGGAGGGCATGCGCCGAGTCTCGACCGGGTTCCGCCGCACCGTTGGGTCGATGGTCCCGCCGGGAGGCGCCGCCCTAGCATGGGACGCGTGAGCGAGGGTGGGCGCGCACGGGCCGACGAGTGGCGCACGTCGGTCGACATCGGGCGCCTGCGCGCCTTCATCGACGCCGTCGTCGCCATCGCGATGACGCTCCTCATCCTCCCGCTCCTCGAGAGCGTGGGGGAGGCCGCACGCGGCGACGGCGACACGGCCCACTGGTTCGCCGAGCATCGGTCGCAGTTGCTCGGCTTCGTGGTGAGCTTCGCGCTCATCGCGGTGTTCTGGATCTACCACCACCGGCTCTTCGCGCGTGTCGACGCCGCCTCGCCGGGACTGCTGTGGGTGACGATGCCGTGGCTGCTCGCAATCGTCTGGCTTCCGGTCGCGACGGCGATCTCCGGGCAGATGGACGACGACGACGCGCTCGCGAAGATCGTCTACATCGGCAGCATGATCGCGTTGAGCCTCTGCTCGCTCCTCGTTCGCCTCTTCCTGCGCGCCCATCCCGAGCTGCATCGGATCCCGCCGTCGATGATGGCCGCGGGCATCGCCGCGGAGGTCATCACCGCCGGGCTGTTCGCGGTCGCCCTGCTGCTGGCGCTCGCGTTCCCGGTGCTGGGCTATTCGCCGTTGCTCGTCATGGTGCTCACCGGCCCGGCGCAGGCGGTCGTCGCGAGGTGGCGGGGAGGAACGTCGCGCTGACCGCCGCTCGCTGCGGCGTCAGCCGACGTCGGCCCGGTCCTCCCGCGACCGCTCCCGCTCCGCCTCGAGTTCCTCGAGCTCCTCGAACAGCTCGAACGGCGATTCCACGTCACCGCGCCACGCCTCGACGCCCTCGCGCACGGCGAGCGCCGCGACGACGAGCGCGGCGACCGAGTCGGCCCACCACCAGCCGAGGAGCGAGTTGAGCAGGAGGCCGATCAGCACGGTGCCGGAGAGGTAGAGGCACAGCAGGAGCTGCCTGGCATCCGCCTGCACGCTGGCCGACCCGAGCTCGCGACCCGTGCGGAACTGGAACCAGGCGAGCACCGGCATCACCACGAGGCTCGCGACCGCGATCGCGATGCCGAGCGGGCTGTGGTCGACCGGCTCGACGCCGGCCAGGGCGAGGACGGCGTCGATCGTCACGTACGCGGCGAGGGCGAAGAACGCGATCCCGATCGCCCGGACCGTCGGCCTCTCCCAACGCTCCGGGTCGCGCCGCGTGAACTGCCACGCCACCGCCACGGCCGAGAGCACCTCGATGAACGAGTCGAGCCCGAACCCGATGAGGGCCGCCGAGGATGCCGCGGCGCCGGCCGACACCGCGATGACGCCCTCGATCACGTTGTAGGTGATCGTGAACGCCACGATGAGCCGGACGCGGCGGTGCAGCGTCGCGCGGCGCTCCTCGGTCGGCGCCGCGGTCATCGCGCGAGCTCCGCGTCGCAGCATCCGGGGACCGTGCACGCCGGGTCGAGGCACGGCGCGCTCTCGTCGACGGCGAGCGTGACGTCGAGCAGTGCGGTGAGTGCGCCCGCGAGGTGCGGGTCGGCGATCTCGTAGCGGGTGCGCCGGCCCTCGGGCTCGGCGACGACGATGCCGCAGTCGCGGAGGCAGGCGAGGTGGTTCGACACGTTGGACCTCGTTAAGTCGAGCTCGCGCGCGAGCACGGCCGGATGGCTCGGACCGTCGAGGAGGGCGAGCAGGATCCTCGAACGGGTCGGGTCGGCCATGGCCCGGCCGAGCCGGTTCATCACGTCGAGTCGGGTCGCGATCGTCAGCACACGGTGACTATACAGCGACGGCTGACCAATGCGCGCGGCCGTCTCGTTCCCCGCGCCGCACCGCCCAGCCGATCCCGATGTCCGCGGTGCAGGATGGTGCCATGAGGGACTCGTATGCGATCGACCTCAGTGACGACGACCTCCGCGAGGTCGCGCGCTTCGCGGCGCGGTGCGCGAGCGAGGTGCTGCCCTTCTTCGAACGCGACGCGCCGGACGATGCCCGCCCGCGCGAGGCCATCGACGCCGCCTGGGCCTTCGCCGAGGGCGGCGCGCGGACCAACGCCCTGCGCACGAGCGCCTGGGGCGCCTACCGGGCGACGCAGTCGGTGGACTCGCCCGTCGCCGCCGAGGCCGCCCACGCCGCGAGTGCCGCCGCCGGTGCGGCCTTCCTGCATCCGCTCGCGCACGCCGACCAGGTCAAGCACATCCTCGGATCCGCCGCTCGCGCGGCGCGGGCCGTCGAGCTCGAGGCCGACGACGTCCGAGGGGTCGGCGAGGCATTCCTCGACGAGGAGCTCCCGGACGTGCCCGACGCGGTCGTCGACGTGCTCCGCCGGTACCCGCCGGCTCCCGGCGGCGGCGGCCGCGTGGGCGAGCTCCTGCGCCACCTCGACGCGGTCCTGCGAGCGCGGGCGTGATTCCGGCGCCGGACGGTGGCCGCGGGGCCCGATCACGGGCACAATGCGTCTCATGACCCACACCGCGGTGCGTGATCGAGCCCTGCCCAACCTGCCGTCGCGCGACCTCGACGCGACCGAGGCGTTCTACGCCGGATTCGGATTCGAGCGGCGCTTCCGCGACGAGGGCTGGCTGATCCTCCGCCGCGGCGAGCTCCAGCTCGAGTTCTTCCCGTTCCCGGAGCTCGACCCGGCCGAGAGCGCCAGCCGCTGCACGATCCGGGTCGCCGACGTCGACGAGCTCGCCGACGCGATCGCGGCGTCCGGCGTGGCCGTCGCCGAGCAGGGCTTCCCGCGACTGCACGAGGTGCGTCGCCAGGACTGGGGCCTGCGCGCCGGGCACCTCGTCGATCCCGACGGCAACCTGCTCACCCTCATCGAGGAGCCCGCCGCGTGAGTCCGGCCACCGTCGACTCGCCGACCGAGGGAGCTCCCATGCGCGCGATCATCCTGAGCGGCAGCGGGCGGTACGCCGACCCGTGGCATCCGTACCCCGACACCACCGAGCGGCTCGCGGCCATCGTCGGCGAGGCGGGGTTCGACGTCGAGGTGCGCGACGACGTGGATGCCGCGCTCGCGACGCTCGGCGACGACGTGCGCCTGCTCGTGGTCAACGCGGGCGACCCCGACAGCCCCCTGCCGGACGGGGTCGACGCCGCGGCGTCCGACGGTGCCGCCGTCGACGACACCGCGCTCGCGGCCGCGGTCGATCGCGGCATCGGCATCCTCGCCGTGCACTCGGCGGCGTCGAGCCTTCGCGACCACCCGACGTTCCACCGCGCGCTCGGCGGTCGGTGGGAGGACGACGTGTCGTGGCATCCGCCGTTCGGCGAGGCGCGCGTGCACCTCATCGGCAACCACCCGATCCGCGAGGGGCTCGAGGACTTCACCCTCGAGGACGAGCGCTACGCCGGTCTCCGCCTGCACGACGTCATCGAGCCGATCGCCGAGCACGAGGAGGGCGGGTTCCGCTACCCGCTGGTGTGGGCGCGCGAGTTCGGGCGGTCCCGCCTCGTGTACGACGCGCTCGGCCACGACACCCGGTCGTACGACTCCGCGGAGCACCGCGCGCTCCTCGCCCGGGCGCTCGACTGGCTCTCGCACGTGCCGGCGCCGACGGGCGGGTGGACGGGCGTGTCGCCGGCGTGAGCGCCCCGCGGCGGGTCGTGCTCGCCCCCGACTCGTTCAAGGGCACCGCGACCGCGACCGATGCCGCGCGGGCGCTCGCACGCGGCTGGCGCACGGTGTCGCCCGCCGACGAGCTCGTCGCGAAGCCCATGGCGGACGGCGGCGAGGGCACGCTCGACGCGTTCGCCACGGCCGTGCCGGGTGCCGAGCGGGTGCCCGTCACGGTCCGCGGGCCCGACGACCGCCCGACGGATGCCGCGTGGCTGCGTCTGCCCGACGGCACCGCCGTCGTCGAACTCGCGCTCACGAGCGGCATCACGCTGCTCGACCGGCTGCGACCGCTCGACGCGCACACGTTCGGCTTCGGCCAGGCGATCGCCGCGGCGCTCGACGCGGGCGCCGCGCGGCTGCTGCTCGCGATCGGCGGGAGCGCATCGACCGACGGGGGCGTGG
>NZ_LQGY01000048.1 GCF_001620055.1 Agromyces sp. NDB4Y10 | reverse complement strand
GCCCGACGCCGACCTCCGGCCGTCCCGCGGGGCCCCGCTCGACGGCGCGGTCGAGCTCGCGCGTCGCGCCGCCGCGGGCCGCGCACCCGCGACCCGGCCCGGACTCCTGTGGAGCACCGCACCCGCCGCCGGCGGATGAGGTGCACTCCCCCGTCCGCGACATCCTGCGCCAGCATGGTGGCATGACCGCCCTCGGCAGCCCGAGCCTCGAGCCCGACCCCGCCCACCCGGGGCTGCGCTTCCGCCGCCCGGATGAGCGCGACCATGCGCGCGTGGTCGGCGTCATCCCCGAGTGGTGGGCCCTGCCCGGCACCGCGAACCTCGGCCTGCTCCTGCCCCGCCTCTTCCTGCAGCACTTCGCGGACACCTCGACGGTCGTCGAGGACGGCGACGGCGACCTCGCGGCGTTCCTCATCGGCTTCCGCTCGGCGTCCCAGCCGGGGGTCGCCTACATCCACTTCGTCGGGGTGCGGCCCGACCTGCGCGCGACGGGGCTCGCCCGCACGCTCTACGAGCGCTTCTTCGCGGCGATGCGGGCGAGCGGATGCCACCGCGTCGGCGCGATCACCGGCCCCGGCAACGCGGCGTCGCAGCGGTTCCACCGCGCCATGGGCTTCGAGCCCACCGGCGACACCGAGATCGAGAGCGTGCTCGCCTGGCGCGACTACGACGGCCCGGGCGAGCACCGGGTGGTGTTCACGCGGCCGCTCTGACGCGGCATCCGCCCGCGCGCCTTCGAGAACGCTGTGAGGATGTCGCAACCGGACCCGATCAGGATGCATGAAGTCGCCTTCATGTGTTTCCATGTTCTCGGAGGGGAGTAGTCCCCGCAGGGTGCGTCGTCACTCCGAGTCCGCCACCGGGCTCCGGCGCACCCGGGCCGCACGGCCCCGGCTCCGGCCGGGCGGCGCGCGACGCTCGGACGAGACCTCCGGTTGCCACACCTGACAACTGGAGGAGACCGTGGACGTCCCCCTGTACGCCTGGCTCGCCGTGCTGGCGGCCATCATCGCGATGCTCGCGATCGACCTGTTCGCCCATCGCCGCGCCCACGTGATCGGCGTCCGCGAGGCGCTCGGCTGGTCGATCGTCTGGGTGCTCTCGGGCATCACCTTCGGCATCATCGTCTGGAACTCCTGGGGCGCCGAGGCCGGCCAGCAGTACTTCGCCGGGTACCTGATCGAGAAGTCGCTCGCCGTCGACAACGTGTTCGTGTGGGCGATCATCTTCGCCTCGTTCGCCGTGCCGCGCGAGTACCAGCACCGCGTGCTGTTCCTCGGCGTGCTCGGCGCGCTCGTCTTCCGCGGCATCTTCATCGCCGCCGGCGCCGCGCTCATCGAGAACTTCTCGTGGATCCTCTACGTCTTCGCCGCGTTCCTGATCTTCACCGGCATCCGGATGCTCGTCACGCGCAACGAGCACGTGCACCCCGAGCGGTCGCGCACGCTGAAGCTGTTCCGGCGCTTCGTGCCGACCACCGACGCGTACTACGGGCAGCGGTTCCTGATCCGTCGCGCGGGCGTGCTCGTCGCGACGCCGCTGCTGGCCGTGCTCGTGCTCGTCGAGGTCACCGACATCATCTTCGCCGTCGACTCGATCCCCGCGATCTTCGCCGTCACGACCGAGCCGTTCCTCGTGTTCACGGCGAACGCGTTCGCGATCCTCGGACTGCGCGCGATGTACTTCCTGCTCGCCGACCTCATCCACCGCTTCAAGTTCCTGAAGCTCGGCCTCGCGCTGGTGCTGGTCTGGGTGGGCACCAAGATGGCGCTGCTCGACGTGTTCTACATCCCGACGACGGTGTCGCTCGCGGTGGTGGCGGTCATCATCACCGTCTCGATCGTCGCCTCGCTGGTCGCCACGCGCGGCCAGGGGCGCCACGAGGTCGAGGCCGCACCCGCCGGGGCCTTCCGGATCGCGACCGACGAGGAACTCGCCGAGGCCGAGCCGGTGTTCCGGCGCTCGCGCGAGCTCACTCGCACCTGACCTCCCGCCGAGTGCGCGGAATTGCGACGAGTGTGCGGGTGCACGCGCGCGCACTCGTCGCGTTCGGGCGCACTCGCGGAACCGGCCGGGCGAGCGGCGTCGTACGCTCCCAGGATGCGGACCTGCTTCGGCGTCGACCTCGCGTGGGGCGAGGGCACGCCCGCCCGTCCGCCGAACGAGACCGGTCTGGTGCGGCTCGGCGCCGACGGCACCGTGCTCGACGCGGGCTGGGCGCGCGGCGTCGAGGCGGTCGCGGCCTGGCTCGCCGAGCGGATGTCGCCGGGCGACGTCGTCGCGATCGACGCGCCGCTCGTGGTCGCGAACGACCGCGGCATCCGCGAATCCGAACGCGAGGTCGGGCAGCGGTACGGCCGGTGGAAGGTCGCCGCCAACCCGACCAACCTCGGCACGCGCTGGCTCGCCGGCGTGGCGCTGCGACGCCGGCTCGAGGCATCCGTCGCGGGATTCGCGGTGGTGAGCGGGCTCGAGCCGCCGGGCGCCGCCGCGGTGTCGGCGTTCGAGTGCTACCCCTACACGACCCTGGTCGGCGCGGCCGAACTCGGGTACGACCGCGAACGGCCGCGCTACAAGCGCCCGAACGCTGCCCTGCCCGCCGCCGAGCGCCGGGCGTTCCGGGCCCGCGAATGCGACGACCTCATCGAGCGGATGACGCGCCTCGCCACCGCCGACCCGCCCCTCGACCTGCGGTCGCACCCGGTCACGGCCGCCCTCGTCGACGAGCGCTCGCCACTCGCCGACCGCCCGTACAAGCACCGCGAGGACCTGCTCGACGCCGCGCTGTGCGCCTGGACCGCCGCGCTCTGGGCCCGCCACGGGCTCGAACGCTGCCAGGTGCTCGGACTCGGCGCCGCGCCGGACGCCGACGGGCGGCCCTCCACCATCGTCGCGCCGGCGCGACCCGAGCAGCGGCGCTGAACGTCGTCGTCCGGCGGACGGTTAGCAGAGCGGTTCTCGGCTGGCAAGGGCCTGTCGCGGGTCGATCCGGCCGCCTAGCGTTGGGGTCACGTCGCATCCACGGTGCGACGCAAGGGATCGAGAGGGGGACCTCGATGGGTGAAGGCGACAAGGTCGGAAACAAGGCCGAGGAGCTCGGAGGCAAGGCCAAGGAGGCCGCCGGCAAGGCGACCGACAACGAGCGCCTCGAAGCCGAAGGCCGCGGTGACCAGACCAAGGCCAACCTCAAGCAGGCCGGCGAGAACGTGAAGGATGCCTTCCGTTCCTGACCGGACATGAAGCGGATGGGGCGCGTACCGCGGGGGTGCGCGCCCCATCGTCATGTCCGCGGATGCCGCGGGGCGACGTTCGCTGAGGGCTGAGGCCCCTCGCTTGCCGATGTCGGCGGGCGGTGGTTGGCTCAGCACGTGCTCGGCCGTCTCCTCCTCCGCTACCTCAAGCCCTACACGTGGCTCATCGTCGGCGTCCTGCTGTTCCAGATCCTGTCCGTCGCGGCGACGTTGACGCTTCCGCGGCTCAACGCCGCGATCATCGACGACGGCATCGCCAAGGGCGACACCGCCTTCATCTCGTCGACCGGCGGGCTGATGCTCGCGATCTCGCTCGGTCAGATCGTCGCGGCGATCATCGCCACCTACTTCGCCGCCAAGGCGGCGATGCGCGTCGGTCGCGACATCCGCAACGACGTCTTCGACAAGGTCAGCGCGTTCTCGGAGCGGGAGGTCTCGCACTTCGGGCCCGGCTCGCTCATCACGCGCAACACCAACGACGTGCAGCAGGTGCAGATGCTCGCGATGACCGGCGGCACCATGCTCGTGAGCGCGCCGCTCATGGCGGGCTTCGGCATCTTCATGGCACTGCAGCAGGATGCGGGCCTCAGTTGGCTCATCTGGGCGGCGGTGATCACGATCCTCGTGGTGGCGACGCTCGTCATCAGTCGCATGGTGCCGCTGTTCCGCACCTTCCAGGTGCGCCTCGATGCGGTCAACCGCGTCCTGCGCGAGCAGCTCACCGGCATCCGGGTGGTGCGCGCGTTCGTCCGCGAGCCCATCGAGGAGCAGCGGTTCAGCGTCGCCAACCACGACATCATGGACGTGGGCCGTCGCGTCGGCACGCTCTTCATCACGCTGTTTCCGCTGTTCATGCTCGTGCTCAACGTCACCGTGGTCGGGGTCATCTGGTTCGGTGCCATCGAGGTCGACGCGGGCCAGGTCCAGGTCGGCACCCTCTTCGCGTTCATGCAGTACGTCGGCATCATCCTGAGCGGCGTGCTGATGGCCGCGTTCACGACGATCATGATCCCCCGGGCGGCGGTCTCGGCCGAGCGCATCGGCGAGGTGCTCGCGAGCGAGTCGACGCTCACTCGCCCCGAGCAGCCCGTCGGCGACTTCCCCGCACCGGGCACCGTCGAGTTCCGCGACGCCGCCTTCCAGTACCCGGGCGCTGAGCACGGCGTACTCGAGGGCGTGACCTTCCGTGCCGACCCGGGCGAGACCGTCGCGATCGTCGGCTCGACCGGCGCCGGCAAGACCACGCTCGTCTCGCTCATCCCCCGGCTCTTCGACGTCACCGGCGGCGCGGTGCTCGTGAATGGGGTCGACGTGCGCGAGGCCGACCTCGACGAACTGTGGAAGACCATCGGGCTCGTGCCCCAGCGGCCGTTCCTGTTCGCCGGCACCGTGGCCTCCAACCTGCGGTTCGGCCGTGAGGAGGCGACCGACGCCGACCTCTGGCACGCCCTCGAGATCGCGCAGGGCCGTGATTTCGTGGCCGAGATGGAGGGCGGCCTCGACGCCCGCATCTCGCAGGGCGGCACGAACGTCTCCGGCGGGCAGAGGCAGCGGCTCGCGATCGCCCGTGCCATCGTGCACCGGCCCCGGATCCTCGTCTTCGACGACTCGTTCTCCGCCCTCGACCTCACGACCGACGCGAGACTCAGGCAGGCGTTGTGGCGTGAACTGCCCGAGGTGACCAAGGTGGTCGTCGCCCAGCGCGTCTCCACCATCACCGACGCCGACCGCATCGTGGTGCTCGAGGACGGCCGGGTCGTCGGCGTCGGCCGGCACGACGAGCTCGTCGAGACGTGCCAGACGTACCGCGAGATCGTCGAATCCCAGCTCGGAGTGGAGGCCCAGGCATGAGCGCCGACGTGAACGGTCGGGAGCTCACCGCCGAGGAGCTCGAGGAGCAGCAGCTCGCCGAGGAGGCCCGCGTCAACTCCGGGGACTGGAACGCCATCGCGCCCGGCAAGGCGCAGGACTTCGGCCGGAGCTTCCGACGCATGATCGGACTGCTCGCCCCGTGGAAGTGGTCGTTCGCGTTCGTGTCGGTGCTCGGCGCGATCGCCGTCGTGCTCACCGTCATCGCCCCGCGCGTGCTCGGCGAGGCGACGAACGTCATCTTCGAGGGCTTCATCTCGCTGCAGCTCCCGGCGGGCGTCACCCAGGAGCAGGTCGTCCAGCAGCTGCGCGCCGACGGCCAGGACGACCTCGCGAACATCGTCTCCGCAGCGACGCTGACCCCGGGCGAGGGCATCGACTTCGTCCGCCTCAGCCAGCTCGTGATCATCGTGCTCCTCCTGTATGTCGTGGCCTCGGTCCTCTCCTGGATCCAGGGCTACGTCATCAACGTGATCATGGTCCGTGCGATGTACGGCCTGCGCGAGCAGGTCGAGTCGAAGATCCACCGACTGCCCCTCAGCTACTTCGACCGCACGCAGCGCGGCGAGCTCATCTCGCGAGTCACCAACGACATCGACAACATCACCCAGACCATGCAGCAGTCGCTCTCGAGCGCGCTGACGAGCATCCTCACGGTCATCGGCGTGCTCGTGATGATGTTCTCGATCTCGTGGCAGCTCACCCTGGTCGCGCTGGTCGCACTGCCGCTCATGGCGGTGATCTTCGGCATCATCGGGCCGAAGTCGCAGGCCGCGTTCGGCATCCAGTGGAAGAAGGTCGGCCGGCTCAACGCTCGTGTCGAGGAGTCGTTCTCGGGCCACGCGCTCGTGAAGGTCTTCGGTCGCGAGCGGGACGCGAGCGAGAAGTTCCGCGCCGAGAACGAGGAGCTCTACGAGGCGGCGTTCAAGGCGCAGTTCCTGGCCGGCGTCATCATGCCCGGCATGATGTTCATCGGCAACCTCACCTACGTCGGCATCGCCGTGCTGGGCAGCATCATGGTGGCCGGCGGCCAGCTCCGGCTCGGCGACGTGCAGGCGTTCATCCAGTACTCGCAGCAGTTCACGCAACCGCTCGCGCAGCTCGGCGGCATGGCCGCGGTCGTGCAGTCCGGCACGGCGTCGGCCGAGCGCGTGTTCGAGCTGCTCGACGCCGACGAGCAGTCGCCGGATGCCGCGGATGCGCCCGCGTCCGTCGAGGGTCGCGGCGTGATCGAGTTCGAGCACGTCTCGTTCTCCTACACGCCCGAGCGTCCGCTCATCCGCGACCTGTCGTTCCGCGTCGAACCCGGGCAGACGGTGGCGATCGTCGGCCCCACGGGTGCCGGCAAGACGACGCTCGTGAACCTGGTCATGCGGTTCTACGAGCTCGACGGCGGCCGGATCCTCATCGACGGGCAGGACATCTCCGAGCTCACCCGCCGCGACGTGCGAGCCCGAACCGGCATGGTGCTGCAGGATCCGTGGCTGTTCGGCGGCACGATCCGCGACAACATCCGCTACGGACGCGAGACCGCGACCGACGACGAGATCATCGCCGCCGCGCGAGCGACGTACGTCGATCGGTTCGTGCACTCGCTGCCCGACGGCTACGACACCGTGCTCGACGAGGACGCGTCGAACGTCTCGTCCGGTGAGAAGCAGCTCATCACGATCGCCCGGGCGTTCGTCGCGCAGCCGAGCGTGCTCATCCTCGACGAGGCGACCAGCTCCGTCGACACGCGCACCGAGCTGCTCGTGCAGCACGCCATGGCCGCGCTGCGGCAGGGCCGGACCTCGTTCGTGATCGCGCACCGCCTCTCGACGATCCGCGACGCCGACCTGATCCTCGTGATGGAGCACGGCGACATCGTCGAGCAGGGCACGCACGACGAGCTCATCGCGGCGAAGGGCGCCTACTACCGCCTCTACAACTCGCAGTTCGAGCAGGCGGCGTACGACGTCGACGCCGAACTCGAGGCCGACGCCGAGGGGCGTCCCGCCCGCGCCGACGGCGGCCTCCGCCTGGAGGAGTCCATCGAGGCGGCCGGCGAGGCGGCGGCCTCCCAGGCCGAGCAGCTCTAGCCCGCTGCGCGTCGGGCCGGGCGACCCCGCGCGGCATCCGTTCGTCAGTGCTCGTGCCGACGGGTAGCCTCGAAGCAACGTGACGACCCCGACCCCCCTCCCCACAGCCCCCACGTGGCGGCTCTGGCTGGTGTGGGGCGTCGGGGTCGCGGCGTACGTGCTGTCGGTCACGAACCGCACCTCGCTCGCGGCCGTCGGCGTCGACACCGCGGTCCGCTTCGACGCCGACGCGTCGACGCTGTCGATGTTCGCCGTGATCCAGCTCGCCGTGTACGGCGGCATGCAGATCCCGGTCGGCCTGCTGCTCGACCGGTTCGGCGCGCGCCCGGTCATCACCGCGGGCATGCTGCTCATGGCGATCGGCCAGCTGCTGCTCGCGTTCGCGCCGGACGTCGGGTGGGCGATCTTCGCGCGCATGCTCCTCGGGGCGGGTGACGCCGCGGTCTTTCCGAGCGTGCTGCGCGTCATCGCGGTCTGGTTCCCGGAACGGCAGGCGCCGTTCATGGTGCAGCTCACCGGGCTCGTCGGCCAGTCCGGCCAGATCATCGCGGTGCTGCCGCTGGCCGCGCTCCTGCACGCGACGAGCTGGAGCGTGGCGTTCGGCTCGCTCGCGGGGCTCGGGGTGCTGTTCACGGTCCTGACGTTCGCCGTGATCCGCAACCGTCCTCCGGGCCGCGTCGCCGACGTCTCGGTCGACACCGTCACGGGCGCGATCCACGTGGTCCGCTCGTCCGCCGACCTCCGCCAGGGGTTCCGCGAGTCGTGGGCGCACCCCGGCACGCGGCTGGCGTTCTGGTCCCACTTCACGACGCCGTTCTCGGGCACCGCGTTCGTGCTGCTCTGGGGCTTCCCGTTCCTCACGATCGGGCAGGGTCTCACGACGGGCATGGCGTCGCTGCTCTTCACGGTCTACGTCGTGTTCGGCGTCCTCGTCGGCCCGGTGATCGGCGCGCTCTCGAGCCGCCACCCGATGCGACGTTCGCGGCTGCTCGTGCTGCCGCTCATCGGCATCCAGGTCGTCGCGTGGCTCGTCGTCATCGCCTGGCCGGGCACCGCACCGCTGTGGCTGCTGTTCGCGCTCGCGTTCGCGATGAGCGCCGGCGGCCCCGCGTCGATGATCGGCTTCGACCACGCGCGCACGTTCAACCCGCGCCACCGGCTCAGCACCGCGACGGGCATCACGAACGTCGGCGGGTTCCTGGCGGCGCTCCTCGCGATCCTGCTGATCGGCATCGCGATGGACGCGCAGGGCGCCGGCACCCCCGACCGCTACACGCTCGACGCGTTCCGCCTCGCGTTCCTCACGCAGGTGCCGCTCTGGCTGCTCGGCAGCCTGTTCATCGTGATCGAGCGGCGACGCACGCGCGTGCACGTCGGGCTCGACGCGCCCCGCGTGCGCCGACGCGACCGCGGGCGCGACCCCGGGGCCTGACGCGTGGCTCCTCGACTCGGGATGGCCGCGGCCATAGGGTTCAGGCATGGACAGCGCCGTGGCCGCGATCGCCGAGTGGATGCCGCAGCAGCGGTGGTTCGGCGGCAAGGGGCACACGCCGCAGCTGCGTGAGATCGGGTCGTGGGAGCTGCCCGTCGACGAGGCGGGCGTCCGCGTGCGGTCGCTGCTGGTCATGGACGAGGCGTCGCAACCGCCCGTGCTGTACCAGGTCCCCGTCGTGGAGCGGAGCTCGGCCGTGCCGGCGGCATCCGCTCACCTCGTCGCACGGCTCGACGACGGCACCGCGCTCTACGACGGGCCGCACGACCCCGCGTTCACCGACGCGCTCCTCGAGCTCATCGTGGGCGAGGGCCGCGCGGTCGCGCACGGCGCGTGGGCGGCCGGGCACTTCTCCGGGGCGACGGATGCCGCGCCTCGCGGCGCTCGCGTGCCCGCGACCGTGCTCGGGGGCGAGCAGTCGAACACGTCGATCGTCTACCGGCCCGACGGCGCCGCGCCCGTGATCTGCAAGGTGTACCGCCAGCTCCACCACGGCGACAATCCGGACGTGACCCTGCAGACCGCGCTCGCGGCGTCGGGCTCGCGGCACGTGCCCGCCAGCGTGGGCGACGTGATCGGCGAGTGGGACGACACCGGGCAGCCCGACGGGCGCGCTCGCGGGCATCTCGCGTTCGCGCAGGAGTTCCTGCCGGGCGTCGAGGACGCCTGGCGCGTCGCCCTCCTCGCCGCGGCCGCCGGGCAGGACTTCGCCGACGACGCCCGCGCGCTCGGGGTCGCGGTCGCCGAGGTGCACCTGTCGCTCGGCGAGCTGTTCGAGCGCGAGCCCGCGACGGGCGACCTCGTCGAGGCGGTCACGGCGGCGTGGCAGCGGCGGCTCGGCATCGCGGTCGACGAGGTGCCCGCCATCGCTCCCCACCGGGACGCGATCGACGCCTTCTACGCTCGCGCGCAGGCGGGCGCCTGGCCCGAGCTGCAGCGCGTCCACGGCGACCTGCACCTCGGGCAGGTGATCCTCGCGCCCGGGCGCGGCTGGCTCATCCTCGACTTCGAGGGCGAGCCGATGCGCCCCATGCACGAGCGTCGACGCCCCGACCTCCCGGTGCGCGACGTGGCCGGGATGCTCCGCTCGTTCGACTACGTCGCCGGGGCGACCGAGCTCGTCCACCCGGAACGGGCCGAGGAGGCCCGCGCCTGGGCGGCATCCGCTCGGCAGGCCTTCATCGACGGGTACGTCGCCGCCTCGGGCATGGACCTCGCCCGGTACCGCGACCTGCTCGCGGCGTTCGAGCTCGACAAGGCCGTGTACGAGGCCATCTACGAGACGCGCAACCGGCCGGACTGGGCGCCGATCCCGCTGCGGGCGATCGCGAAGCTGCTCGAGAGCGGGCCGCTGCGCGCGTCGACGGATGCCGCGGGCGCACCGGATCGCGTGGTCGACCCGGCCTGACGCGGCATCCGTCGCCCGCTGCTACACCCGACCGCCGTCGGGCGCACCCGGGTTCGGCAGGTCGTGGGCCTCGCCCACCGTGCCGTCCTCCGCGGCGCGCCGGTCGGCCTCGGCCGAATCGAGCGCCGTCTCGTCGAGGTCCTCGTCGAGCGGGGTCTCCTCGCCGTCCGAGCCCGGGTCGAGCGGGATGCCCTCCTCGCGGCCGCGCGGCTGCTGCTGGGGGTCCATCTGCGGATCCGTGGAACTCACCATCGAACACCACCTCCTGGGCCGAGCGTACGACCGGGGCGCTGCGGGCCGACAGGGGTTGCGGTTCGGGCGCCGGGCGCTTCCGCTGGCGCGGCGCCTGTGGGGGCTGCGGCGCTGCCGGGGGGTCAGCGGATGCCGCGGGCCCAGAGCATGAGCGGCGTGCGATCGGCGTATTCGACGTACTCGTCGCCGAACGCGTCGACCAGCCGGTGCTGCTCGATGCGCGCCTTCACCGCGAGCACCACGACGAGCGCCACCCAGGCGACGATGAGGTCGATGCGCGCGAACCAGATCACCCAGCCCGCGGCGGCGACCAGCAGGCCCACGTAGATCGGGTTGCGCGTGAGCCGGTACACGCCGGTCGTGCGCAGCCGCGCGCCCGGGCGCGGCGCCACCCACGGCACGAGGTCGCGGCCGAGCGCAGCGACCCCGGCACCCGCGAGCACGATGCCCACCATGATGAGCAGCACCGCGAGCACCGCCGACTGCTGCCCGCTCCACAGGGGGGCGCCGGGCACCGTGAACGGCACGATCAGCAGCACCCCGATCGACAGGAACTGCAGGGCGACGAGCCAGTTCGCACGATCCTTCACGGCTCCATTCTCGCGCGTGGCGCGCGCTGCGAGCGTGCCCACCGCGGCCCGTCTGTGGGAGGCTGGCCCCGGAGGTCACATGCGCGCATCACCGCACCGGACCCTGGTCGTCGGGGTCGTGCCCGGACAGCCCGACGCGGTCGTGATCCAGGCGGCGGCCCTCGCCGCGCAGCTCGACGCGCGGCTCGTGTGCGCGACGGTGGACCGCGGGCGGTACGTCGTCGAGGAGCGGCCGGACGGCAGCATCCGCTCGGCGCCCGTCGACCCCGACCTGCCGGAGGCCGACCTGCCGGACGTCCGCCTGCCGGAGCTGGCGCTGCCGGAGCTCCCCCTGCCGGAGGCGGATGCCGCGGGAACCACGGGCCGCGCCGCCGGTGCCGACCGCGTCGACCCCGACCTCGAGTCGCGCCTCGGCGGCCTGCTCGACCCCACGGGCGTCGCCTGGGAGACGCGCGCGCTCGCGGGCGACCCGGCGCACGCGCTCGCCCGGCTCGCCGACACGCTCGACGCCGCGATGATCGTCGTCGGCACGCACTCCGGCGGGCTCCGCGGCAGCCTCCGCGAGCTCTTCACGGGGTCGGTCGCGGCGCACCTCGCGCACCGCCAGCACCGGCCGGTCGTGGTCATCCCGCTCGCGCCGGTCGGGTTCGACGCGTCACTGCCCTGGGATTCCGAGTCGTGACCGCGGCCCCGCCGCATCGCCGGTGGCGCTCGCTCGGGCTCGTCGCCGCCGGCGGCACGGTCGGCACCGCGCTCCGGGAGGCCCTGCTGCTCCTCGCGCCCGACCTCGCGCGATTCCCGGCCACGACGTTCGCGATCAACCTCGCGGGCGCCTTCGCGCTCGGCGTGCTGCTCGAGGTGCTCGTGCGGTCGGGGCCCGACGAGGGCCGGCGCCGCGACCTCCGCCTGCTCGTCGGCACGGGGGTGCTCGGCGGGTTCACGACCTACAGCGCCCTCGCGACCGCCACGGCCCTGCTCGCCGTGTCCGGACTCGCGGGGTGGGCGATCGCGTACGCGCTCGGCACGGTCGTGCTCGGTGCGGCGCTGAGCGTGGCGGGCATCGCGGTCGGCGCGGCGCTCGCCGCCCGGCCCGGCGGTGGCGGTGCACCGGGGGCGGCGCCATGACGCCGCTGCTGTTCGTGGCGACGGCCCTGCTCGGCGGGGTCGGCGCGGCACTGCGGTTCCTGCTCGACGGGCTGGTGCGGGCCCGCACCCGGGGCACCTTCCCGATCGGCACCGCGCTCGTGAACCTGTCGGGCTCGTTCGCGCTGGGCATCGCCACGGGCGTCGCGGCGGGCGGATGGCTCGCGCCCGAGGTCACGGCGGCGCTCGGCGTCGGTCTCTTCGGCGGCTACACGACGTTCAGCACCGCGAGCGTCGAGACCGTCCGGCTCGCGCAGGAGCGCCGCTACCGAGCGGCCGTCGTGAACGGGCTCGGCGTGGTCGTGTCGTGCACGCTCGCGGCGCTCGCGGGGCTCTGGCTCGGCGGGCTGCTCGGCGGGATGCTCGGCACCTCCGGGGCGTGACGGATGCCGCGGGCTCAGCCGACGGGCCGCAGCGGACAGAAGACGACCGTGCGGGTCTGGTCGTCGGGCGTGCCCGGCGGGCTCCAGTACTCCTCCCACATCGTGGACTCGTCGAGCTCGCGACCGTGCAGCGCCATCGCCGCGGCGATCGCGTCGTAGGCCTCGGAGACGGCCGAGTACGGGCCGAGGTGGGTGGTCGTCGCGACCTCGCCGGCGGGCAGCACGTCGGCGACGACCGCGCCGTCGCCCTCGATCGGCTGCGGCACGACGAACCCGGCGCTCACCGTGACCCGGCCGGTCGCGGGATCCATGTCGCCGTACTTCGCCGCGGCGGGCCCGTCGCCGAGCAGCCCGAGCGAACCGAGATGGGCCGCCACGCGCTCGAACGCCGATCCCATGAACGTGGGGATCTCGGCGAAGGTGGTGCTCGTGCGCACGGCGGCCAGGTGGCGCTCGGGCACGGTCGTGATGCTGACGTCGTGGGTCATGACGGCTCCTCGCGGTCGGTCTGCACGCAGTCTGCGTCGCGTCGACCCCCTCGGCCAGGGGCTTCGGTCCCCCGGCGCCGCCGTCAGCCCTGGCGGCCCTTGAATCGCGGGTTCAGCTTGTTGATGACGTAGACGCGACCACGGCGCCGGACGACCTGGGCACCCGGCTGGTTCTTGAGCGACTTGAGCGAGGCACGGACCTTCATGCGGATCTCCGATACTGTTGAGAACAATTCTCAACAACCGTACTGGATGGAACCGCCGTGCCCCACTTCGACCCCTCCTCGTTCGTCAGCAGGTCGGCCGGGCTCACCCTGGTCCTCGGCGCCGAGACCGCGGCCCGGGAGACGTACGCCGAGCAGCTCGCCGCCGCGACCGGCGCGCGGCTCGCGCGGGTGATCGCCGGGCATGCGTCCGCGGCATCCGAGGTCGCCGACCTGGTCGCCGCACTCGAGGGCACGCAGCCCGCCGCGCGGGCGGTCGTCCCCGTCCCGGGCGACGTCGACGTGACCCACGTGATCGGGGCGGCATCCGACGGCGCGGGCGATGCGACCGTGGTCACCGTCGTGGACGCCACGAGCATCATCAGCCGCCTCGGCCGGCAGACCTACCTCGACCGGGCGGCCCCGGAGGGACCCGAGCTCGTCGCGGAGGCCGCGATCACGGTCCAGCACCTCGAGTTCGCCGAGCTCGTCCTCGTCGTCGACCACGAGCGCGTGCCGACCGGCCGGCTGACCAGGTTGACCGCCCTGCTGTCGCACCTGAACCCCACCGCCCGCATCGTCCTGCGCGGCAGCACGGTCGTCGTCCCGGCGACCCGACGCGGCCGCACGCCGTACGGCGACCGCCCGGGGTGGGTGCGCGCGCTGAACGACGAGCACGATCCGGTGTTCACGGACCCCGACGTCCGCACCTTCCGCTACGAGCAGCCCCGGCCGTTCCACACGGGGCGACTGATGCACCTGCTCGAGGGCGACCTCTCCGGGCACCGGTACGGCACCCTGGTCCGCTCGGCGGGCTTCTGCCGCTTCGCGACGCGTCCGGGCCGCGCGGCACTGTGGGAGCAGGTCGGCTCGATGATCACCTTCGACCCGCTGGCGGCGGACGAGGCGTCGCCGGAGCTCGCGAGCACCGGTCAGGACCTCGTGTTCACGGGCATCAGGCTCCACCGCGCCGGGCTCACGGCGGCGCTCGACGCGTGCGTGCTGAGCGACCGCGAGCTCCTCGAGGGGCCGGGCGCGTGGTCGCGGATCTCCGACCCGCTCCCCCGGTGGGTCGAGGCCTGAGCCGGCGCCGCCGCCCCGCCGCCCCGCCCCGCCGTCGCTGACCCGGGTCACCCGTCGAGCAGTTCGCGCACGTCGGCCGCCGAGAGCGCGGCATCCGTCGCCCCCGGATCGCCGTCGAGCACCGACGCGACGAGCTCGCCCTTGCGCGCCTTCAACGCCATGACCTTCTCCTCGATCGTGCCCTCCGCGACGAGCCGGTAGACCATGACCCGGCGGTCCTGCCCGATGCGGTGCGCGCGGTCGACGGCCTGCTGCTCGCTCGCCGGGTTCCACCACGGGTCGAGCAGGAACACGTAATCGGCCTCGGTGAGGTTGAGACCGAATCCGCCGGCCTTGAGGCTGATGCAGAAGACGGATGCCGCACCCGAGCGGAAACGCGCGACCTCCTCGTCGCGGGCGCGGGCCGGCGTCGCGCCGTCGAGGTACGCGTACGGCACGCCCTCGGCCTCGAGCCGGCCCGCGACCCGGCCGAGGAACGACGTGAACTGGCTGAACACGAGCGCCCGGTGCCCCTCGGCGAGCACGTCGTCGAGCTGCTCGAACAGCGCGTCGAGCTTCGCCGACGGCATGCCGGTGTGCCGTTCGTCGATGAGCGACGCGTCGAGCGCGAGCATGCGCAGCAGCGTGAGCGACCGGTAGACGATGAACCGCTGCCGGTCGAGGTCGTCGTCGAGCAGGTCGAGCAGCTTCTGCCGCTCCCGCTGCAGGGTCGCGTCGTACAGGCGCCGGTGGCGCGGGGCGAGCGCGACGGTGAGCACCTGCTCCTGCTTGGGGGGCAGCTCGGGCGCGACGGCCTCCTTGGTGCGGCGCAGCATGAGCGGGCGGATGCGGCGGCGGAGCAGGTCGCGACGTTCGGCGTTGCCGTCCTCCTCGATCGGGCGGCGGAACCGCTCGTCGAACGCGCGCCGGGACGGGAACAGCCCCGGCGCGACGAGGTTCAGGATCGCCCACAGCTCGCCGAGGTGGTTCTCGACCGGCGTGCCGGTGACCGCGAGGCGGAACGGTGCACGGATGCCGCGGGCGGCCTCGTGCGCCTTCGTCGCCGGGTTCTTCACGAACTGCGCCTCGTCGAGCACGAGGCCGCCCCACTCGAGCGCCGCGAACGCGTCGGCGTCGAGGCGCAGCACGGCGTACGTCGTGATCACGAGGTCGGCGTCGGCGGCGACCTCGGTGATCGTGGGGTGCCCGGCGCCTTCGGTCGCGGTGACGGAGGCCACGCGCAGCCCGGGCGTGAAGCGCGCGGCCTCGCGGACCCAGTTCGATGCGACCGACGTCGGCGCGACGACGAGGAACGGTGCGCCGCGCCCCTGCGCCTCGACGGCGTGCTCCACGAGCGCGAGGGTCTGCGCGGTCTTGCCGAGCCCCATGTCGTCGGCGAGGATCCCGCCGAGCCGGTGCCGCCAGAGGAAGGCCAGCCAGCGGAACCCGTCGAGCTGGTACGGGCGCAGCGGCAGCGCGAGCCCGTCGGGTTCGGGCAGCGGCTCGACCGCGGCGTCGTCGGCGAGCCCGGCGACGGTGGCGCGCCAGCTCACGGCCGGCTCCGCGGCATCCGCGAGGTCTTCGAAGTCGGCCCAGAGGCTCGCGCGACTGCGGTGGATGCGCATCCCCGTCTCCCACTCGGCGAGCGTGCCGGCCTCGTCGAGGAGTTCCCTGAGCTCGTCGAACTCGGGGCGCCGCAGCGACAGGTAGGAGTTGTCGACGAGCTTCAGCCGCCGCGCGCCCGTCGACAGCGCGCGGAAGAGCGGCATGAACGGCACCGTCCGGCCGGCGACGGTGACGAGCACGCCGAGGTCGAACCAGTCGGCCTGGCGGGACTCGACCGTCGTGACGGTGAACGTCGGCCGGTCGGTGAGCTCGCGGTAGTCGGGCGGGTCGCCGACCACCTCGACCCGAACGCGGCCGAGCGTCTCGAGCCGCGGCACGACGCGATCGGCGAACGCGGCCGCGTCGGCGTCGTGCAGCTCGACCTCGTCGTCGCGCGCGTGCTCGAGCACCGCGCGCACCCGCTCGGCGGTCTCGTCGCGGTCGGCCTCGAAGCCGGCGAGCACGCCGACGGCGGCGGCGATCACGGCGGCGCGCGCCTCGGCCGGCTCACCGTCGAAGCGCACCGGGTCGACGGATGCCGCGAGCGGGCTCGTCCGGCCGTCGCCGTGGTCCCACGCCCACGCGAGCCGGAGCGACCCCGCGGGTGCGTGCGTCGCCGTCAGGACGAGGTCGGCCGGCGGGGCGGGCGGCGGCGCGAAGCTGCCGTCGCTGCTGCGGATGGGGAGGGTGCGCGCGAGCACCCGGTGGTGGGCGCGGAGGAACTCGTCGAGGTCAACGGCGGGCACGTGCAGCACGTCGGCGCCGCCGAGCAGCGCGAGCTGCGCCGAGGTCGCGCCGCCCGCGACGGGCGCCAGCTCGATCACCCCGGTGTCGAAGTCGAAGCGGTACACGCCGTGCTCGCCGACCGCCCGGGCGTGCTCGACCGTCGAGGCCGCACCGTCCACGTCGACCGTCGGCACGAGGGCGAGCGCCCCCTCGGCGTCGACGGTCGCCTCGAGCCCGACCCACGCCGCCGCGGCGAGCCGGACGTCGGGCGTGGCATCCGCCCCCACCAGGTGCACGCCGAGCCGCCGCGCTTCGGCCAGGAGCGCCCAGAACAGCGGCGACGCGTACTCGTCGACCGTGATGAGCTCCGACCCCCACGTCGGGATACCGCCTGCGGGCGACCCCTTGAGCGCCGCGAACTGGGCGAACCAGCGTGCCTGCGCGGGGTCGTACCCGCCCGACTCGCCCTGGTAGGCGATGTTCTGCCACGTGAGGCCCGCCTTGATCCAGGCGCCGCGGGACCCGCGCGTGACGGGGCGCACGCCGAGTCGGTCGACGGATGCCGCCCGGCGCGCCGGCTCGTCGCGCGCGCCCTGGAACTGGCCCGGCCGGCGCAGCACGCGCCGCCGGAGCTCGAACTGCAGCCCGAGCGGACGCTCGCCGGCGACCGCCGCGTCGGCGCG
>NZ_LQGY01000047.1 GCF_001620055.1 Agromyces sp. NDB4Y10 | reverse complement strand
GGCGACCCTGGCACCGCCGGAGGACGCTCGTCCGCCGCGGCCGGTCCGGTCATCGGCTGGTCGTGGTCAGGCACGCGCGGCGCCCTCCTCATCGGGCTCGTCGGGCGGGATGGTGCAGAAGTGCTCGGCGACCAGGCCGGCGGCGAGCAGCAGCGCGGCGCCGGCGGCCGTCGCCACGGCCGTCCACACGGTGGATGCCGCGGGCAGGACGCTGCGCGTCAGGAGGAACGCCGTGATGCCGACGCCGGCGCCCAGCACGAGCGCCCCGGTGATGCTGCTGGCCTTGGCGAGCACCGCGGTGCGCGCGGCCCGGAAGGGATCGATCCGGCGCGTGGCGGTGCCGCGCACCGCCTGTCGGATCGGCCAGGCGAAGGCCAGTACGAGCGCCCCGACGCCGACCAGGGTGATCGCGAGCGACAGCGGCGGGACGACGGCCTGTGCGCCGGCGCTGACCAGCGCCAGCTCGACGAGGTACCCCACGGCGAGGCCGACGAAGCCGAACGCGACGAGGGTCGAGGCGTGCGTGCGCTTCACCGCCGCACCACCTCGTCGGTGGCCGCCGCGCGGAGGTCGGCGACGGGCCCGCGCCCGGCGATCTCGGCGTCGGGCTCGACGTCGAGCCACGGCTGCAGGACGAACGCGCGCTCCCAGGCGCGGGGATGCGGGAGCTCGAGCCGCTCGTCGGCGATCCGGAGGCCGTCGACGTCGATGAGGTCGAGGTCGAGCGTGCGGTCGCCCCAGCGCTCGTCGCGGGTGCGGCCGTGCTCGTGCTCGATGCGCTGCAGCAGGTCGAGGAGCGCGTGCGGCTCGAGCTCGGTCTCGAGGACGACCACGCCGTTGAGGTAGCGGGGCGCGTCGCGGTCGACGCCGTCGAGCTTCACCGCCGGGGTCTCGTAGACCGGTGAGACGGCGACCAGGCGCATGCCCGGCGCGTCGGCGAGCTCGCGCACCGCGGCGCCGATGGTCGCCTCGCGGTCGCCGAGGTTCGCCCCGAACGCGACGACGGCCCGGCTCATGCGCGACTCCGCACGACCGTGACGGCGACGTCGTCGAACGGGACCTCGATCGGCGCCTGCGGCTTGTGGACGGTGACCGTCGCCTCTTCGACGCCGGCGAAGCCGAGCGCCACGCCGGCGACGCGCTCGGCGACCGTCTCGATGAGGTCGACGGGGTCGCGCTCGACGGCCCGCGCGACCGCCACCGCGAGTTCGCCGTAGTGCACGGTGCGCGCGAGGTCGTCGCCGGATGCCGCGGCCGCGAGGTCGACGGCGACCGAGACGTCGATGACGAACTCCTGCCCCTGCTCGCGCTCGAAGTCGAACACCCCGTGGTGCGCGCGCACGCGGATGCCGGTCACTGCGATCCGATCGCGCGAGTCAGCCACGTCGTCCACTCTGCCATGCACGGGCGACGTCGAGCGCGACGCGCGTGGAGCGCACGTCGTGCACGCGCACGCCCCACGCGCCGGCCTGCGCGGACAGGGCGCTCACCACGGCGGTCGGCAGGTCGCGGTCCTCGACCGGCGCGCCCTCCGGGAGCAGCGCGCCGAGGAACCGCTTCCGCGAGGCGCCGACGAGCAGCGGCAGCCCGAGCCCGGCCAGGACGTCGAGGCGGGCGAGGAGCTCCCAGTTGTGCTCGGCCCGCTTGGCGAACCCGAGGCCCGGGTCGAGGATCAGCCGGTCGGGCGCGACGCCCGCGGCGACGAGCGCGTCGACGCGCGCCGCGAGCTCGTCCCGGACCTCGGCCGCGACGTCGGCGTACCGGGCGAGTTCGTCCATCCGGTCCGAGTGGCCGCGCCAGTGCATGGCCACGTACCGGGCGCCGCTCTCGGCGGCGATGCGGGCCATGGCCTCGTCGGCGAGTCCCGCCGACACGTCGTTGATGATCTCGGCCCCCGCCTCGACCGCCGCGGCGGCGGTGGTCGCACGCATGGTGTCGACGCTCACGCGGAGCCCCCGGCCCGCGAGCTCGCGGATCACCGGGACCACGCGGCGCAGCTCCTCCTCGGGCTCGACGCGCGCGGCGCCGGGGCGCGTGGACTCCCCGCCGACGTCGAGGAGGTCGGCGCCCGCCTCGGCCAGCTCGAGCGCGTGCGCGATCGCCGCGTCGGCGTCGAACCAGCGCCCGCCGTCGCTGAAGGAGTCGGGGGTGACGTTGACGACCCCCATGATGAGCGTCTCAGTCACCGCGGCCCGATCCGATGAGCGCGATGACCTCGGCGCGCGCGGCCGGTTCGGCGAGGGCCCCGCGGCTCGCGACCGTGACCGTCGAGCTGTGCTCCTGCCGGGCGCCGCGGGCGGTGACGCAGCCGTGCTCGGCGTCGAGGACGACGAGGACGCCGCGGGGCCGGAGCCCGGCGTCGAGCGCGTCCGCGATCTGCTCCGTCAGGCGCTCCTGCACCTGCGGGCGGCTCGCGATCGTGTCGACGACAGCCGGGATCCGGCTGAGGCCCACGATCTTCTCGCCGGGCAGGTAGGCCACGTGCGCGACGCCGGTGAACGGCAGCAGGTGGTGCTCGCACATGGACCGGAAGCCGAGGTCGCGGAGCACGACGACGTCGGAATCGGCCGGCTCACCGGCATCCGTCGACCCCGTCGGGACCGAGTCGGCGAGGTGCCGCTGCGCATCGCCGCCGACCCCGCTGAAGAACTCGGCGTACGCCTCGGCGACGCGACGCGGCGTGCGCTCGAGCCCGGGCCGGTCGGGGTCCTCGCCGATCGCGAGGAGCAGCTCGCGGACCGCGCGTTCGACGCGGGCCGTGTCGACGCCCGTCATGGCACCCTCCTCACGCGCCGGCGGCGGCTAGGCCGTCGCGGGACGCGGCTTCGTGCTCGGCGTGCGCGACGCCTTGGCCTCCTCGACCGGGGCGCCCGAGTCGACGCCGCCGTCCACGGCGCCCTGGTCGATCGGCGCCTTCTGGTGCGGGAACCGGATCGGCGGGCGGTCGGAGACCGGGCGGTTCTCGCTCGAGAGCCACAGCGGCCGCGGCGGCAGCTTCTTCACGTTCGCGAAGATCTCGGCGATCTGGTTGTGGTCGAGCGTCTCGTGCTCGAGCAGCGCCTCGGCGAGGCGGTCGAGGATGTCGCGGTTGTCGTTGAGCACCTGCCACGCCTCGTCGTGCGCCTGCTCGATGAGCGCGCGCACCTCGGCGTCGACGCGCTCGGCGATCTCCTCCGAGTAGTCGCGCTGGTGGCCCATGTCGCGGCCGAGGAACACCTCGCCCTGCGACTGCCCGAGCTTCACGGCGCCGACGGTGGCGCTCATGCCGTACTCGGTGACCATCTTGCGGGCCGTGGCGGTGGCCTTCTCGATGTCGTTCGAGGCGCCCGTCGACGGGTCGTGGAACACGATCTCCTCGGCGACGCGCCCGCCCATGGCGTACGTGAGCTGGTCGAGCAGCTCGTTGCGCGTCACGGAGTACTTGTCCTCCAGCGGCAGCACCATCGTGTAGCCGAGCGCGCGCCCGCGGGGCAGGATCGTGATCTTCGTGACGGGGTCGGTGTAGTTCATCGCCGCCGCCGCGAGCGCGTGGCCGCCCTCGTGGTACGCCGTGATGAGCTTCTCCTTGTCCTTCATCACGCGCGAGCGGCGCTGCGGACCGGCGATGACGCGGTCGACGGCCTCGTCGAGGGCGCGGTCGTCGATGAGCTGCGCGTTGGAGCGCGCGGTGAGCAGTGCGGCCTCGTTGAGCACGTTCGCGAGGTCGGCGCCCGTGAAGCCGGGGGTCTTGCGCGCGAGCACCTCGAGGTCGACGCCCTTGGCGAGCGGCTTGCCCTTGGCGTGCACCTCGAGGATCTTGTGGCGGCCCTTGAGGTCGGGCGCGTCGACGCCGATCTGGCGGTCGAAGCGGCCGGGGCGCAGCAGCGCCGGGTCGAGGATGTCGGGGCGGTTCGTCGCCGCGATGAGGATGACGTTGGTCTTCGGGTCGAAGCCGTCCATCTCGACGAGCAGCTGGTTCAGCGTCTGCTCGCGCTCGTCGTGTCCGCCGCCGAGGCCTGCGCCGCGGTGGCGGCCGACCGCGTCGATCTCGTCGACGAAGATGATGGCCGGCGCGTTCTGCTTGGCCTGGTCGAAGAGGTCGCGCACGCGGCTGGCGCCGACGCCCACGAACATCTCGACGAAGTCCGAACCGGAGATCGAGTAGAAGGGCACGCCCGCCTCACCGGCCACGGCGCGCGCGAGGAGCGTCTTGCCCGTTCCGGGCGGGCCGTAGAGCAGCACGCCCTTGGGGATGCGCGCGCCGACGGCCTGGAACTTGGCCGGGTCCTTGAGGAAGTCCTTGATCTCGTGGAGTTCCTCGATGGCCTCCTCGGCGCCGGCGACGTCGTCGAACGTGACCTTGGGGCTCTCCTTGGAGACGAGCTTGGCCTTGGACTTGCCGAACTGCATGACGCGGTTCCCGCCGCCCTGCATGCCCGAGAGGATGATCCAGAAGAAGAGGCCGATGAGCACGAGCGGCAGCAGGATGCCGAGCATCGAGAGGAACCAGCTCGGCTGCGGGACCTCGTCGTCGAACCCGTTCTCGGGGTCGGCGCGGTCGACCGCGGCCAGCACGTCCTCGCCGCGGGGCGTGACGTAGTAGAACTGCACCTGGGTGCCGAGGTCCTCCTCGGCCTCGGCGAGGGTGAGGTCGACGCGGTTCTCGCCGTCGACGATTTTCACCTCCTGGACCTTGCCCTCGTCGAGCAGCTCCAGGCCCTGCTGGGTGGAGACCTCACGGAAGCCCGACTGGGTGATGAGGCTCGACCCGATCCAGACCGCCACGATGGCCAGCAGGATGTAGATGACCGGCCCGCGCAGGATCTTCTTCATGTTCATGGTGGTGCAAGGCTACCGGTTGGTCACTGGGCGCGATCCGTGTGTTCGCTGAGGGCGCGCAGCGCCCGAAGCGGACGATTCGCGCCGCCGCTGAGGGCGCGCAGCGCCCGAAGCGGACGATTCGCGCCGCCGCTGAGGGCGCGCAGCGCCCGGAGCGGACCGTTCGCGCTGCCGCTGAGGGCGCGCAGCGCCCGGATCAGCTGTAGACGTGCGGCGCGAGGATGGCGACGTCGCGCAGGTTGCGGTACTGCTCGGCGTAGTCGAGGCCGTAGCCGACGACGAACTGGTTGGGGATGTCGAAGCCGAGGTACTTGACGTCGACCTCGACCTTGGCGGCATCCGGCTTGCGCAGCAGCGCGCAGATCTCGATGGAGGCGGCGCCGCGCGAGCGGAGGTTGCCGAGCAGCCAGCTGAGGGTGAGGCCGGAGTCGATGATGTCCTCGACGATGAGCACGTCGCGGCCGGAGAGGTCGCTGTCGAGGTCCTTCAGGATCTTCACGACGCCGGACGACTGGGTGCCGGCGCCGTACGAGGAGACGGCCATCCAGTCCATGGTGACGTGCGAGCGCAGTTCGCGGGCGAGGTCGGCCATGACCATGACCGCGCCCTTCAGCACGCCGACGAGGAGGAGGTCGCGGCCGGCGTAGTCGGCTTCGATGCGCCGGGCGAGCTCGGCCAGCTTGTCGCGGATCTGCTGCTCGGTGACCAGCACCTCGGTCAGGTCGGCTTCGATCTCGCGCGAATCCATTCCCGGCTCCTCCTGTTGCTCCTGGGCGAAACGGATGCCACGAGCCTAGTCGTCAGCGAGCGGTGAACTCGATGCGCCCGCCCACCCGGGAGGCCCGGCAGCCGGGCAGGTCGATGGGGCCCTGTCCGTGCCAGTCGGTGACGAGCCGGGCGACCTCGAGGGTCTGCCGTCGCGTGAGGGCGACGCCGAACTCGCTCGCGACGACGTGGCGGATGATGCGCTGGCGGAGCGCGGCGGGGTTGGCGGCGAGGACGGCCGCGCTCACCGCGATGCCGGCCTCGGCGGGTTCGCAGATCTCCTCGATGAACTCGTCGATCTGCTCGGCGAACGCCTGCTCGTCCTCGCGCAGCTGTTCGGCGGTGCGGGCGAGCGCCTCGGCGACGCCGGGGCCGAGTTCGGCCTCGAGCACGGGCAGCACGCGCTCCCGGACGCGCACTCGGGCGTAGGCGGCGTCGGCGTTGTGCGGGTCGTCCCACGGCACGAGGCCCGCGTCGCGGCACGCCTGTCGGGTGGCGGCACGGCGGATGCCGAGCAGCGGCCGCGCGTACCGGCCGGTGCGCGGCGCCATCCCGGCGAGGCTGGCCGCGCCCGAGCCGCGGGCGAGCCCGAGCAGGACCGTCTCGGCCTGGTCGTCGAGGGTGTGGCCGAGCAGCACGAGTTCCGCGCCCGCCTCGCGGGCGGCGGCGTCGAGGGCGGCGTACCGGG
>NZ_LQGY01000046.1 GCF_001620055.1 Agromyces sp. NDB4Y10 | reverse complement strand
CGGGGCAGCTCGACGGCCGAGAGCACGCCGCGCGCGGCGGCGGCGACCTGCTCGAGCGTCGCGCCGGCGTCGAGCTCGACGACGGCGACGATGCGCTGCCCGAGCAGGTCGTGCGGCTCGCCCAGCACCGCGACGGCCGCGACGCCCGGCAGCGCGGCCAGGCGCGACTCCACCTGTTCGGCGGGCACGGTCGCACCCGCGGTGGTGATGGCGGCGTCGCCGCGGCCGAGCACCCGGATGCCGCCGCCCGCCATCCGCTCGCCGAGGTCGCCGACGGTGGCGAACCCGCGCTCGTCCCGCTCCAGGTCCGTCGCGCCGGTCTCGTCGACGGTGCCGAGGGCGAGGTAGGGCGATCGCGCCCAGATCCGGTCGCCGCCCGGGGTGGGCCGGAGTTCGACCTCGACACCGGGGAAGGCCTCGAGCGCGCCGACGGCGCCGTCGCCCGCGAGCACGAACGACAGCTCGGCCGCGCCGTAGTACTCGACGAGGCGGATGCCGCGGTCCGCCGCGCGCCCACGGAGCGCGGCTCCCGTCGCGGCGCCCGCGACGATCGCGGTCCGCGGCGCGTCGGGCTCCTCGACGATCCGGGTCAGCCGCGTGGGCGTGGCGTGCACGACGGCCGCGCCCTGCACGCGGTCGGTGGCGGTGGCCCCGAGCGACAGCGCATGGAGCACCGCGTAGAGGTGCATCGAGACGTGCAGTGGACCGGACACGGCCACGCGGTCGCGGGCCTCGAGTCCGGCGAGTTCGGCGAGCGGCGCCGCCGAGGCGAGCCAGGACGCGCTCGTCCGGGCGACCATGCGCGGGGCGGCGCCGGGCGGCGCGGTCGATCCCGAGGTGGTCAGGCCGAGCTCGGTCCCCTCCGGAAGCAGGGGCGAGAGCCGGTCGGCCGCCGCCCGGTCGGCACCGACGAGGACCGGCCGACCGCGTCGCAGGCCCGCGAGCACCGTGACGACGAGGTCGACCGGATCGGTGCCGACGCGGCATCCGACCGCCCCCGCACCCGGCGGGAGCACGGCCGCGTCGACCGCGCGCGCGAGCTCGCCGTAGCGCACGACGTCGCCGCCGAACGCGAGGGCGACGTCGTCGGCGCGGCCGCGCAGCCAGTCGCTCATGCCGTCGGGGTCACCGCCCGGCGACGCCACGGCCAGGGTCGCGGCTCGATGAGCCCGGGCCACGCGCGGTGCACGCCCTTGGCGACCAGCACGGTCACGACGACCTTCAGGATGTCGCCCGGCAGGAACAGCGCGGACCCGGCGATGGCGACCCCGAGGGGCGTGCCGGTGATCGCCGCGAAGACGGGAACGCCGACGAGGTAGATGGCGACGATGCCGCCCAGGGCGGTCGCACCGAGCGCGGGCAGCACCCGGTAGCGGGGGAGCAGCCGCGCCGTGAACCAGCCGACGACGAACGCGCCGAGCACCCAGCCGATGAGGTAGCCGACCGACGGGCCGACGAACACCGAGAGGCCCCCGCGTCCGCCGGACAGCAGCGGCAGGCCCGCCGCGACGAGCGCGAGCAGCAGGAGCACCGCGAGCGAGCCCTTGCGCGCCCCGAGGATCGCGCCCGCGAGCATGACCCCGAGCGTCTGGAACGTGATCGGCACCGCAGTACCGCCGAGGTAGAGCGCGCCCGGCAGGCCGAGCGCCGCGATGAGCGCGGCGAAGACGGCGATCTGCGCGAGGTCGCGTGCCGGGATGCGGGCGCGGCCGCGCTCGGGCGCGGGCGCGGGTGCGGCGGGGGTCTGGGTGTCGGTCATCATGCTCCCGTGATTCGGCGTGGCGGGCGCGGGGCCCTGTTCTCACGCTAGGAACGGCGGGGGAGCGGTCGCTCGAGGTGGCCGTACAAGAAACGGCGCGCGATTTTGGAGCGGCGTCGTTCGAGCTCGACGCCTCGGCGGGCGCAGTGGACCGCCCTCAGGCACTCGCTGCGGGTCAGGCCGCCTTGGCCGGGTCGGTCGCGGCGACCGGGGCGGGCACGGATGCGGCGAGCAGGGCGTCGTCGCCCGCGGCATCCGTCGACTGCAGTTCGTCGTCGAGGGTGTCGGCGCCGGTGTCGATCGGGTCGGCCCACATGACGAGCGGGGCGGGCGACCAGCTGAGGGCGAGGGAGGCCTCGTCGGCCGGCACCACGACGGCGACCTGCTCGCGCTCCTCGAGGATGGCGCGCGTGACCTCGGCGGCGATCTGGTGGGTGAGCATCGACTGGAAGATGCGGTCGGTGTCGTCGTCGCCGCGGCGGACGAGCGACCAGTCGCCTTCGGGGCCGATGAACCGGGAGAGTCGCGCGTTGACGAGCTCGAAGATGTGCTCCCCGCGCAGGTCCGCAGCGGTCGCGGCGGGCGACGGGGCGGCGGGTGCGGTGTGGGCGGCGGCTTGTGCGGCGAGCCGCGCGCGGCGCCAGCGGCGGAACATCGGTGTCCTCTCGTGGGGGTCGGTCGGCGGATCTCGGGCGGCGGACTCGGTCCCGTCCAGTGTCCGTCGGCGGCGCGGCATCCTCGCCGGGACACGCCGCACAGCGCCCGAGCCGCCCCTGAACGGGGGTGATGACTCGGGCGAGGATGGTGCGGCCTGGTCGTCGCCGGCGCGGCCGGGGCGGCTACTCGACCAGTTCGCGGCGCTTCTGCTCGTCGGCCACGGTGCCGATCGCGATCGCGAGCGTCGCGGCCCACGACACCCACATCAGCAGGAGCCTCCAGTCGCGCGGTCCTGCCGCCGTCGCCTTGATGACGCCGACGGCGCCGAAGAGCGAGGTGAGGACGGCTCCGCTGAAGAGGTACTTGCGCATGCCCCGAAACTACCGTCCGGGTCGGACGCATGCGACCGGTTGACACCCGCTCGCTGGGAGATCCCCGCGAATCTGACCGATCGTGCAGGATCTGACCGATCGGTCAAGGTAGCGTCATCCGCATGCCCACCGATGCCAAGGCGCCAGCGCGCGCCCGCGCGGCCGACGAACTCAAGCAGGCCGCCCTCGAGCAGTTCGCGAGCGTCGGCTTCGCAGCCACCTCGCTGCAGCACATCGCCGACCACGCCGGCTACTCGAAGTCGAGCGTGCTCTACCACTACGCGTCGAAGGAGGCGCTGCTCGAGTCCGCGATCGAGCCGGCCGTCAGCCAGTTCGAAGAGGTCCTCGAGGACTACCTCGCGGGCCGCGACCCGGTGCGCCGCCGCCGGCTCGTCGACCGGGTGATCGACCTCATGCTCGTGCACCGCGAGGCCGTGCACGTGTTCCTGATCCAGGGGCCGAGCCTCGCCGAGCTGCCGATCATCGCCCGCGCCGACGCGGCCGTGCGCCGCCTCGCCGCGGCGATCTGCGACGAGCGCGAGAGCGTCGAGGACCAGGTGCGCTTCGGCGTCGCGCTGGGCGGTGCCGCCTTCCTGCTCACCGCCGGCCGCACGTTCGCCGACGACCGCGCGCAGCCGTCCGACGACGAACTGCGTGCCGCGCTGCACACGGTGCTGCCCGAGCTGCTCGCCCCGCCCGCCGCCACCCGCACCGCCGACGCCGAGTAAGGACCGCACGTGGCTCTCCTCCTCCACCGCATCGGGCGCGCCGCCTTCCGCCGCGCCTGGCTCGTCGTCGTCGCCTGGGTCGTCGCGCTCACGGCGCTCGTCGGCGGCGGCATCGCCCTCGGCGGCCAGCTCCAGGAGTCGTACGCGATCCCCGGCACCGAATCGCAGGACGCCATCGACCAGCTCGCCGCCGTGTTCCCCCAGACCGCCGGCGCGTCGGCCAAGGCCGTCGTCGAGGCGCCCGACGGCGGGTCCGTCGAGGACCCGGACTCCCGCGCCGCGATCGCCGACATGGAGCGCGAGCTCGAGCGCGTCGACGGCGTGGCGAGCGTGCTCGGCCCGTTCGACGAGTACGCCGGCGACCAGGTCTCAGACGATGCGCGCACGGCCTACATCCAGGTGCAGTTCGACGGGCCGGTGACGGATGTCGCGCAGGAGTCGATCGACGCCGTCGTCGCCACGGGCGACGCGGGCCGCGACGCCGGCCTCCGGGTCGCGTTCGGCGGCGAGGTGTTCCAGGAGACCACGTTCGGCCTGACGATCACCGAGGTCTTCGGCGTGCTCTTCGCCGGAGTGGTCCTGCTCATCACCTTCGGGTCGCTCCTCGCTGCCGGAATGCCCCTCCTCACGGCGATCGTGGGTGTCGGCGCGACGTTCGGCGGCATCGCCGTGGTCTCCGCGTTCGCGACCGTGTCGAGCACGGCACCCATGCTCGCGGTCATGATCGGCCTCGCCGTCGGCATCGACTACGCCCTGTTCATCCTGTCGCGGCACCGCACCCAGCTCGCACGCGGCATGGACCCCGAGGAGAGCGCGGCGGAGGCCGTCGCGACCGCGGGCGGCGCCGTCGTGTTCGCCGGCCTCACGGTGATCATCGCGCTCCTCGGCCTGCTCGTCGTCGGCATCCCGTTCCTCAGCGTCATGGGCGTCGCCGCGGCGTTCGCCGTCCTCGTCGCCGTGATCGGCGCGACCACGCTCCTGCCGGCGCTGCTCGGCCTCGCGAAGGGGCGGCTCGCGCCGAAGCCCGGCAGTCGGGCGCACCGCCGCGCCGTCGCGGCCGACGAGGGCGGCCGGCCGACCCTCGGGCGCCGCTGGGTCGACACGGTGCTGAAGGCGCCGGTCGTGTTCCTGCTGCTCGTGGTGGGGCTCCTCGGCACGGCGGCGATCCCCGCGGCGAGCCTCGACCTGAACCTCCCGGGCGGCGAGGGCGAAGCCGGATCCAGCCAGCGCGAGGCCTACGAGATGATCGAGGCGGGCTTCGGCCCCGGCGCGAACGGTCCGCTCATCGTGACGGTCGACATCACGCAGACCACCGACATCTTCGAGGACCTCGACGCGATCGGCGAGCGCCTCGCCCGGGTCGACGGCGTCGACTACGTCGGCGAGGGCCTCCCGAACGAGACCGTCGACACCGCGATCATCCAGGTGATCCCCGAGAGCGGACCGACCGACCCGGAGACCAAGCAGGTCGTGCAGGACATCCGTGCGCTCGAGCCGGAGATCGCCGAGGAGTTCGGCACGCCCATCGCGGTGACCGGCTACACCGCCGTCTCGATCGACATCTCGCAGCGCCTCACCGATGCGCTCATCCCGTTCGCGCTCATCGTCGTGGGGCTGTCGATCGTCCTGCTGCTCATCGTGTTCCGCTCGCTGTTCGTGCCCGTCAAGGCGGCGCTCGGCTTCCTCCTCTCGGCGTTCGGCGCGATCGGGGTCACAGTCGCCGTGTTCCAGTGGGGGTGGTTCGCCGACCTCATGCACGTCGAACCGGGGCCGATCCTGAGCTTCCTGCCCATCCTGCTCATGGCGGTGCTGTTCGGGCTCGCCATGGACTACGAGGTGTTCCTCGTCTCCGGCATGCGCGAGGAGTTCGTGAAGACCCGCGAACCGCGCTCGTCGATCGTGCACGGCTTCCAGCACGCCGCGCGCGTCGTCACGGCGGCGGCGCTCATCATGTTCTTCGTCTTCTTCGCGTTCGTCCCGGAGGGCACCGGCGTCATCAAGGGCATCGCCTTCGCGCTGGCCATCGGCGTCGCCTTCGACGCGTTCCTGGTGCGGATGACGCTGGTGCCCGCCGCCATGGCCCTCGCCGGTCGTCACGCGTGGTGGCTGCCGAGGTGGCTCGCCCGCGTCCTGCCCGACGTCGACATCGAGGGCGAGGGGCTGCGCGCCCACCTCGCCGAGTCCGAGTGGGCCGCAGCACGCAACGCGGACGTCCTCGCCGAGGGGCTGCTCGTCGGCGACCCGGCGGCCCCGGTCGGGCCGATCACGCTCGACGTGCCGCGCGGCGGCGCGCTCGTCGTCCGGGGCGGCCCCGCCGAACGGCGCCTCGTCTCGGCGACGATCGCCGGCAGGGTCCTGCCCGCGGGCGGGCGCCTCGCGGTGCTCGGGCTGCCGCTGCCGACGGACGCGAACGCCGTCATGCGCCGGGTCGCGGTCGCCGACACCGCCACGGACGCCGCATCCGCGCCGACCGCGGGCGACCTCGTCGCCGCACGGGTCGACGCGACCCGGCCGTGGTACCGGCTGGGTTCCACGCGCGACGCCGTCGAGGACGCCCTCGATGCCGCCGCGGTCGCCCGATCGGCGTCGCCACGGCCCGTGATCGAACCGTGACCAATATTCATGCGAGCGCTCTCTTGCGCTCATGGGAGCGATCCCATAACGTCTCAGTCATCGGTTGAGAGCGCTCCCACGACATTGTCGCGGAGTGGATCGACCGTCCCAGGGTCCCTCCCTGGGTGGGAGCCCGACACGCACCCCCTGACACCGTTCCACCAACACAAAGGAGTGACATGCACGCACGTGCATTCCGCCGCAGCGCCGTCGTTCTCGCCGCTGTCTCGGCCACCGCGCTCACGCTTGCCGCGTGTAGCAACAACCCGACCCCCGGGAACACCGACGACACGGGCGAGAAGGTCA
>NZ_LQGY01000045.1 GCF_001620055.1 Agromyces sp. NDB4Y10 | reverse complement strand
CGCCGCGATCGCCGGCACCCTGCTCCTCGGCCTCGTTCCGACGGCGCCCGCCTTCGCCTCCGAGACCGACCAGACGACGAGCTCGACCGAGACGGCCGCGCCGACCGCCGAGCCGACGCCCACGGAGCCCGCGCCGACGACCCCCACCGAGTCGACGCCCACCGAGCCCGCGCCGACCGACCCGGCACCCACCGCCCCGGCACCCACCGACCCGGCACCCACCGACCCGGCACCGACCGACCCGGCACCGACCCCGACTCCCACGCCGACCCCGACGCCCACACCGACCCCGACGCCCACTCCCGCACCCACGACTCCGGCGCCGACCACGGCGCCCAAGCCCGCCCCGGCCCCGACGACGCCCGCGCCGTACGTGCTCGTCGGCGACGGCCCCGTGGCCCGCATGGCGACGACCGACACCTCCGCCGACGCCGAGGTCACGGCCCTGCTCGGGCTCCGCACCCAGCTCGAGCGCGCGCAGGCCGACCTCCGCGAGGCCGAGGCCGCCCTCGACGCCGGGCGGACGACCCAGCAGGTGGCGCGCACGACGGCCGAGCGACTCGACGAGCGCGCTGCGGAGGCCCGCGGCGTCGCCGAGCGCGCTGCGGCCGCCTATCTCGCCGCGAGCCGTGGCGACGGCGCGGCGATCACCTCCGTCGACGCGGCGTTCAAGGCCGGCAACGACCTCCTCGCGGGCCTCGGCGGCCTCGAGCGCGTGCAGCAGCTCTCGGGCGACGTCGACCGGCTGCGCGAGATCGCGGAGCGCCGGGAGGCTGACGCCGTCAAGGCCGAGGAGCGCGCCGCGGCCGCCTGGCTCGCGGTCGAGGCGGTGCCGATCGACGACCTCCAGGCCGCGGTCGACGCCGCCCGGGCCGCCGTCACCGCCGCGCGCGCCGACCTCCGCGGGCTGCAGTCCCGCGTCGCGGCCGAGACGGTCGCGATCGTCGACACCCTCCCGCAGGACGTGGGGCAGCTCAGCGAGCAGGGGTGGGCGAACCCGGCCACGGGCACGATCTCCGACGTGTTCGGCCCGCGTCCCGTGAAGCCCGTCCCCGGTGTGAACGAGTTCCACCGCGGGACCGACATCGCCGCCCAGTGCGGTGCGGGCATCTACGCGGCGACGGGCGGCACCGTGACGTCCGCGGGCCCCAACGGCACGTACGGCAACTGGATCCTCATCGACCACGGCGCCGGCATCTCGACCGGCTACGCCCACATCCGCGAGGGCGGCATCCTCGTCGACCCGGGCCAGGAGGTCGCGGCGGGCGAGCTCATCGCCGTGGTCGGCAGCACGGGCGCCTCGACCGGATGCCACCTCCACTTCGAGGTGCGCATCGACGGCACCGCGGTCGACGCGGTCCCGTTCATGGCGGCCCGCGGCGTGAAGCTGGGCTGAGCCGGCGAGTCCGGGATCCCGGACAGCTCGGCTGCGGCATCCGTTGCCCGCCCCGCCCCCAGGGTGTGGGATCGGAACATGACCACCGCTGCACCCACCTCGACCGGCACCGCCGCCGGCCCCCGCACCGTCCGCGCCGCCCGCGGCACCGAGCTGACCGCGAAGAGCTGGCAGACCGAGGCGCCGCTGCGCATGCTCATGAACAACCTCGACCCCGAGGTCGCCGAGCGCCCCGAGGACCTCATCGTCTACGGCGGCACCGGCAAGGCGGCACGCAACTGGGAGGCCTACGACGCCATCGTGCGCACGCTCGAGGCCCTCGACGCCGACGAGACGCTGCTCGTCCAGTCGGGCAAGCCCGTCGGCGTCTTCCGCACGCACGAGTGGGCGCCGCGAGTGCTCATCGCGAACTCGAACCTCGTCGGCGACTGGGCGACGTGGCCCGAGTTCCGCCGCCTCGAGCAGCTCGGCCTCACGATGTACGGGCAGATGACGGCCGGCTCCTGGATCTACATCGGGACCCAGGGCATCCTGCAGGGCACCTACGAGACGTTCGGCGCCGTCGCCCGCTCGCTCGCCGCCAAGCGCGGGGCGACCGCGGGCGAGGTCGCGTCGGCGACGCTGGCCGGCACGCTCACCCTCACCGCCGGCTGCGGCGGCATGGGCGGCGCGCAGCCGCTCGCCGTGACGATGAACGGCGGCGCGGTGCTCATCGTCGACGTCGACGAGACGCGCCTCCGCCGACGCGTCGACCACGGGTACCTCGACGAGGTCGCACCGTCGCTGGACGCCGCGGTCGAGCGGGTGCTCGCCGCGAAGGCGACGGGGACCGCGCTCAGCGTGGGGGTCGTCGGCAACGCGGCCACCGTGTTCCCGGAGCTCCTCGAGCGGCGCGTCCCCATCGACATCGTCACCGACCAGACGAGCGCGCACGACCCGCTCTCGTACCTGCCCGAGGGCGTGTCCGTCGACGAGTGGCACGCGCTCGCGGCATCCGACCCGCACGAGTTCACCGAGCTCGCGCGCCGGTCGATGGCCCGGCACGTCGAGGCCATGGTCGGCTTCCAGGCCGAGGGGGCCGAGGTGTTCGACTACGGCAACTCCATCCGGCGCGAGGCCGAGCTCGGCGGGTACGAGCACGCGTTCGACTTCCCGGGCTTCGTGCCCGCCTACATCCGCCCGCTGTTCGCCGAGGGCAAGGGACCGTTCCGCTGGGCGGCGCTTTCGGGCGACCCGGCCGACATCGCGGCGACCGACCGCGCCATCCTCGAGCTGTTCCCGGAGGACGCGCACCTGCGCCGCTGGATCGAGCAGGCCGGCGAGAAGGTGCACTTCGAGGGCCTGCCGGCGCGGATCTGCTGGCTCGGCTACCAGGAGCGCCACCTCGCGGGGCTGAAGTTCAACGAGATGGTCGCCTCGGGCGAACTGTCGGCGCCCGTCGTGATCGGTCGCGACCACCTCGACTCCGGCTCCGTCGCCTCGCCGTACCGCGAGACCGAGTCGATGGCCGACGGCTCCGACGCGATCGCCGACTGGCCGCTGCTCAATGCGCTGCTGAACACCGCGTCGGGCGCGACCTGGGTGTCGATCCACCACGGCGGCGGCGTCGGCATCGGCCGCTCCATCCACGCCGGCCAGGTCGTCGTCGCCGACGGCACCGACCTCGCCGCCGAGAAGATCTCGCGCGTGCTCGTGAACGACCCCGGCACGGGCGTCATGCGGCACGTCGACGCCGGCTACGACCGTGCGGTCGAGGTGGCCCGCGAGCGCGGCCTCCGCGTGCCGATGCTCGAGGGCTGACGGATGCCGCACGCCGCAGCATCCGGACGGCTGCTCGTCACCGGCATCGGCGAGCTCGTCACGAACGACCCGGCGCCGGATCGCGAGGGCGGCCCGCTCGGCATCCTCCGCGACGCGGCCCTCGTCGCCGACGACGGGGTCATCACCTGGATCGGGCGATCCGGCGACGCTCCGTCGCTCGAGGCGACGGCGGACTCGCCGCACCCGCACCGCATCGAGGTGCTCGACGCCCGCGGACGCGCGGTGATCCCCGGGTTCGTCGACTCCCACACGCACCTCGTCTTCGGCGGCGACCGGGCGGAGGAGTTCGCGGCGCGCATGGCCGGGCGCGCGTACGAGGCGGGCGGCATCCGCTCGACCGTCGCGGCAACGCGCGAGGCGACCGACGACGAGCTGCGCGCGCGGCTCGCGGGGTTCGTCCGCGAGCTGCACGGGCAGGGCACGACCACGTTCGAGGTGAAGACCGGGTACGGCCTCTCGGTCGTCGACGAGGAGCGCCTCGCGCAGCTGGCCGCCGAGGTGACCGACGAGGTCACGTTCCTCGGCGCGCACGTGGTCCCCGCGGAGTTCACCGAGCGCGCCGGCGGCGCCGACGGTTACGTCGAGCTCGTGGCCGGTGAGATGCTCCAGGCGTGCAAGCCCCACGTCCGCTGGGTCGACGCGTTCTGCGAGCGCGGTGCGTTCGACGCCGAGCAGTCCCGCCGCGTGCTCGAGGCGGGCCGCGCCGAGGGCCTCGGCGTGCGCGTGCACGGCAACCAGCTCGGCGAGGGCGACGGCGTGCGCCTCGCGGTCGAGCTCGATGCGGCATCCGTCGACCACTGCACCTACCTGAGCGAAGCGGATGTCGCGGCGCTCGCGGGTTCGCGGACCGTGGCGACGCTGCTGCCGGGCGTGGAGTTCTCGACGCGGCATCCGTACCCCGACGCGCGACGCCTCATCGACGCCGGCGTGACCGTGGCGCTCGCGAGCGACTGCAACCCCGGGTCGAGCTTCACCAGCTCGATGCCGTTCTGCATCGCGCTCGCCGTGCGCGAGATGGGCATGACGCCCGCCGAGGCGGTGCGGGCCGCCACCGCGGGGGGTGCCGCGGCGCTGCGGCGAACGGATGTCGGCGTCCTCCGTCCCGGGGCTCGAGCCGACCTCGCGCTGCTCGACGCGCCGTCGCACGTGCACCTGGCCTACCGGCCGGGCGTGCCGCTCGTCGCCGAGACGTGGAAGGACGGGGCGCGCGTGGCGTGAGCCCGCCGCCCCTCGGATCAGTCGTCGTCGCTGCGGCGCAGGCCGCGTCGCGCCGAGAGGAGCGTGAACTCCGGATGCGCGGCGACGAGCCGCTCGGCGCGGTCGAGCACCTCGCCGACGCGGCCGGCGTCGGCCGCCACCACGCCGACGCCGATCGCGGCACGGCGGTGGAGGTCGTGGTCGCCCACTTCGGCGACGGAGGCCTCGGTGGCGCGCCGCAGCTCCGCGAGCACCGGACGCAGCGTGCCCCGCTTCTGCTTCAGCGAGTGCACGTCGCCGAGCAGCAGGTCGAACTCGATCCAGCCGATCCACACGCGCTCAGCCTCCCACGGGCCGCGACGACCCGCCGCGGAACCGACGGTGCCGTCAGCGTGCGGGCGTGATGATGCCCACCGTCCGCGTGCGATCGAGGCGGTTCGCGAGCACGATGGCCAGCACGCCGAGGAACACCGCCGCCGCGGCCCGCGCGAGCCCGTCGAGGGAGACGAGCAGCGTCAGGATGGCCTGATCAGCCGACTGCGGCGCCGCCGCGACGAGCAGCGCCTGTGCGAGCGACGGCAGGATCACCGCGACGAGCGCCCAGCACGGCGCCCAGTTCCACGGCGCGGGGACGACGCCGGCACGTGCGATCTGCACGCAGGCCACCGCCGCCAGCACCGCCCTGAGCAGCGGGATCGCCGCGAACAGGAAGCCGAAGCGCTCCGGGGTGGACTCGTCGAGCGGCAGGAGCCACCAGACCGCACGATCCGCGAACGACCACAGGGCGAGCAGCACGAGCGCGACCGTCCCGAGCGGCCGCCCCGCGGTGACGCTGCCGGCGCCGCGGAACCCGAAGGCGAAGAGCAGCAGGGCGCCCGCGACGAGCACGGGGCCGAGGAACTCCCCGCCCGGGACCGACCAGAGGACCGGTCCGAGGAACGCGGCGACGAACGTCGAGGCGATGAGCAGCGCACCGCCGATCGTCCACGCCAATCGGGCGTCCTGCGTCATCGCGTCGTTGGGTCGGGGCCGGCGCACGAGAGGCAGCCTATCCTCGGAGGAGACGGAACGAACGCGACGCGACCGCGGGAGGCGCCATGGACGGACACCGGGTATTCCGGATGAGCTTCGCGAGCATCCATCCGCTCTACGTGCAGAAAGCGGAAAAGAAGGGTCGCAGCCGCGCCGAGGTCGACGAGGTCATCCGCTGGCTGACGGGGTACGACGAAGCCGGCCTCGAGGAGGCCATCGACGACGGCCGCGACCTCGCGACGTTCTTCGCGAACGCGCCGGCGATGAACCCGAACGCCGAACTCATCACGGGCGTCGTCTGCGGCGTGCGCGTCGAGCAGATCGACGACCCGCTCATGCAGCAGATCCGGTACATGGACAAGCTCGTCGACGAGCTCGCCCGCGGCAAGAAGATGGCCTCGATCCTGCGGTCGCCGGGTGCCGCGACCGTCAGCGCCGCACCTCGATCGCGCTGACCCCGGCGAGGTCGATCCAGGCGCGCTCGCCCGTGTCGACGAGCACCGCGAGCACGTGGTCGCAGGTCGCGCACCGCACCACCGTGCCGGCTCCGCTCACGTAGACCATGGCGCGGGCGAGCTCCGCGACCGTGCCGCACGCCTTGCACCGGCCCGTCGCCGTGGTGATGTCGAACGAGAAGAAGTCGGCGAGTGGCCCGGCGAGGGCGTTGCCGTCGAGGTGACTCGTCATCACGTGCCTCCGTATCGTTCGGTGCGGATGTCGCGGGGTTCGTGCCCGAGTTCGACGAGCCAGTCGGCGACGCGCTCGACGAACCCCGTCGAGCCGCAGACGAACACCCGGGGGCGCTCCGCCGCAGGCACCGCCGCGGCCTCGAGCGCGTCGCGCGTGATCCGCCCGGGCGGGGCGGACCACCCGTCGGGGGTGCGCCGCGTGTACACGAGATCGAGGCGCAGCGGTGCGGATGCCGCGGCGAGCGCCGCCCACTCGGACGCGAAGTACACGTCGTCCGGCGTCCGCACCGAGTACAGCAGCCGGAACGGGGTGGGATCGGCGGCGGCGGCGTGCGCGTGGGCCATCGCGAAGAGCGGCACGACGCCCGAGCCGCCCGCGATGAGCTGGACCGGCCGCGCGTCATCCGTCACCGCCGCCGGTCGCCAGATGAAGAACGCGCCGAGCGGGCCGTGCACCTCGAGTCGATCGCCGGCACGGAGTTCGTCGACGAGGTACGGCGAGACCTCGCCGTCGGGCAGCTTGTCGACCGCGAGCACGACGCGGGATCCCTCACCCGAGGAGGCGATGGAGTACGACCGGGTCGCCGTGTAGCCGTCGGGGGCGGTGAGCCGCACGTCGAGGTGCTGGCCGGCCTCGTTGCCGGGCCACCCGTCGACGTCGAGCTCGATGCGCGTCGCGTTCGGGGTCTCGCGGCGGGTCGCGGCGACCGTGGCGACGTGCCATCCGGGCCGCGGCATGCCGCTCACCAGTACCGCTCCTCCTTCCACGGGTCGCCCCGCAGGTGGTATCCGTTCTGCTCCCAGAACCCGGGCTCGTCGTCGGCCATCATCTCGAGCCCGCGCACCCACTTCGCGCTCTTCCAGAAGTATAGGTGCGGCACGAGCAGTCGCGCGGGCCCGCCGTGCTCGGGGTCGAGCGGTTCGCCGTCGTACTCGAAGGCGACCCACGCCTTGCCGTCGAGCAGGTCGTCGAGGGGCACGTTCGTCGTGTACCCGCCGTAGCTGTGCGCCATCGTGTACTCGAGTTCGGTGTCGACGTCGGCGAAGAGCGTGTCGAGCGACACGCCGCGCCATCCGGTGCCGAGCTTCGACCAGTGCGTGACGCAATGGATGTCGGTCGTGACGTCCTCGATGGGCAGCGCCATGAACTCGTCCCAGTTCCAGGAATGCTCGGTGCCGGACTCGGTGCGGATCGTGAACGCCCAGTCGGCGGTGTCGATGTCGGGCGTGGGTCCCGCCGAGAGCACCGGGAAGTCGCCGACCAGCGTCTGGCCCGGCGGCAATCGGTCGTCGCGCTCGCGGCCCCGCCCGGTGAATCCCCTCGTGATGAACGACATGCCCGTCTCCTCCCGCTCGGACCGGACGCCGTCGGGGTCACCCTAGCCCCGCTCCGGCGTCATGTCACTGCCCCGAGGGCTACCGTTGGGTCATGCCGACGTTCACGCCGGCGCCCGACGGCGTCGACCGCGTCTCGGTGGACGCGCACCTCGCGCGCGTCCTCGCCGGGGTCGCGCCGCTCGGCAGGGTCGAGACGGTCGGGCTCGCGGATGCGGCGGGGCGCACGCTCGCGGTCCCGGTCGACGCGCTCGTCGACCTGCCCTCCTTCGACAACTCGGCCATGGACGGCTACGCCGTGCGCGAGGCGGATGTCGCGGCCGCCGCCGATGACGCCCCGGTAGTGCTCGACGTCGTCGCCGACCTGCCGGCCGGCTCGGCGAGCGGGGCGACGGTCAGCACCGGGCAGGCGGCGCGCATCATGACGGGCGCGCCGATCCCGCCGGGTGCCGACGCGGTGGTGCCCGTCGAGCGAACGGATGCCGGGACCGAGCGGGTCGCGATCCGCACCGCCCCGCGGCCGGGGCACCACATCCGCCGCCGCGGCGAGGACCTCCACGCCGGCGACCCGCTGCTCGGTGCGGGCGTCGTGCTCGACGCGCGCCGGGTCGCGGCCGCCGCCGCG
>NZ_LQGY01000044.1 GCF_001620055.1 Agromyces sp. NDB4Y10 | reverse complement strand
GCCGCCGCGGCCGGCCTCGCCGAGCTGCCCGTGGCGGCCGTCCCGCGCGTCGCCGTCGTCGCGACCGGGACGGAGCTCGCCGCGCCCGGCGCTGCGCTGGGGTTCGGCCGCATCCACGACTCGAACTCGGCGCTGCTCGCGTCGCTCGTCGCCGAGGCCGGCGGCGCGGTGAGCGAGTCGCTCCGGCTGCCCGACGACCCGGCGGCGCTCCGCGGATGGCTCGAGCGGCGGCATCCGTGCGATCTGGTGGTGTTCGCGGGCGGGGTCAGCGTGGGCGCGCACGACGTCGTGCGCCACGTGCTCGCGGGGCTCGGTACCGTCGGCTTCGCGCGGGTGGCGATGCAGCCGGGTGCGCCGCAGGCGTTCGGCGAGCTGCCGGGCGGCACGCCCGTGTTCGGGCTGCCGGGCAATCCGGTGAGCGTCGCCGTGTCGTTCGAGGCGTTCGTGCGGCCCGCGATCCTGCGGCTCCTGGGCCGCGCCGAGACCGGGCGCCGCACGTGGCCCGCGGTCGTGGAGCACGGATGGCGCTCCCCCGCCGGTCGGCGCCAGTACATGCCGGTCGCCCTCGGGCGGCACGACGGACGCCCTTCGGTGCGTCCCGCGGCGGCGGGCGGCGCGGCCTCGCACCTCGCCGCGGGACTCGCCGCGGCGGACGGCTTCGCGATCGTCCCGGAGGACGTCGACGAGGTCGCGCCCGGCGACCTCGTCGAGGTGGCGGTCACGAGATGAGCGGGGTCGACGCCGTCATCCTCGCCGGGGGTCGCGCCGCGCGGCTCGGCGGGGTCAGCAAGCCGGACCTCATGGTCGACGGCCGTCGCCTGCTCACGACGGCCGTGGACGCCGCCCGGGCGGCGGGCTGCGAGCGCATCGTCGTCGTCGGCCCCGCGGAACTCGCGGCGCCCGGATGCCTGCGCGCCCGGGAGGAGCCACCCTTCGGCGGACCCGTCGCCGCGCTGTCGGCCGGTCTCGCGGCACTGGGTCCGGTCAGCGGAGCCGACGTCCTCGTCCTCGCGTGCGACATGCCCGACGTGGGAGCCGCCGTCACCCGGCTGGCCGCCGCGCGCGGTGCGTACCCCGACCGCGACGGGGTCGCGCTCGTCGACGCCTCCGGGCGCACGCAGTGGCTCGCGATGCGGTGCGCCCGAGCGGCACTGGAGCGCGCCCTCGACGCGATCGCGCCCGACGGGGACCGCGCAGCGCTGCACGGCGCCCCGATGCGGCGGCTCGCGGCATCCGTCGACCTCGCCACCGTCGCCGACGGCGGCAGCACGCACGACATCGACACGTGGGGCGACCTCGCGCGCGCCACCGGACCGGAGGGAGCACCATGACCGAACCGCTCGCACCCGAGGCGCTCGACGACTGGGTGGCCGAGGCCGCAGCGCTGCTCGGCATCGACCCCGCCGACGTCCCCGTTGGCACGGTGCTCGACCTGGCGCGTCGCGTCGCGCACGGCGTCGCACGGCCCGCGGCGCCCGTCACGACGTTCCTGCTCGGGCTCGCGGTCGGCGCGGGACGCCCCGACGACCTCGCCGTGCTCGCCGACCGGCTGGGCGACGCCGCCGAGGCTCGCACCCCGGAAGCCTGAGGATCCGGCCGCCGTCATAGGCCGGAAACGTACGCCTGCGTATCGTGGGGGGATGACCGCCATCGCGCTCGGCATGCCCGCACTGCGTCGGGCGCCGTCGGACGCGCCCTCGACCGAGGGGCGGCCGGATGTCGCGGGTCTCGTCGATCGCTTCGGCCGCGTCGCGCACGACCTGCGCATCTCGATCACCTCGGCCTGCTCCCTGCGGTGCACGTACTGCATGCCCGCCGAGGGGCTGCCCGTGATCCCGCGCGACGAACTGCTGTCGGCCGCCGAGATCGCGCGGCTCGTCGGCATCGCCGTGCACGACCTGGGCGTCCGCGAGATCCGCTTCACGGGCGGCGAACCGCTCACCCGTCCCGACCTCGTCGAGATCGTGCGGCTCAGCGCCCTCGCGGCACCCGGCACGCCGCTGTCGATGACGACGAACGGCATCGGGCTCGACCGCAAGGCGGAGGCCCTCCGCGATGCGGGCCTGTCGCGCGTGAACGTGTCGCTCGACACGCTCGACCGCGAGCACTTCGCCCGGCTCACGCGGCGCGACCGGCTCCCGGCAGTGCTCGCGGGCATCGCCGGCGCGCACCGCGCCGGGCTCGGCCCGCTCAAGGTCAACGCCGTGCTCATGCGCGAGACGCTGCACGACGCCCCCGACCTCCTGGCGTGGGCGATCGAGCACGGATGCCGCCTCCGGTTCATCGAGCAGATGCCCCTCGACGCCGACGAGGCGTGGCGGCGCGCGAACATGGTCGACGCCGAGGAGCTCCTCGCCGTGCTGCGCACGCGCTTCGAGCTCGAGCCGGTGGGCCGCGAGGACCCGGCCGCCCCCGCCGAGGAGTGGCTCGTCGACGGCGGCCCCGCGACCGTGGGCGTCATCGCCTCGGTGACGCGCCCCTTCTGCGGCGCCTGCGACCGCACGCGCCTCACGGCGGAGGGCTCGGTGCGCTCGTGCCTGTTCGGCGACGACGAGACCGACCTGCGGGCGATGCTGCGCGGGGGCGCCGACGACGCGGAGCTCGCCGAGCGGTGGCGCGCGGCGATGTGGGCGAAGAAGGCCGGGCACGGCATCGACGACGTCGACTTCGTGCGCCCGGCGCGGAGCATGGGAGGCATCGGTGGCTGACGGGACGACGACCACGACCGGCACGCGCACGGTGCTGGTCCGCTACTTCGCGGCGGCGGCCGAGGCCGCGGGCGTGGAGGAGGAGCATCTCGCGGCGACGGCGACGCTCGGGGAGCTCCGTGACGAGCTCGTCGCTCGCTACGGCGCCGCCATGGCCCGCGTCGTGGCGAACGGCTCGTTCCTCGTCGACGGCGTGGTGCGCCGGGACCCCGCGACGCCGATCGGCGCGCAGGTCGACGTGCTGCCGCCCTTCGCGGGCGGCTGAGCCGGCCGTGCCGGTCAGTCCCGGCTCGGTCGGCCCGGCAGGTCGGCGAGCGCCCGGATCAGCTCGCCCGCGGTGTGCGCCGCGTTCGACGGGTGCCGCAGCGGCCGCTCCGGGTAGAGGATGTAGTGGTTCCGCCGGCCTCGCCGCTCGCGCTCGAGGTACCCGCCGTCCTCCAGGTCGTTGAGGATCGTGACGGCGGCGCGCGTGGAGATGCCGACCTGCTCGGCGATCGACCGCACGGTGGCGTCGCGGTCGAGCGCGACCGCGAGCAGCACGTGCGCGTGATGGGTCAGGAACGTCCACTCGCGCATGCGCCCATCATCCCAGCTTCGGGTCGTCGCCGCGGGTCAGAGGTTGACCCATTCCGTCGCGCCGCCGTCGAGGTGCTGTCGCTTCCAGATGGGCGTGCGCTCCTTGATGCGGTCGACGAGCAGCGCGCACGCGGCGAACGCCTCGGCGCGGTGCGGGGCGGCGACGGATGCCACGAGCGCGACGTCGCCGATGCCGAGCGCGCCCACGCGGTGCGCCGCCGCCACGCGCAGCCCCGTCTCCCGGGCGACCTCCGCGCACGTCTCGCGCAGGAACCGCTCGGCATCGGGGTGCGCGGAGTAGTCGAGCGCGGTGACCGCCGCCCCGTGGTCGTGGTCGCGGATCACGCCCTCGAACGTGACGAGCGCGCCGTCCTGCCGGGTGCAGACGAACGCCTCGATCGCGGCGCGATCGAGCGGTGCGTCGGTGACGAGGGCGAGCACCTCGGGCTCAGGCATGCGGTGCGCCTCCGTGCTCCAGTCGGTCGGCCTCGCCGGACGCGGATCCGGCGGCGACGCCGTGGGCGGCGTGGCTCGGCCCGTCCTCCGGGTGGCGCGGATGCCGCGGCCTGGGCGCGTGGTCGCCGCCCGCGACCTGGTCGAGCAGGTGCGGCAGCAGGTCGGCGAGCACGGCGAGCCCATCGTGGACGCCGCCGCGCGAGCCGGGCAGGTTGACGACGACGGTGCGGCCGGCGACGCCCGCGAGCGCGCGGCTGAGGGCCGCGGTCGGGGTCGCGCCCCGACCGGCGGCGCGGATGGCCTCGGCGACGCCGGGCAGTTCCTGGTCGAGCACGGCACGGGTCGCCTCGGGGGTGCGGTCGCTCTGGTTCACGCCCGTGCCGCCGGTGGTGAGGATCACCGCGGGCGCCTCCGCGACCGCCTGCCGGAGGGCCTCGGGGAGGTCGGCGTCGGCGACGACGCGCGGCGCGCCGGGCTCGAGTCCGCGTTCGGCCAGCCAGGCGGCGATCACCGGCCCGGTGGTGTCATCGGCCGTGCCGGCGGCGGCCCGGGTCGAGGAGACGAGAACGACGGCACGGCGGGAGGGCGCGGCATCCGTCGGCTCGTCGGCATGGGCCGCGTCGGCGCCGGTCGCGTCCGCGTCATCCGCCCGCCACACGCCGCGCTTGCCGCCGCGCTTCTCGACCAGGCGGACGCCGCCGAGGTTCGCCGCGGGATCGACGGCCTTCACCATGTCGTGCAGCGTCAGGCCGGCGACGGCGACGGCCGTGAGCGCCTCCATCTCGATGCCCGTGCGGGCGGTCGTCGAGACGGTCGCGCGGATCGTGATCGCGGCCTCGTCGAAGCCGAAGTCGATGGAGACGGCGTCGAGCGGGACGATGTGCGCGAGCGGGATGAGCTCGCTCGTGCGCTTGGCGCCCTGGATGCCGGCGATGCGCGCGGTCGGCAGCACGTCGGCCTTCTTCAGCCCGTCGCTGCGCACGAGCGCGACCACCTCGGCGGTCGTGTCGAGCCGCCCCTCGGCGATCGCGACCCGGCGGGTGACGGGCTTGCCGCCGACGTCGACCATGCGCGCGCGGCCGTCGTCGTCGAGGTGGGTGAGCTCGCTCATAGGTCCACGGTATCGACCGGCTCGCCCGCGTCGAGGGCCTCGACCGCTCCCGGGACGACGATGAGCAGGTCGGAGGCCGCGAGCGCCGCCACCAGGTGCGAACCCGGCCCGCCGACGGGGAGCGCGCGGCCGTCGTCGGTGCGGCGACCGCGGAGGTACTGGCGACGGCCGGGGATCGAACGCACGGGCTCGGCGAGCGGCATCCGCTCGGCGCGCGCGGGCGGGAGGCCGGCCACCGCGCGCAGCGTCGGTGCGACGAAGAGCGCGAACGAGAGCTGGGCGCTCACGGGGTTGCCGGGGAAGCCGATGACGGGCACCCCGCGGTACACCGCGGTCGCCTGCGGTCCGCCCGGTTGCATCGCGACGGAGCCGACCCACGCGCCGAGCGGCTCGAGCAGCTCGCGGACGACCTCGTAGGCGCCCTGCGAGATGCCGCCGCTGGTCAGGATGAGCTCGGCGCC
>NZ_LQGY01000043.1 GCF_001620055.1 Agromyces sp. NDB4Y10 | reverse complement strand
GTCGGCGGCGACCGCGCCCGCGGCATCCGTCACCGACGCGGCCCCGCCGCGCCGCCCCTGGTACCGGCACGTGTGGGTGCCGGTCGCGGGCGCGCTCGTGCTCGTGCTGCTCGCGTTCGGGAGCGGCGTCGTCGCCGGTCAGGCCATGACGTGGTTCGGCGTCGCGACCGCCGCGTCGGACGACGACGGCATGCCCGGCTGGCGCGACGGCGGCCCCGGCCACGACGACCGCGGACCCGGACTGCCCGGCCCGCGCCACGACGGCGACGGCCCCCGCGCGGACGGACGCGGCATCGACGCCGACTGAGTCGCGCCCCGCCTCAGCGGTACTCGGGATTCGGGTGATCAGGCGCGGGCACGTAGCCGAAGTGCTCGCCCTCGTCCCACTCCGATCGCACGTTGCCGATCGCGGGGATGCCGCCGGCGTCCTTCAACAGCTTCGCCACGTGCATGAGGTTGTACGTCATGAACGTCGTGTTGCGGTTGGTGAAGTCGTTCTCGGGGCCTCCAGAACCCTCGTCGAGGTAGCTCGGGCCCGGACCCGCCTCGCCGATCCACCCCGCGTCGGCGGCGGGCGGGATCGTGAAGCCGATGTGCTGCAGGCTGTAGAGGATGTCCATGGCGCAGTGCTTGATGCCGTCCTCGTTGCCGGTGATGATCGCGCCGCCGACCTTGCCGTAGAAGACGTACTGCCCCTTCGCGTTCTGCTCGCCGCTCATCGCGTAGAGCCGCTCGATGAGTCGCTTCGTCACCGACGAGTTGTCGCCGAGCCAGATGGGCCCGCCGATCACGAGGATGTCGGCATCCTCGACCTTCGGCCAGATCTCCTCCGGCCACGCGTCGTACTGCCAGCCGTACTCGCGCATGTCGGGGTAGACGCCCGTCGCCACGTCGTGGTCGACGAAGCGGATGGACTCGACCGAGACGCCGTGCTCGCGCATGAGCCGGATGCTCGAATCCATGAGGCCCTGCGTGTTGCTCGTCTCGGGCGAGCGCTTGAGGGTGCAGTTGACGAAGAGCGCGGTCAGATCGCTGAAGTCCGGTTCGGCTGCCATGGGCCGACGCTACTCCGGCGAGGGGCGGATGCCGCGGGGTTGTCAGCGAACGCACACCTCGCGCACCGCCCGCATGCGGCATCCGTTCTCGTCGGTCAGTAGCGCAGCACGCTGTGGACGTCGTACCGGCCGGCGAGCATGCCGCGCCCGCCGAGCGCCTCGAGCTCGATCGCGACGGAGACGCCGGCGACGGTCCAGCCGGCGCGCTCCACGAGGCGGGCCGCCGCGCCGACCGTGCCGCCGGTCGCGAGCACGTCGTCCACGATGAGCACGCGGGACCCCGGCGGGAGCTCGCCCTCGTGCACTTCGAGCGCGGCGGTGCCGTACTCGAGGTCGTACTCCTCGCGGAGCACCGCGCGCGGGAGCTTGCCGGCCTTCCGCACCGGGAGGACGCCGGCGCCGCAGAGCGCCGACGCGGCGCCCGCGAGCAGGAACCCGCGAGCCTCGACGCCCGCGAGGACGTCGAACCGGCCGGCGAACGGCGCCGTCAGCGCCTCCGCGAGCGCGTGGAACGCGGGGCCGTCGGCGAAGACCGGCGTCAGGTCGCGGAAGAGCACGCCGGGCTCGGGGAAGTCGGGGATCGTCGCGAGCTTCGACTCGACGAGCTCGCGCACCTGGGCATCGTCCACCGGCCCACCCTAGCCCCGCCGGGTCCCGGGCGGCGGTTCCCGAGGAGCAGCGCGGCCGCCGTCAACCCGGTTCCGCCGCCTCGGCCGCCCGGGTACGTTCGCTGGATGACGGATCGCCACCTGCCCCGCGCCGCCGCCGCGACCGCCATCGCCGCGGTCCTGGCGCTGGCGGGCTGCTCGGCGCCGTCGTACCAGGCCGAGACCGCCGCAGAACTGCGTGGCGACGTGCACGCCATCGCGGCGTCGAGCGCCGCCGGCGACTGGGCGGCCGCCGTCGCCGGACTCGACGAGATGGCCGACCGGCTCGAGCGCGCGCACTCCAACGGGAGACTCGACGACGACCGGTTCCAGGCCATCGCCGCCGCGATGACCCTCGTGCGCAAGGACCTCGAGGTGGCGATCCTCGCCGCCCAGAGCGAGGCCGAGCGGCAGGAGCTGCTCGACGCGCAGGCGACGCTCGAAGAACGACTGCGTGAGCTCGCCGAGCAGCAGCAGTCCTCGGGCGGAGGCGACGACGGGAGCAGCGGAGGCGGCGGAGGCGGCGGTTCCGACTCGGGCGACTCGGGCGGCTCCGGCGGGCCCGGCTCGAAGGACTCCAACCCCGGCAAGGGCAAGGGGAACGACAAGGGCAACGGCAAGGGACCCAAGGGCGGAAGAGGCTGAGGCGACCCCCGGAATCGCGCGACGGAGCCCGCCGCGGCATCCGCTCAGCCCTTCGTTCGATGCGATTCGCAGGTCGACTTGCCAAGATGGACCGGTGAGCTCCCCCGACTCCCCCATCCTGCCCGCGCCCGCAACCACCACGACCGTCACCTCGGTCGCCCCCGGCCTCACCCCGAAGCGGCTGTTCCGGCTGCTGGCCTTCGCCGAGGCGATCACGTGGACGATGCTCATCACGGGCCTCATCATGCGGGCGACGCTCGGACTCGACTGGGCGGTGCTCGTCGGCGGGTCCATCCACGGGTTCGTCTTCCTCGCGTACGCGTTCACGGCCGTGCTCGTCGGCGTGAACCAGCGCTGGCCGCTCGGCCTCATGGCGCTCGGCGTCGTGTCGGCGATCGTGCCCTACGCGACGATCCCGTTCGAGCGGTGGGTGCTGCGCCACGACCGGCTCGAGGGCGGATGGCGCCGCGAGGCGACCGAGCACCCCGCCGACGGCAACGTGATCAACCGGATGCTGCGGTGGTTCCTCGCGCGGCCCCTGCTGCTCACGATCCTGTCGGTGCTCGGCATCGCCGCGGTGTTCACGATCCTCCTCATCATCGGCCCGCCCGGCGGCCGCGACTGATCTGTCACCCTCCTTTCTCAGGAGCCGCTCGCCGATAGCGCACGTTTCTCAGGACGACACGCCGCGCCACGACCCGACCCGCCGGATAACTCCTGAAAAGGGTCGGAAGAATCGTGCGGGGGCGTGTGACCTTCGCCGTCGGTCCGACATTGCCTAGGTGAGGGAGGTGCACGTGGAGCACATCGGAACCACCGACGCGGAGCTGCTGACGCGGCTGGCCGACGGCGACCAGCAGGCGCTGGCGCTGATCTTCGACCGCCACGCCGCCGCGGTGACCAGGTACGCGTGGGCGCTCGCCCCGACCCGGATGGATGTCGAGGAGGTCGTGCAGGACACCTTCCTCACCGCGTGGCGGAAGGCGTCGACGATCACGATCGCCCAGACCTCCATGCTGCCGTGGCTGCTGGTCACCTGCCGGTACCTGGCGTTCAACGCGAACCGGAAGCAGGCCAGGAACCGGGCCGACACCCTGACCGAGTCCGACCGGGCGCACCGCGCCGGGCTCGGCGGCGGCACCGAACGCGCCGACCAGGCCCGCGAGGAACTGCGCTGGGTCATGGACGAGATCGAACGACTCGAGCCCGTCGACCGGCAGATCTGCGAACTCTGCCTCGTCGAGGGGCGGCCCTACCAGGAGGTCGCCGATGCGCTCGGCCTGAGCGTCGGCGCCGTCAAGCAACGCGTATCCAGAAACCGTGCACGACTGAGGAAGGCGGTGACCGTCGATGAGAACTGAACCCCCCACCGGAGACGACCTCACCCGCATGCTCGTGACCATGAAGCAGCGCGTCCTCGAGGAGGCGGCTCACGACCCGGCGCCGGCCCGCCGTCGCGCCCGGAACCGGGTCGTGATCACCAGCATCGCGATCCTCGCCACCCTCGGACTCGGCGCCGGCGCCGCCATCGCCGCGAGCATGATCGCCGACGACGAACCGCCCGCAGCGCAGCCCGAGGCGACCGCGACCGCCGCCGCGCAATCGGCGCCGACCCCCACCCCGCGGCCCTTCGGCATCGAGACCGCCCCGCCCGTCGACCCGCTCACGACCGTGACGACGATTTCGGTCCGGCCCGCCCAATTGGAGCTGCTGGACGGTGCGGGCAGCCTCATCGGTGCGATCGGATACGAGGACGATGGAGCGACCGCGGCCGCCACGCTCACCACCGTGCTCGGTGAGGCCCCCCAGGTCGAGGAACGCACGCAGATGAGCGGGGAGCTGTCCACCCGCAACTACCGGTGGAACGGGATGACCCTCGTGGAGTACTTCATCGAGGACGGTCACCGTGCCGGGACACGCCTCTGGGTGCAACTCGAACTGCCCTCCCTCGGTGACGGTGTCGCCGTCGACGCGGACGGATTCGCCCCCGGCGACGACGTCCAGGCGTACGCCACCGAAACCGGGAAGTACTACACCCCGGACACCGGAGCCGCCGAGAGCCTCGCGGTCATCGAGAGCGGGCCCTCGGTCTTCGCGGTCGATGATCCGGACCGGTACCACTCGGTCATCGCCGGGCAGTTCCACGGCCGGCCGGGGTCGACGATCTCCGCGCCGTTCGATTTCGGGAACATCGACTTCAGCTGACCGGTCGCTTGCACGACGAAGGGCGGGGCGGATGCCGCGGCATCCGCCCCGCCCTCGTGCGTCGGGCTAGGCGACGGTCACTCGACCGTGACCCGGTCGACCGACACCTGGCCCGAGCCGCCGAACGTGAGGCTGTACCCCTGCACGTCGGTCAGCGTGAGGCCGTCGTTCGGCGCACCCGCGGGCTGCTTCTTCTCGCGCTTGAACGCGTCGAACGGAACGGTCACCTGCTGCCAGCCCGTGCCGCGCACGGTGACGTCGGCGGTGAACCGCTCGGCGGTGTCCGGCGCCTGGTAGACGCGGACGTAGTCGACCGTCAGCGACTGCGGGAACTCGAGGTCGTCGCCGAGCGCGCCACCGAAGTTGCCGCCGATCGCGACGTTGGTGAGCAGCGAGAACGGGTGGTCGAAGACCCACTCGTTCGGCGCGACATCCGCCGGGTCGGCCTGGTGGTAGACGATGCCGTCGACCGACCAGACGATCTCCTCGGGCGTCCACTCGACCGCGAACTCGTGCCAGTCGCCGGGCACGGGCGCGCCGAAGTCGTAGATCCCGCCGTACGACTGCCCGCCCGAGTAGCCGGGGCCGTGGATGGTGCCGAAGATCTCGTTCGGCAGGCGACCGACGAACTCCATGACGTCGATCTCACCGGTCTGCGGCCAGCCGACCTCGCGGAAGTCGGTGCCGAGCGACCACACGGCCGGCCAGATGCCGCTGCCCTCGGGCACCTTGACCCGGGACTCGATGCGCCCGTACTGGAACTCCTGCTTCTGCTCGGTGATCAGGCGCGCCGACGTGTACTCGCACGGGCCGTACCAGCACTCGAGGTCGGTCGTCGCGGGGTCGATCTCGCGGGCGGTGATGACGAGGTTGCCGTTGCCGTCGAGCGCCGCGTTGTCGGTGCTGTCGGTGTAGTACTGCAGCTCGTCGTTGCCCCAGCCCCAGCCGCCGGTCTCGTACGTCCAGTTCTCGGGGTTCGCCGGTGCGCCGGCGGGGCCGTCGAACTCGTCGCTCCACGCGAGCTCCCACGTGTCCGGGCCACCGTCGGGTGCGGGGTCGTCCTTCAGGCCGACCGTGACCTTCGTCTGCTTGCCGGTGCCGTTCACCCAGAAGCTCAGGCCGTCCGCATCCGACCAGTCCTGCCCTCCCGCGAAGTCGCGGCTGAGCGTCGCCGGACCCTTGTGGGCGAAGTCGGCGACGTACTCGTAGGAGTCCTGGCCGGGGTAGCCGGCGCCGGAGCCGGCCTCGATCTCACGCGTGGTGAGCACGGACTTGCCGGTCGTGTCGAACAGCCACGGCGTGGTCTCGAAGTCGTCGACGAGCGTCGGGTCGATCTCATCGTCGTCCTGGATGCTCACGGTGGCGGTGCGCACGAACCCGAACTCGGCCCCGACCGGGTCGGAGAGGCGCACGACGAACGTCTCGTCGACCTCGTGCTTGCCGTCCTGCAGCGTGGGCAGCTCGATCGCGACCTGCCGCTCGCCCGCGGGGATCGTCACGGTGCCGCTGCCGGGCGTGAAGTCCCGGTCGGCGGTGGCCGAGAGGTCCTCGGTCGCGGTGCGCGCCTCGATCGCGAGCGACTCCCAGCTCACCGTCACGTCCTCGTCCGCGACGCGGTTCAGACGGATGACGCCCGTCGCGGTGTCGCCCTCGGTGACCTCGTACCCGGCGCGGTCGAACCCGACCGAGAGCGCGGGCGGCTCGGCCTCGCCGTAGAGCAGCACGTCGTCGAACCGGAAGGTCTGCGGCGCGGCGGTGCGGAGCGACCCGAACGCGTAGCCGTGCATCTCGGTCAGCGTCAGTCCGTCGTTCGGGGCGTTGTTGCCGATGTTCTTGCGCGAGAAGTCCGCGAAGTCGAACGTGAGGAACTTCCATCCCCGCCAGTCGTCCTTGAACGACACGACGAAGCGCTCGGCGTCGTCGACGGTCGAGCCCGGGTTGCGGTTGTCGAGCAGGTCGAGGAACAGGTCGGTGCCCGAACCGTTGCCGTACATCCAGAAGCCGATGCCCTCGTAGGTCGACCAGTCCTGCGTCGTCCACGCGTCGGCGGCCTCGTTCGTGAAGTTGCGCACGACGACGCCGAAGCTCGTCACGCGGTAGTCGGCCTGCAGCACGTGGTTGCCGGCGGGGGCGCCGGGGACCGGCGCGGGCGCGGCATCCGTTCGCTCGAACGCGACCGAGCTGTTGGGGTCCTCGGCGTTGAACCAGCCGACCGGGACGCCGCCCGCGTCGCCGCGTACGAGCGGCGCCTCGTGGTCGTCGACGACGAGCGTGCGGCCGCTCGGCGGGCCGACGACCTCGCCGTCGTCGTCGATGATCGTCACGGTCATGCTCGACGGCGAGCCGACGGTGGCGCCGGCGGCGTCCGCGAGCGTGAGCACGAGCGTCTCGTTGGCCTCCTCGACGTCGTCGGCGACCGTCTCGAGGTCGACGGTACGGCTCGTCTGGCCCGCGGCGAACTCGATCGTGGTGCTCGGGTCGACGTAGTCGTCGCCCGCTGCCGCCGTGCCATCCGTCGCCTCGAGTGCGACCGTCACCGGCGTCTCGAGCGCGCGGTCGAGCCGCACCTCGATCGATCCGGTGTCGCCCTCGATGAGGCTCGCGGTCGAGCTCGCGAACGAGACGGCCGGCGGCACCTCGATGCCCGAGTAGACGGCGATGTCGTCGATGCGCACGGTGTTGGCACCGTTGACCGCCGGGAGCGCGTAGCCCCACACGGCGGCCTTGCCGAACCCGTCGTTCGGGGCGCCGTCGGGCTGGAAGTCGGTCGCACGCTGGAAGGCCGACCAGGGCAGCGTCACCTGGCGCCATCCGGCGACGTCGTCGACGATCGTGGTGTCGAAGCGCTCGGACACGTCGGGGTTCGCGCCGCCGTCGAAGAGCTCGAACTGCAGTGCGGTGCCGTTGCCGGACCCGTTCATCCAGAAGGTGACGCCGTCGTAGGCGCTCACGTCGCGGGTCGCGGTGAACGTCTCGCCGACGCCGCCGAAGCTGCCGCCGGCGGTGACGTCCCATCCGTAGGAGAGGACCTTGGTCGGGCCCTCCTGGCCGGGCTTCGCGTCGGCCGTACCGGCGGCGACGTCGACCACGCCGAAGCCGGCGGAGCCGTAGCTGAAGAAGCCCGAGGGCGCGCCGCCCTCGAAGTCGGTGATCACGGTCGTGGTTCCCTCGGCCGCCGCCGCGGTCGCGGTCGCGCCGAGGGGAACCAACAGCGCCGCGGCGACGACGGCGGCGCCGCCTCCGCGTGAGAGCGCTCTCATTCTTGCCTGCATGTCTGCTCCGTCACAGTACGGCGGCCCCCGTTGGCCGCACCCGGACATGATGACACGTGTCACCTGCGATCTCAACGGCGGGGTGGACGCGCGTCCGGCCGGCCGGGGGCGGCGGCGGACGCGAATCGTCGCCTCGAGCGCGGCGAAGCGACGATTCGCGCCCGAGGCGCGCTCGAGCCCGGCGCACCCGGGCGAGAATGGGGCGCATGCCCATCCTGAACAAGGACATGCAGGTCTGCATCTCCCTCTCCGGCCGCCCGTCGAACCTCGGAACCCGGTTCCACAACTTCCTCTACGACGAGCTCGGGCTGAACTTCATCTACAAGGCCTTCACGACCGACGACCTCGAGGGCGCGATCCGCGGCATGCGCGCGCTCGGCTTCCGCGGATGCTCCGTGTCGATGCCGTTCAAGGAGGACGTGATCCCGCTCGTCGATGAACTCGAGCCGTCGGCCGCGGCGATCGAGTCGGTCAACACGATCGTGAACGACGGCGGCCGGCTCACGGCATCCAACACCGACTACGAGGCCGTCGCGCAGCTCATCGCCGAGCACCGGCTCGACCCGGCCTCGCGCGTCGTCGTGCGCGGCTCGGGCGGCATGGCGAAGGCGGTCGTGGCAGCATTCCGCGGCGCCGGATTCGACGATCTGACGGTGCTCGCGCGCAACCCCGAGGCGGGCCCGGCGCTCGCTGCGAAGTACGGCTACGACTGGGCGGCCGAGGACCCCGAGGCATCCTTCGACGTGATCGTCAACGTCACTCCCCTCGGCATGCGGGGGGCGGATGCCGCGGCGCTCGCGTTCGACGAGCGGTTCATCGAGCGCGCCTCGACGGTGTTCGACGTGGTCGCCTTCCCCGCCGAGACCCCGCTCATCCGGGCCGCGCGCGCCGCCGGCACGCCCGTCATCACCGGAGCCGAGGTCATCGCGCTGCAGGCCGCGCGCCAGTTCGAGCGCTACACGGGCGTCGCGCTGACCCGCGACCAGGTCGAGCGCGCCGCCGCCTTCTCCCGCGCCGAGTAGCGCGCCGCCCCGCGCACCGGCGCCCGCGCCCCGCGCCCGCGCCCCACGGCCGC
>NZ_LQGY01000042.1 GCF_001620055.1 Agromyces sp. NDB4Y10 | reverse complement strand
GGAGCGGCGGGCTCCGGAGATGCCGCGGGGGTCTCGGGCTCCGACTCCGGCTGGGCCGGCGCGGCGGAGGATGCGGGCGTCGCGGGGGCCGCGGGCGTCGCGGCCCGCGCCTCGTCCTGCGGGCGGGTGTCCGGGTCGTGCTCGTGCCCGCCGGGGGTGGTGTCGGTCATGTGTCGCTCCCTTCAGCGAATGCCAGCATCGCCCGTGGATCTGTGCGAGGCTTCTGCGGTTCCTATGACCCGGCTGTGCCGGCACCGGGAACCGCCCGGACGCATCGGACAGCGTATCCGCCCGAGCGTGACGTACGGTGTGAGCGTGGATGACACCGGAGCACCGCACCTCGCCCCCTGGCAGCGGACGGCCGCCGGAGCGGGCCTGCTCGCGGCGAACGGCACCGTCGCGCCGACCGTGTTCGCCGAGATGAGCGCGCTCGCCCTCGAGACCGGAGCCGTGAACCTCGGCCAGGGGTTCCCCGACGAGGACGGCCCGCGCGAGGTGCTCGAGGCGGCCCGCGAGGCGATCTCCTCGGGCGTCAACCAGTACCCGCCCGGCCCCGGGATGCCCGTGCTCCGCGAGGCGATCGCGCGTCACCAGCGACGCTGGTACGACCTCGAGGTCGACCCGGTCCGCGAGGTGCTCGTCACCGCCGGCGCGACCGAGGCGCTCGCGGCCGCCATCCTCGCGTTCGTCGACACCGGTGACGAGGTCGTCACCTTCGAGCCCTCCTACGACGCCTACGCCGCGCTCGTCGCGCGTGCCGGCGGCGTCCACCGCACGGTGCCGCTGCGCTTCCCCGACTGGGCGCCGGACCACGACGAGCTCCGCGCCGCCGTGACCGACCGCACGCGCGTCATCCTGCTCAACTCGCCCCACAACCCGACCGGGGCGGTGCTCGATCGGGCGACCCTCGAGCTCGTCGTCGAGCTCGCGCACCGGCACGACGCCATCATCGTGACCGACGAGGTGTACGAGCACCTCGTCTTCGACGGCAGGCACGTGCCGATCGCCACGCTCCCCGGCGCGTGGCAGCGGACCGTGTCGATCTCGTCCGCCGGCAAGACCTTCAACACCACCGGGTGGAAGATCGGATGGCTCACCGGCCCCGCCCACTTCGTGACCGCGGTGCTCGCGGTCAAGCAGTACCTCACGTTCGTCAACGGCGCGCCGTTCCAGCCCGCGATCGCGGCCGGGCTCGACCTGTCCCACACCTACTTCGCGGATGCCGCAGCCGCCCTCGCCGCCAAGCGGGACGTGCTCGTGCGCGGGCTCGACGCCGCCGGGTTCACGACGGCGGTGCCGCGCTCGGGGTACTTCGCGGTCGCGGATGCCGCGCCCCTCGGCGCCTCCGACGCGGCCGCGTTCTGCCGGGAGCTTCCGCACCGCGCGGGTGTGGTCGGCGTTCCGGTGACCGCGTTCGTGCACCCCGACCGTCGCGACTCGGTGCGGACGCTCGTGCGCTTCGCGTTCTGCAAGCGCCGTGAGGTGCTCGAGGAGGCGTCGGCCCGGCTCGCGTCGCTCAGTCGACGGCGGGGTGCGGACGCTCGGCGACCGTGAACCGGCGCAGGCGGAGGGCCGGGTTCAGCCGGCGCACCGACTCGATGCGCTGCCGGGACAGCCACGCGATCGCGACATCCGTCTGCTCGCCGATCGTCGCGACCTCGACGCCCATCGGATCGACGACCATGCTGTTGCCCGCCCCCACGGGCGGCGCGTGGTCGGCTGCGGCGACGTAGATCGTGTTCTCGAGCGCCCTCGCGGTGGTCAGGGTGCGCCAGTGGGCCTCCTTCAGCGGACCGCGCACCCACTCCGCGGGCATGCAGATCGCGTCGGCTCCCGCGTCGACGATGCGACGCGACACCTCCGGGAAGCGCGCGTCGTAGCAGGTCTGCAGGCCGAACCGCAGTCCGCCCGCCTCGAACAGCTCGGGCGGGGTGACCTCGCCGGGAGCGACCCACTCGGATTCGCGCTGCCCGAACGCGTCGTACAGGTGCAGCTTGCGGTAGCGCGCCACCACCCCGGCACCCGGCGCGACGGCGACGACGGTGTTCGCGACGCGTCGCTGCCCGTCGAGCCGTTCGATCATGCCCGCCACGAGGTGCACGTCGAGCCGGTCGGCGAGCGCGGCCAGCGCGGCCGTGAACGGCCCGTCGACCGGCTGGGCGGCGTCGAGCCACGCCTCCGACGGCGAGGCCGTGAACCAGCTCGAGTACTCCGGGAAGACGACCAGTCGCGCACCCCGCGCCACGGCGAGTTCCGCGAGGCGCTCGATCTCGGCGAGGTTCGCCTCGGCGTCGTCGTCCGGGGCGAACTGGGCGACGGCGAGCGCGAAGCCCGCGGCATCCGTCTGCATGCCCTTCAGCCTAGGCCTGCACGATCCGGGCGCGGACCCGGTGGACGATGGTGTCGAGCTCGCGCGTCGTGGCCTCCAGCTCGTCGAACGCGTCGAGCAGGTCGGACCGCCCCGCGCCGTCCTCCCCGGACAGCCTGAGATCGGTTCCGATGTTCAGGGCGGCGGCGCGCGTGCTCGCGGCCAGGGTCGCCGCGGCCGTGCCGACGTCGGCCAGCAGCAGGGTGCTCGTGTCGTCGACGAGTTCCTCGAGCACGGGAACCAGGTTCGCGGCGAATCGGCCGAGCGCGGCCGACGACTCGGCCGCCGCAAGGCTCGCCTCGCGCATCGCCGTCGCGCGGCTCTCCGCGTCGTCCCGCCGACTCGCGTCGGCGAAGCCCGACGAGGCGGCCGTGTCCCGATCCGCCATCCCGGGCGCGGTCTCGCGCATCGCCGCAGAGAACGCCGCCAGGCACTGCTGGCGGATCTCCTCCTCGGGCGACGCGTGCGGCTTGCGATGCGCCACGACCATCTCGACGAGCGCTGCGGCCATCCCGGTCATCAGCGCGGCGGCCGCACCGCCGCCCGGGTTCGCGCCGGTCGAGGCGAGCGCGTGCAGCCACTCCGAGATCGGCTCGTCGGCCGTCAGTCTGGGTCCCATGGCTCGACGGTAGACCCTCGCGTGCGGCATCCGTCACCGCCGCCCGCGACAGGGGCTGCCGACGGCCCCGCGGAGGCGTAGTCAAGCCGATCGCTCCGCCGAAGACAAGATCTGTCTTCCTCGCCCGCGACGTGGTGGACTGTGCCCGTTCAGGCGCGCGACCGAACCCGGCCGTGCCGCACGATCGGTCCCTACGCCGACGGACGAACCATCTCGGGCAGCGGGGCCACGACAGATGGGAAACCCCGTGCTCAGAGCACCACGACGCTCCATCGGCGCCTTCGCCGTCGGAGCACTCGCCGCGAGCTTCCTCGCGGCGACCGCGGCGCCGGCGAACGCCGACGACCACGAGAACCTGCCCGGCGAGCCCACCATCACGCTGCCGATCAACGACAGCGCGGCGGGCGGCACCTACGACCAGGACTTCACCCGGGCGTACGCCGGGGCGACGCCCGACGGGACGCCGGTCTACCTCTACGTCCCGGCCGGGACGCCCCTGGACGGCAGCGCACCCGTCGGCGTCGACAGCCTCGACCCGGCGTTCGACCACAACCCGGACGACGACTTCGTGCCGTGCGCCGACCGCGACGTCGCGGACTTCACCCTGACGCAGGCGCAGATCGACTACATGGGCGACCAGCTCGCGAACCAGATCGTCGCGGTCGACGAGGAGCACTTCGGCCCCATGGATGCGGCCGATCCCGACGTCCCCGAGAGCGACTCGCTCGTGATGCTCGTCTACAACGTGCAGGACGACAACTACTACGACTGCGCGGCGACGAGCTACACCGCCGGCTACTTCGCACCGGACTTCATCGACTCGGCCGGCATGAACACCATCGTGATCGACGCGTTCGACTGGGCCAACCGCGTCGGGCCGAACGACGCGGAGTGGCGCGACGGCGACCCGGCGAACGACCTGCCGACGCTGTACGAGGGCGTCATCGCGCACGAGCTCGAGCACCTGCTGCACAACTACAGCGACCCCGGCGAGCTCAGCTGGGTCGACGAGGGCCTCGCCGACTTCGCGGTGTTCCTCAACGGCTACGACGTGGGCGGCTCGCACCTGACCTACCACCAGGTGTTCTACGCCGAGACGTCCCTGACGCGCTGGGCCGGCGGCCTCGAGAACTACGGCGCCGCCTACACCTACATGCAGTACCTCTGGGAGCAGGCGGGCGGCAACGGCGACGGCACCTACGAGCCCGACCTCGAGTACGACGGCGCGGGCGGCGACCTGCTGATCAAGCTCATCTTCGAGAACCAGGCCGACGGCATGGCGGGCGTGCAGGCGGCGATCGACGAGTTCAACGCGGCCACGGGCGCCGACCTGCGCTCGGCCGAGGAGCTCTTCCAGGACTGGGCGGTCGCCGTGTACCTCGACGACGAGGACTCCGAGCGCTTCGACATCAAGGCCGTCGACTTCGGCGACCCGGCGTCGACGAGCTGGACCATCGACATCGCCGACGACCAGTTCTGGGACGGCCGGGGCTCCAACCAGGGAGCGCAGCCCGACGCCAAGTGGGAGCGTCGCAAGAACGGCCAGGCCGACACGGCCCTGCCGTACGGCATCCAGGTCGAGCGCTTCCGCAACCCGGGGCCGACCGTCACGGTGGGCCTCGACGGTGACGACACCACGCAGATCGCGCCGCACACGGGCGACACCCACTGGTACGCCGGGTACGAGAGCCAGGCCGACAACGTCCTCGACGTCGAGGTGGCGGATGGTGCGGCCTCGACGCTCGACTTCTGGTCGTGGCACTTCATCGAGGAGGGCTGGGACTACGGATTCGTCGAGGCGCTCGTCGGCGACGAGTGGGTGACGGTGCCCCTCACGGACGACTCGGGCGCGACGGTGACCACCGACACCGACCCGCACGGCAACAACGCGGAGGGCAACGGCCTCACCGGGACCTCGGGCGGCGAGTACTTCGTCGACGAGCCCGAGTACGTGCACCTCTCCGCCGACCTCCCGGCGGGCACGACCGACGTGCGCTTCCGGTACTCGACGGACGCCGCGTACCTCGACACCGGGTGGTTCGTCGACGACGTCATGGTCGACGGCGAGGCCGCCGCGGTGTCCTCGGCCGACGGCGAGTGGATCGAGACGACGGGCCTCCAGGACAACAACTGGACGCTCCAGGTCGTCGCGAACTGCGACCTCACCCCCGGCGTGGAGTCGGACTTCGAGATCGTCGACGAGGCGGGCAACCACGTGTACCGCCTCGAGGGCGACGACATCTCGATGTCGGGCCTCGACACGTCGTGCGCGAAGGGCAAGAACCGCGACTTCGCGACGCTCGTCTCGAACCTGCCCACCGGCGACCTCGACACGCTCGACGCGGGCTACTCGCTCGGCGTGACGAACACCGGCAAGGGCAAGCGCGGCTGACGCCGCTCCGCCCCGCAGGAGGCCCCGGTCCAATCGGACCGGGGCCTCCCTCCGGCTCCGGGCGCCGTGGCGAGCGGATGCCGCCGCTCGACCTCGCCGCGGCGCGGCGCATTGTCCTCCGCCCACCGCCTCGTGGGAACCCCCTACGCCGATCGCTCGGGGCGCGCTCATGATGACGAGTGACCAATGCCCGGATGCGACATCGAAGCCGAGCCGCACGTTCCGACACCAGCCGGGCGGTGGCCTTCAGCGACGCCGTCATCGCGATCGTCATCACGCTCCTGGCACTCGAGCTCAAGCCGCCCGACGCCGAACCCGGCGAACTGCTGGATGCCCTGCTCGGCGAGTGGCCCACCTACCTGGCATATGCGGCCTCGTACCTCTACCTGGCCGTGATCTGGTTGAACCACAAGGCCGCCTTCACCCGGATCCGCGAGATGGACCGCGGCCTGCAGTGGGCGAACCTCGGGATCCTCGCAACCCTCGCGCTCGTGCCCTGGCCGACCGCGGTGATCGCTGAGACGGCCAGGACGGGCGACCTCACGGACGAGCGCGTCGCCGTCGCGCTGTATGCGCTCGTCGGCGCGGTGCTGTGCCTGGCCTGGCTGGCGTTCTTCTCGTACCTCGCGCGGCATCCGGATCTCACGAACGACGAGGTGGACGACGCGTACTTCGCGCGGGAGCGCCCGCGCGCGCTCATCGGGTTCGTGCTCTACCTGGTCGCCGGAGCGGCCGGCATCCTGATCCACCCGCTCGTGGCGTCGGTGGGCTTCCTGCTTGTGCCCGTCTACTGGGGCGTGACCAGCCATGGCATCGACCACGGGCCGGCATTCCTCCAGCGCGCCGGTCGTAACGGGCGCATCAAGGCGCACTGACGGATGGCCTGGAGCGGGGCCCGGAACGACGAAAGCCCCTCCCGAAGGAGGGGCTTTCTGAGGCGATTTCTCGCCACGTGGTTGCGGGGGCAGGATTTGAACCTACGACCTCTGGGTTATGAGCCCAGCGAGCTACCGAACTGCTCCACCCCGCGGCACGAGAGATAACACTAGCACGGGCTCGGACCGCGGTCGAATCGGGGGCGCGGGCCGGGCGTTTCGGGCCTCGAAGGGGTGCGGAGCGGTTCGCTCGCGGTCCGCGGGGCGGTCTCGGTACGGGCGCTTCGCGTCCTACTCGACCACCGGGGCCTTCGTGCCCTACTCCCCCGCTCGCGTGCGCGGGGTCGCGGCGACCACCTCGTACGACAGCGGGAGCCAGCGGCGGTCAGGCCAGCCGTACATGCCGTCGCCCTTGGGCACCGTCACGGGGAAGATCTGCCACGGCACCTCGTAGTGCTCGGTGAACGAGTCGATCCGCAGCCCGGCGTCGCGCAGCGCCCCGAGCACCTCGTCGAGCGGATGCATCCACTCCCAGGTTCGCGCGTGCTGGATGCGCGCGTCGGGGTCGGCGTAGTCGCTCGGGTCGTCGATGACCTCCGGTCCGCCGGCGGCGTACGAGTACGCGAACTGCGGCATTCCGTCCGGCCCGCCGTCGCCGTCGAACACGAACGCGGCGGGGTGTCCGTCGGCGAAGAACAGCCGACCGCCCGGTGCGAGGAACCACTCGATGATGCGTGCCCACTCCGCGACATCCGGAAGCCAGCCGATGGTGCCCCAGGTCGTGAAGACCAGGTCGAACGACTCGGGTTCGGGCAGGGCGTGCCGGGCGTCGTAGACGTTCGCCTGCACGAACCGGGTGCGGTCGGCGACGCCGAGCTCGTCGGCCATCCGTCGCGCCTCGACGACCGCGGGCTCCGAGAAGTCGAGACCCACGGCCGTCGCCCCCGCGTTCACGAGCGAGAGGGTGTCCGACCCGAAGTGGCACTGCAGGTGCAGCACGCGGACGCCGTCGAGACCGTCCGGGAAGAGCCGCTCGACCCCCGCGCGCGCGATGGGGTCGAGCACGCTGCCGCCCTCTCGGAGCCGCGCGCGGTCGTAGAACGTCGAGGCCACGTGCACGGGCACGCGCTCGTCCCAGTTCGCCCGGTTGTCGTCGAGCCAGTCGCCGTCGCGAAGGTCGACCCGGGCCTCGGTCATCCCTCGTCGCCCGTGGGCGTGGCACCGGAGAGCTCGAGCAGGCGGGTGATGACCTGGTTGAGCTGCTCGTCGGCCTCGGCGAATGCGGCGAGGTCGCCCTCGGCGAGCGCCGCCTGCTTCTGCTCGAGCAGGTCCGCCGCCTCGGCGAGCAGGGCGGCCTGCTCGTCGCTCGGCGTGGGCTCCTCAGTCGGGGGCGCGTCCGGATCGGCCGGCTCGGTCGGCGCCGGCTCCGGCTCGACCTCCTCGTCGCCCGCGGCCGCACCCGAGTCGCCTCCGAAGAGCACGTTCAGTGCCTCGTCGAGCGTGTCCTGGAACGCGATCTCGTCGCCGAAGGCCACGAGGACCTTCTGCAGCACGGGATAGCTGGTCTCACCGGTCGAGCGGACGTACACCGGCTGGACGTACAGCAGGCCACCGCCGACCGGGATCGTGAGCAGGTTGCCGTTGATGACGTCGGACTGGCCCTGGCGGAGGATGTTCAGCTGCGCAGAGATCGAGGTGTCGCTGTTGAAGGTGTTCTGCACCTGGCCGGGGCCGGGCACGTTGTCGTCCTCCGGCAGGTTCAGGAGCCGCAACTTGCCGTAGCCTTCGGCCCGCTCGCCGTCTTCCGATCCCGCATCCGAATCCACCGCGAGGTATCCGCGCAGCACGTTGCGGCTGGCCTGACCTCGCGCTTCGGGGATGAACGTCGAGTAGATCGAGTACGTCGGCTCCTCTTGGCCGGGCATCTGCATCGTCAGGTAGTACGGCGGCTGCAGGAGCGTGCTGCCCTGGCCCTGCGTCGGGTCGAGCGGCGTGGTCCACGCGTCCTCACGCGAGTAGAAGGCGTCCGCCTCGGTCACGTGGTACCGGCCCAGCACGGCGCGCTGCATCTTGAAGAGGTCGGCGGGGTAGCGCACGTGACTCATGAGCTCTCCCGACATCTCGCTCAGGGGGCGCACCTTGCCCGGGAAGATCTTGTCCCACGTCTGGAGGATGGGGTCCTCGTCGTCCCACGCGTAGAGCGTCACCTTGCCGTCGTACGCGTCGACCGTCGCCTTCACGGAGTTGCGTACGTAGTTGACCTCGTCGAACGCGAGCGGCGACGCGACGGTGTCGCTGTCGGAGATCGCCTCGCTGTAGCTCACCTTGTTCGAATACGGGTACTGATCGGAGAGCGTGTAACCGTCGACGATCCACACGATCCGGCCATCGACCACGGTCGGGTAGGTGTCGGTGTCGAGGGTGAGGAACGGCGCCACCTTGCGCACGCGGTCGATCGGATCGCGGTCGTAGAGGATCTGCGACTCCTCGTTCACCTGGTCGGAGAGGAAGATCTGCTCCGACTGGAACTTCAGCGCGTAGACGAGCTTGGTGAAGACGTTGTCGAGCTTCGGCCCGCCGTCGCCCTGGAACGTCGTCTGCTGGGGTTCGCCGTCGCCGCCCGCGGGGAAGTCGAGCTCGATCTCACGAGCACCCTCGGGGGCGCCGACGATGGAGTACTCGGGCGAGTTCTCGCCGAAGTACACGCGCGGCTCGAACTCGGGCAGGGTTCCCGTCGAGGGAATGCCCGACTGCAGGAAGACCGGCTGGCCGTCGCTCGACCGCTGGTTGCCGGCCGCGGCGACGAGGCCGTAGCCGTGCGTGTAGACGAGGTGCGTGTTGAACCACGTCTGCGCGTCGCCGAGTCCCTCGAGATTCAGGTCGCGGATGGCGACGATCGTGTCCTGCGACTGCCCGTCGATCTCGTAGCGGTCGACGTCGAGCTGCTCGGGGAACTGGTAGTACTGGCGGAACTGCTCGAGCTGGCGGAACGCCGGGCTGATGATCGCCGGGTCCATCAGGCGGATGCTCGCCGTGGTCTCCGCATCGGAACGCAGCGCACCCGGCTCGGCGTCCGTCTTCGCCTCGTACGGGATCTCCTCGATATCGGCGACCCCGAACGCGTCGCGCGTCAGGTCGATGTTGCGTTGGATGTAGGGGGCCTCCAGCGAGCGCGCGCTCGGGTCGACCTGGAAGCGCTGCACGACCCACGGGTACAGCGAGCCGATCAACAGGCTCGACACCACCAGCAGCACGGCGCCCACGAGCGGGAGGCGCCAGCGCCCGAGGAACGCGGTGACGAGGAACAGCACGGCCACCACGGCGGCGATGACGGCGAGGATCTGCCGGCCGGGGATGGTCGCGTTGACGTCGGTGTACGACGCACCGGTGATGAGCGAACCCACCTCGGTGACCGTCGCGTACTGGTCGAGCCAGATGCTGACGGCCTGCAGGAGCAGGTACAGGCCCGCGGTGATCGCGATCTGGATGCGCGCGGCCTTCGAGATGACCACCTCGCGTCCGCTGATGCGGATGGCGCCGTAGAGGTAGTTGGTCGCGATGACGAGCAGGCCAGAGAGCAGCACGACCGCCGAGGCGAAGCCCACGATCGAGCGGTAGAACGGCAGCTCGAAGACGTAGAACCCGACGTCGAGGCCGAACTGCGGGTCGGTCGTGCCGAACGGGGTGCGGTTCAGCCAGGTGAGCACCGAGTCCCACCGGCTCGCCGTGGAGACGCCGGCGAAGATGCCGAGCACGATCGGCACGCCGAACATGGCGAGGCGCCGCAGCGGCTCGAAGACCTCCTGGTAGCGGTCGAGTTGCGAATTGAGCTTCGCGTACACGGGCCGCGTGCGGTAGGCGATCTGGATCGAGGCCCAGACGGGCACGGCCATCGCCACGAAGCCGATGAGGAACAGCACGATGCGGGCGACCCATTCGGTCACCAGCACCTCGACGAAGCCCAGCTGCTGGTACCACATCACGTCGGCGTAGATTCCGGCGAACACGAAGAACGCGACGACGAGGGCGCCGACGATGCCGATCGTGATCGCGATCGGCGCGCGTCGGCGCGGCATCCTCGGTTCCTGCGGCTGTGCTGTGGACACTTCTCGGCCTCATTCGGGGTCGGGACGGGATCGAATCCCCATCCTATGGTCGGCAGTCTTGGAAACGGCTGGTGGGAAGCGGGTGCCCGGGCCCGGGGAGATAACGAACCGGTACCGTTCGGGTCGCCTCGCCCGACGGCGCGGGAGCGCCCTCGATCAGCCCGCGGCCTCGCACCGGGCGAACGACGACGTGTCGCCGCCCTCGCCCGCCGCCTCGACGATCGCCCGCGCCTCGTCGAGCGTGGTCACCGCGAACACCTCGAGCCCGTCGGGCACGTGTCCGACGACCTCGCCGCAGTTCGCCTCGGGGGCGAGGAACCAGTCCGCGCCGCTGTCGACGGCGCCCCACAGCTTCTGGCGGATGCCGCCGATGCCGCCCACCTCGCCGTCGGAGTCGATGGTGCCGGTGCCGGCGACGCGCTCGCCGCCCGTCATCGCACCGGGGGTGAGCTTGTCGACGATCCCCAGGGCGAACATCATGCCCGCACTGGGACCGCCGACATCGTCGAGGCGGATCTCGACGTCGATCGGGAACTCGTAGCGCATGCGCACGCCGATGCCGATCACGACCTGGCCGTTGCGCTCGACCGGCGTCACCTCGACCTCGGTGGTGCCGTCGCCGCGCACGACCTCGAGCGTCGCGGGCGACTCGGTCCCGTGCTCGGCCAGGGCGCTGCGCAGTTCGCCGACCGAGCGCACCGGCTCGCCGTCGACCGCCGTGATGACGTCGCCGATCTCGAGCACGCCCTCGGCGGGCAGGCCGTCGCCGACGCCCTGCACGACGACCTCGCGCGGGAAGTCGTAGCCGAGCTCGACCAGCGCGGCCGCGATCGCGTCCTGCTGCGAGTCGACCATCTGGGCCTCGTTCTGCGAGTCGCGATCCTCCTCGCTGATGCCGGGCGGGAAGACCGCCTCGACGGGCACGACCGCGCGACGGGTGTCGAACCACGCCACCGCGACGTCGAGCCAGCCGGGGGTCCGGCCGGGCCGTCCGATCGCGGACACCGTGAGCAGGTCGAGCGAGCCCTCGGTCGGGAAGGTCTCCTCGTCGGGGATGGAGATGAGCGGGATCTCCTCGCCGTCCGACTCGGTCGTGCCCAGGGTGTCGAAGACCGGACCGGGCTGCTGGATGACGTACGGGGACGGCAGCAGCGCGATGAGCAGGCCGAGCACGGTCGCGACGGCGACCGCGCCCCAGCCGATGCGCTCGCGACGGCTGCGACGGGACGCGACGGCGGACTCGTCGGAGTCGCCGGTCGGCGCGGCATCCGCTCGCGGTCCTGACAGCACCATGCCGCGTTCATCCTTCCCAGGGCGCCGCAGAACCGGTCCGCGCCGACTCGTGCGGCGCTGTTCGCGACGGGCGGACACCCGGAACGTCAGCCTAGGCCAATTCCCGGGGAGGAAGACCGGGGGCGGCGGTAGCGTGGAATTCCGATCGAGGGAGGTGGCCTCCGTGGCCGAACGCGACGACCAGCCCGACCGGAACCCCGAAGACGAGTTCCGCGACATGCTGCGCGAACTGCTGTCCGGATCCGGCGGCATCGATCCGTCGAGGCTCGCCAACGCGGCGGGCCTGCCGAGCGACCCGGCGAGCCTGGCGGCGATCTTCAGCCAGCTCCAGCAGGCCATGCAGCGCTCGGACGACGAGGGCATCGACTGGTCGCTCGCCCTGCGGCAGGCCGAGCAGCGCGCGGCATCCGGCCAACGCCAGGTCGAAGCCGCCGACGCCGAGCGGCTCGATCGGGCGGCGCAGGTCGCGGCCCTCTGGCTCGACGAGGTCGTCGACGTCGCCGCCCTCCCCACGCCGCCCGAGCTGCTCACGCGGCGCGCCTGGGCCGCCGCGACCCTGCCCATCTGGTCGCAGCTCGCGGAGCCGGTCGCGCTGAGCATCGCCGACTCGCTCACCCGCGTCATGTCCGAGCAGGCGCCGGAGGAGATGCGCGAGATGGTGCAGGGCGCCAGCCGCATGATGCGCGGCATCGGCGGCGCGATGTTCGCGATGCAGCTCGGCCAGGTGGTCGGCCAGCTCTCCACCGAGGTCGTCTCCGGGGGCGACGTGGGCATCCCGCTCCTCGACGACGGCCGCGCCGCCCTGCTGCCGCAGAACATCGCCGAGTTCGGCGCCGGACTCGACATCCCCGACGACCAGGTGGAGCTCTACCTCGCGGTGCGCGAGCTCGCGCACGCGCGACTGTTCCGCCACGCCCGCTGGCTGCGGCTCCACCTCATCACGGCGATCACCGCGTTCGCCCGAGGCATCGACGTCGACGTGGAGCGCCTCGAGGAGCTCGCGGAGGGCTTCGACCCCGCCAACACCGACGAGCTGCGCGACGCCGTCGCCAACGGCGCCCTCCTCCGGCCCAAGAGCCCAGAGCAGGAGGCCGCCCTCGGGCGCCTCGAGACCGTGCTCGCGCTCGTCGAGGGCTGGGTCGACGTCGTGACGGCCGACGCGACGCAGCGGCTGCCGAAGTCCGACGCCGTGGCGGAGACCATCCGTCGTCGCCGAGCGACCGGCGGACCGGCCGAATCGGCGCTCGCGACCCTGGTGGGCCTCGAGCTGCGCCCTCGTCGCCTGCGCGACGCCGCCGCGATGTGGCGCGCGGTCACGGACGCGGTCGGCGTCGCCCAGCGCGACGCCCTGTGGTCGCATCCCGACCTGCTGCCGACGGCGGCCGACCTCGACGACCCGGGTCCGCTCGCCGCGCGCCTCGGCGCGGGCGGGCAGGCCGCCGGCGAGGCCGACGCCGCCTTCGACGAAGCGCTCGAGGCCCTGCTGCGCGGTGAGACCGGCGGCGACGACGCCGGCGTCTCCGACGATGAGCCGAGCGGCGGCTCCGACGACGATCGCGGGCCCGCCGCGAGCTGACGCGCCGCCCCACCCGCTGCGTCCGCGGCCCCGTCCTGTGGACGACCGACGAGCCGTCGGCCGGCGGTCGGGCATGCTTCCGGCATGACGCCGCGACTCGACCCCGCACTGCCCCTCGTCTGGCGCTCGCACGACGCCCTCCAGCTCGGCGGCGTCCGTCCGGTCGCGGTCCTCGAGCGTCCCGGGCCGTTCGAGGAGGGGATCCTCAGCGCGCTCGCCTCCGGCGCGAGCCGGTCCACGCTGGCGACCATCGGGGCGGCGCTGGGCGGCTCGCCCACCGACCTCGACGACCTGCTCGAGCGGGTCGAACCGGCCCTGCTCCCCGCCGCGGCATCCGCTGCGTCGCCCCGCGCCGGTACCGTCGCCATCGACGGCGAACCCGACCACGTCGCCGCTCTCGCCGCGCAGCTCGCGCGGCTCGGTCACCGGCCGGTCCACGCGCCGAATGCACCGGCCGACGCGGTCGACGCGGTCGTCGTGATCGCCTCACGCGTGGTCTCCCCCGCGGCCCACCTGCCGTGGCTGGCCGCCGACGTACCGCATCTCGCGCTCGTGTTCGACGAGCGCGGCGCCGAGGTGGGCCCCTTCGTGCGGCCCGGGTCGGGTCCGTGCCTGCGCTGCGTCCACCTGGTCCGACGCGACGCGGATGCCGCGTGGCCGGCCGTGGCCGCACAGCTCGCGGCCGCCGCCGCCCCGCCTCGCAGCCCGCGCGTCGAGCACGAGGCGCTGGCGCTCGCGGCATCCGTCGTCGACGACCTGCTGCGGGACGGTCGCACCGCCTTCGACGCGGCCTGCGTGCTCGTCAGCGACGCGTCGGCACGCCGCCCACGCGCTCCCGAGCCGGTCGCTGCGCATCCCGAGTGCGGATGTCGAGCTCCCGGAGGAATCGCGACGGCTCCCGCTCGCCTCGATGCGCGCCGGATCGGGCCGCCCAGCTCAGCGTCAGCCGACGCCGTGCCCGCGTGATGCCGACGTAGAGCAGGCGTCGCTCCTCGTCGATCGCCTCGAGCCCGGTCGCATAGGCGATCGGGAGCATGCCCTCGGTGAGGCCCACGAGGTGCACCTCATCCCATTCGAGGCCCTTGGCCGAGTGCAGCGTCGCCAGCGTCACCGCGGCGATCGCCGGCTCGTGCTGCGCCTGCGCCCGCGCCGACAGGTCATCGGCGAACGCGCGCAGGGTCGTGCCCGCGGGCACGTCGTCGACGAGGCGGGCGAGCGCGTTGAGCGACTCCCACCGCGACCGCACCGCTCCGGGGCCCTCCGGCGCCTCCACCGACCAGCCGAGCGAGCGCAGCACGTCGCTGACCGTCTTGAACAGCGGCTCGCCCGTCGCCGCGAGCGCCTGGGCGCGGATGGCGTGCACGGCCTGCTTCACCTCGGGCTGGTCGAAGAACCGCTGGGCCCCGCGCACCCGCGTCGAGACGCCGACCTCGGCGAGCGCCTGCTCGAGCAGTGCCGACTGCGAGTTGACGCGCATCAGGACGGCGATGGATGCGGCGGGCACACCTGCGTCGATGCGTTCGCGGATCCGCGTGGCAGTGCCGCGGGCCTCGGCCAGCTCGTCGGGGTAGGCGACCACCTCGGGTGCCGGCCCGTCGGCCACCCGTCCCCGGGCGGATGCCGCGCGCTCAGCCGCGACCGTCGCGTCGCCGGTCGCCGGATCCCCGGCGTCGGGCGCGGCCGCGACCAGGCGGAGCGCGCCCGGACGACCGCGCACCAGGCGGTTCGCGACCTCGACGATTTCGGGGGTCGAGCGGTAGTTGCGTTCGAGACGCACGATCGTGGCATCCGGGTACCGCCGCTCGAACCCGAGCAGGTGCTCGGCCGACGCGCCCGCGAAGGAGTAGATGGTCTGGCTGGCATCGCCGACGACGCACACGTCGCGGCGGTCGCCGAGCCACAGGTCGAGCAGGTGCTGCTGGGCGGGCGAGACGTCCTGGTACTCGTCGACGACGAAGTGGCGGTAGCCCTCGCGCACCTGCATGGCGACCGCCGGCTCGGTCTCGATCATGCCCGCCGTGGCGAGCAGCACGTCCTCGAAATCCATCGAGCGGCGCTCGTCCTTCAGCTGCTCGTACGCGGCGACGAGGTCGAGGAACTGGTCGGCGTCGAGCGAGCCGGGCGCCCCGCGCGAGGCGAGGCGGGCGCGGTACTCGTCCATGCCGAGCACGCTGACCTTGCGCCACTCGATCTCGGCGGCGACGTCGCGCAGCGTCGCCGTGTCGACCCGCAGGCGGCACCGCTCGGCCGCGAGCCCGAGGAGCCGCCCCTTGAACTCGAGGACCCGCGGAGCCGGACCGCCCGCCACGATCGGCCAGAAGTGGTTCAGCTGCGCGAGCGCCGCGGCATGGAACGTGCGCGCCGGCACGCCGCCCGCGCCGAGCGCGCGCAGGCGCGACCGCAGTTCGGCGGCGGCGCGGTTCGTGAACGTGAGGGCCATGACGCGGGCGGGGTCGTAGGCGCCGGATGCCACGCCGTAGGCGATCCGGTGCGTGATGGCGCGGGTCTTCCCCGTGCCGGCGCCGGCGAGCACGCAGACCGGTCCGACGAGGGCCTCGGCCGCGACGCGCTGCTCGTCGTCGAGCGCGTCGAGGAGCGGATCGCTCGTGGTCATGACGTCGACCAGGGCAGTGACGACGCGAGCGGACCCCCGTACCACTGCTCGAGCATCCAGCGCGCGATCGAGGTCTCGCCCGGCAGGGCCACCCGGCCCAGCGCCCCGCGCAGCTCGGTCCGGTCGAACCAGCGCAGCTCGACGATCTCCTCGCCATCGGGCACCGGTGCGACCGGCGCCCCGTCGACCACCCGCGCCCGGAAGGCCAGCATGAGGCTCGCCGGGAACGGCCAGGGCTGCGACCCCAGGTACTCGACCCGGTCGACCTGCAGGCCGGTCTCCTCGGCGATCTCCCGCACGACAGCCGCTTCGAGCGACTCCCCCGGCTCGACGAAGCCCGCGAGCACCGAGAAGCGGTCCTGTTCCCACATCGCATTCGAGCCGAGCAGGACGCGATCGTCGTCGTCGGTCACGATGACGATCACCGCCGGGTCCGTGCGCGGGAATCGCATGCGGTCCTCGGCGAGGCAGCGACGCGCCCAGCCCGCGGTCACGACCTCGGTCGCGCTGCCGCACGAAGCGCAGAAGGCGTGCGTGGCGTGCCAGTTGGCGAGGGCCACCGCCTGGATGGCGAGTCCGGCGTCGCGGTCGTCGAGGACCGTCGCCACCGAACGCAGGCCGCGCCAACGGTCGTCGTGCCCGAGCGTCGGCGCGTCGGCGTCGGCGAGCACCCACGCCTCGACGGGGCTGCCGGCGGGCAACGGCTCGCCCGCGGCATCCGTCGACGCGTCGAGCGTGCGGCCGAGGTACATGCGCACCTCGGGCCGGGGCAGGGCCGACGGATGCCGCAGCTCGAGCGACTCGGGCGCTCCGGCGCCGACGAGGACGCGCCCGTCTCGGACCACGAGCACGCGCGCGTGCGGGTCGGCGTCGAAGGCGGCCTCGCGAGCCGGATCGGTGCGGCCGACGGCGTCGCGATCGAGGTGCTCGCGCGCCAATGGCGGCGCCTCGGCCGCGAGCGGCGCCCGGGTCGGATGCGGCGCGGCGTCGGGGTCGGACGCGGCCTGCTCGGGCGACGCGGGTACGGACACGGTCACCTCTCGCTTTCGTCCGGAGTCGTCGGGAAGGCGTGGCGGTCGCCGGGCGGGCGCGGACGCGTGCTTAGGCTGTGTGCCATGGCCAGACCCCCACTCACTCTAGCCGCGTTGGCCACGGCCGCGGTGGCGGGACTCGAGGTGCGGGCGGCCCGGACGCACACCTACGGGATGTCGGGCGCGTTCGATGCCGTCGAGCTCCACTCCACCGACGGCCGGAGGCTGTTGATCCGCGTCCCGCGCTCGCCCGCCGCCGAGAACGAGCAGTCCGCCGACCTCGTCGGGCTGCGCGCCCTGTCCACCGGCATCCGCTCGCGCCTGCCGTTCGCGGTGCCCGAGTTCGTCGGCCAGGCGCCGATCGGCCCCACTCGCGCGGTCGTCACCGAGTTCATCCCCGGCTCGGTGCGCTCGGCGGACGACCTCACGGCCACCCCGGCGCTCGCGGCCGAGGTCGGCCGGGCGATCTCCGCGATCCATGCGCTTCCCGCGGGCTTCATCGGCGAGGCGGGGCTTCCGCGGCGCTCGGCGGAGCAGGCCCGCGAGGCGGCCGTCGAGGTCATCGACCGCGCGGCGGACACCGGGCGACTCCCCGCGGCACTCGTGCGCCGCTGGGAGGAGGCCACCGACGACGACACGCTGTGGCGGTTCGCCCCCACCGTCGTCAACGGACAGCTCGGCGCCGACTCGTTCCTCGTCGAGGGCGACCGCGTGACGGGCGTGCTCGGCTGGGCCGGCCTCGCGCAGGACGACCCCGCACGCGACCTCCACTGGGTGCTCACCTCCACGGGCGCCGCGGCGGAGGAGACCCTGGCCGCGTACGTGACCGCTCGCGCCGGGCTCGCCGACGCCGAACTGGCACGGCGCGCGCTGCTCTACGGCGAGCTCGAACTCGCGCGCTGGCTGCTGCACGGCGTCGACACGCACGACGACGCCGTGATCGACGACGCCGTGGGACTGCTCGACGGCCTCGTCGCGCGCGTGCACGACCACTCGTCCGAGTCGCTCACGACCGACACCGGTCCGGTCCTCGCCGTCACCGACGTGGAGCGCCTGCTCGAGTCCACGCCGCGGGGCACCGCCGCCCGCGAGCCCGGGACGAGCATGCTCACCGACAGCTACGACGTCGAGGAGCTCCGTCGCCACCTCGACGGCGGCGAGGCGCCCGCCGCGGGACCCGGCGACACGCGCGCCGCCGAGCGCGCGCCGGCCATGGACGAGACCGCGCCGATCCCGCTCGACCTCAGCGACTGGGGCGATGCGACGCCGCGCCCGGCTCGGGCACCTCAGGCCTCGGCGACCACCGAGCGCACCTCGCCCGGCAGCGCGTCGAGCGTCGGTGCGGAGGACGGCGCGGCGGAGACCGCGCGCTCGGACACGGACGCCCACGCTCGCCGCAACGCCTCCTCGTCGTAGAGGCGTTCGGGTCGGAGCACCAGGTCGTCCTCCACGTAGTAGAAGACGGCGTCGATCTGCTCGACCGGCACGCCGGACCACCGCGAGTACGCGAGGCGGTAGAGCGCGAGCTGGGTCTGCCGCAGCTCGAGCTCGCGCTCGTCGCGCGGCGCCGCACCGGTCTTCCAGTCGACCACCTGGTAGCGGATGCCGCGCTCCGCCGCCTCCGTTCCCGGCGGCACCCCGTAGACGGCGTCGAGCTTGCACACGAACACGTGACCGTCGAGCGGGAGGTGCAGTTCGAGTTCGACCGCCTCCGGGCGCCGGTCGCCCCACTCGGAGGCCGCGAACGTCTCCCGGAGCGCCGCCAGTCGCACCTCGGTCGGGTCGGCGACGACGTCGCCCTCGGTGTCGAGGTCGAGCTCGACGTCGAGCGTGTCGAGGTCGTCGCCGGCTCCGGACGACGCCCCCTCGCCGAGGGCGCGCTGCTCGACCCAGGAGTGGAAGAGCGTGCCGATGCGCGTGGCCCGGTAGGGGCGCTGCGGCATGGGGCGCGCGAGCTCCGCGGCGACGGCGCCGGGGTCGTCGACGTAGTCCTTGAACCGCGAGGCGGGCACGCGGACGGGGACCGCCCCGCCGCGCCGCGGATCGCTGCGCCGCCGGCGCTCCTCCAGCAGCATCCGGATCTCGTCGGCGAGCTGCGGCCCGATGCCGGTTCCCGACGGCAACGACGCGGCCTCACGGACGAGACCGGCGGCTCGCTCGACCGACGGGCGTCGCGGCCCGAGCGGATCGAGCGGCCACCGCACGCGCGACGACTCGGACGCGCGCGGGTTCTCGTCGTGCTCCGGCGCCGGCGGGAGCACGTCGGCCGCGACCGCGCCGACCTGGACGAGTTCGCGGAGGAACACGCTCGGCGAGCGCGGCGCCTTCTGCGTCGCCCACCACGACCCGGCCAGCAGGAGTTCGGCGCGCGCCCTCGTCACCCCGACGTAGGCCAGCCGGCGTTCCTCCTCCGCGTGCCGGTCGCGGTTCTCGGCGGAGTACGCGCGCACCGCCTCGTCGAACTCGGCCTGGCTCTGCACCCCACGCCACATGAGCTCGGGGATCTCGTCGCGATCGCCCCGGAACTCGTCGGGCAGCGCGCCGAACGTGAGCCAGCCCTTGCCGCTCCGCGGCTTCGACGGCAGCTCGTCGTCGACCATGCGCGGGATCGCGACGAGGTCCCACTCGAGGCCCTTGGATCCGTGGATGGACAGCACCTGGACCGCACCGGGCTCGGGGTCGTCCTGCCGGGGGCTCAGCCGGTCGCGCTGCTCGGCCTCGGTCAGCCAGCCGAGGAAGGCGCCGAGCGTGGCGTGCTCGGCGGTGTCGACGAACCCCGAGACGAGCTCGTCGAACGCCTCGAGGCTCGGGCCGCCGAGCGGTTGGGCGGGGTTGGCGGCGACCTCGACGTCGAGCAGGAGTTCCTGCTGCACGAGCGTGACGAAGTCGACGAGCCCGAGACCGGTGCGGCGTCGCAGCGCCTGCAGCTGCGTGCCCGCGCGGCGCATGCGGCCCAGCCCCTCGGGGGTGATCGCCGCGAGCGCGCGGTGGTCGTCGGGCGCGGTGAGGACGAAGTCGAGCGCGTCGACGATGGAGGGTGATTCGTCCGGGGCGATCGAGCCGCGGATGCCCTGCCGCACCTCGTCGGCGAGACGACGCGTGGAGAGGTCGCGCTCGGCGAGCCACCGGGCCAGGGCGCCGAGGGCGGCGAGGTCGGCGGTGCCGATCCGCCACCGGGCGCCCCCGAGGAGGCGCAGCAGCTCGGACCCGGCCGTCGGGTCGTGCAGCACCCGCAGCGCGCACACGAGGTCGGCGATCACCGGCTGGTCGAGGAGGCCGGCCACGCCGAGCACGTGGACGGGCACCCCCCGCGCACGCAGCGCGTTCGCGAACAGGTCGACGTGGGCGAAGGTGCGGCAGAGGAGCGCCGCCGTCCGGCTGCCGGGGCGGAGCCGGTCGGCGAGCCACTCGGCGACCTGCTCGGCCTCGTCGTCGATCGTCTCCGACCAGGACACGTCGAGGCGGCCGGGTCCGGCGAAGGGCGACGGGCGCAGCGGCGCCTTGGGGATGCCGCCGTCGAGCGGCGCGATGAGGGCGTTGGCCGCGTCGAGGACGACGACCGGGTTGCGCCAGCTCGTCGAGAGGTCGTACGCCGATGCCGTGCCGTCCGCGCCGAAGTCGCGGCCGAACCGCGCGAGGTTGGCGGCGCTCGCGCCGCGCCATCCGTAGATCGACTGGTCGGGGTCGCCGACGGCCATCACGGGGTGGTCGCGGAACAGCGTCGCCAGCAGTCGGGTCTGGACCACGCTCGTGTCCTGGTACTCGTCGAGGAGCACCGTCGCGTAGCGGTCCCGGTGCTCGGCGACCACATCCGGATGCGACGTGCAGATCTCGAGCGCCAGCGCGACCTGGTCGGAGAACTCGATGTATCCGCGCGACCGCTTGGCGGCGGCGTACGCGTCGGCGAGGTCGAGGAGCGGCGGCAGGGCGTCGACCACGCCGAGCGCCGAGGTGAAGCTCTCGAACGGCGTCCGCTTGCGCGGTGCCTCGATCGGCAGGTCGGCCATGGCGAGGAAGTCGCGTGCGAACGCCCGCACGTCGCGGCTGTCGGTCACGTTCTCGGCGAGCGCGCGGCTGAGCGAGAGCACCGCCCCGGTGACGCGATCGAGGGAGGCGTCGATCTCGACGAGCCTCGGATCGGCGGAGTCCGCCACGATGCTCCGTGCCAGCTGCCAGGCCGCCGCCTCGCCGAGCACGACCGCGTCGGGCTCGCGGCCGATGCGCAGCGCGTGCTCGCGGTAGATGGCGCCCGCGAAGGCGTTGTACGTGCCGACGGCGGCGGACTCGAGCGGATCGATGCGGACCTCGGCGAGCCCCTCGTCGACGAGCTGGCCGATCCGCTCGCGGATCCGGTCGGCGAGTTCGCCCGCGGCCTTGCGGGTGAACGTCAACCCGAGCACCTCGGGCACGTCGGCGTGGCCGTTGGCGAGCAACCAGACCACGCGATTGGCCATCGTCTCGGTTTTGCCGCTGCCCGCGCCGGCGACCACGATGCTCTGGCCGTGCGGAGCGGCCTCGATGACGGCGCGCTGCTCGGGCGTGGGCTGGTGGAGGCCGAGTCGCAGGGCGATCTCGTCGGCCGCGAGCCGGGCTGCGGTCATGCGCACACCGCCGGAACGAGGTGGACGCGGTACTGCCAGTCGCCGAACCGGGAACCGTGGGCGAACTCGATCGGCGATTCGAAGGTCGCTCCGGCCATGACCCGGGCGACCTCGTCGAGGCGACTCCGGAAGGCCGCCTCGGCCTGGTCGTCGAAGGGCTGCTGGGCGCGCTCGGTGTAGAGGCGGCCACCGACCGGCCGGGCCACGTAGACGAGCTTCGCGCCGCCGAGACGCCCGGCGTTCGGGAGGGCGCCCGCACGGGCGGCGAGCTGGTAGGCGGCGAGCTGCGGGTGCTCGGCGGTCTTCGCGGCGCTCGGGGGCGTGCGACCGGTCTTGAGGTCGACGATCACGGTGGTGCCGTCCGGCGACGCCTCGACGCGGTCGATCGTGCCCGTGATGCGCACCCGGCCGCTGACGAGCGTGAAGCGCCCCTCGGCTCCGAGGACGACGACCCCATCATCGGCGGCACTGCGGAGGTAGTCGGCCGCTCCCTCGGTCATGCGCCGTGCGCCGCGACGCTCGCGTTCGGCGACCCAGCCCGCATCGAATCGGAGGTCGCGCCAGCGGCGCTCGACGGAGGCCCAGAGCGTCTCGACGTCGAGGTCGCCCTCCGTGGTCGAGGCCTCCTCGACCACGGCGTGCACGATGGTGCCGATGGACGCGGCGAGTCCCGACGGCGGGGACGCCACGCGGTCGACGAACCAGCCCAGCGGCGATTCCTCGACGCGGTCGATCTGCGACGGCGACACGGCGACGAGCGCCTCGGGATCGCCCTCGAGGTCGACCAGCGGGGCGACGGTCGACGGGGCGAGCAGGCCGTACCAGTCATCCGGGTGGGCGCCGGGGACGCCCTGCTCGGCGAGGAGCGCGATCGCCGCGGCGGCCTCCCGATCGCCTCCGGCCGCGTCGCGCCGCAGGGCGCCGACGAGCCCGCGCAGGTGCAGCGGCCGCCGCCGCCGCGCCACGCGATGCTCGGCGGCGAAGGCCATCAGCACGGACGGCTGCTCGTCGTCGTTCGCGGTGCACGCGAGGACCACCTGCCGGCGCGCGCGGGAGATCGCGAGCGCGAACAACCGCAGCTCGTCGGCTCGCACGGCGGCGCGCACGGCGGCCGCGGAGTCGGGTTCGGGCGGCTGCTGCCCGGCGCGTGCCGCGGCCACGGCGGGACCGAGCGATCCCGCGTGCAGCAGCGTGCCGCGCGGACGCAGGTTCGGCCAGACGCCGTCCTGCAGGCCCGCCACGACGACCACGTCGAACTCGCGTCCGATGAGCGCCGGCGGCGTCGCGAGCACGACGGCGTCGTCGCCGCGCTCGGGAGCGAGCGAATCCTCGGGGAGGGCGTTCTGGAGGAGCTCGTCGACGAAGCGACGCGCCGGGGCTCCCGGCTCGCGCTCGACGAAGCGACGCGCGGACGCGAACAGGGCCACGACACCGTCGATGGATCGGTCGGCCTCGTCGGCGAGCACCCCCGAGCCGGCCGCCTGGCCCGCCCATTCCGCCTCGAGGCCGCTGTCGTGCCACAGCAGCCAGAGCAGCTCCTCGACCGTGGCGCCCCGCTCCGCGGACCGACGGGCGGCGTCGAGCAGTCGCGCGAGGCGCGCCGCGCGGCGACCGGCCGGTGCGTCGATCGTGGCGAATCCGCCCGCGACGCCGAGCGCCTCGACGAGCAGCTCGTCGGCGCTGCGGACGCCGCCGCCGGAGAGTTCCGCGTGCCGGAGGGCGAGCCGCAGCCGACGGAGTCCGACGCGGTCGAGCCGACCGAGCGGGCCCGTGAGCAGCGCCGTGGCCGATTCGGGCGTGATCGGCTCGATGCCGAGCACGCAGGCCACCGCGGCGATGAGCGGTGCCGCACCGGGGGCATCGCGCAGGGCGACTCGTGCGTGGCGGCCGGACACCGGCACGTCGGAGGCGGCGAGCGCGCGGGCGAAGGCCGGCAGCTCGGCGCCCGAGCGGAGCACCACCGCCATCGACGACCACGGCACGCCGTCGAGGAGGTGGCGCTCGCGCAGCAGCGCTGCGACCTGCGCCCCCTCTGCGGCGGCGGAGGCGGCTTCGATGCCCACGATCGGCGCGAGCGGATCATGTGCGGGCTCGGTGCCCGCGGCCGCCGCGGCGAGCTCGGCCCCGCGGTGGCTGCCGCCGAGCGCCGCGCCGACGTGGGCGGTCACGGAGGCGAGCAGGTCGCGATGCTCGGCGCGACCGCGGTGCACGCGAGGCAGCACCACGCGGCGCACCTCGCGTGATCCGAGCACCGATCCGAGCGAGCCCAGCAGGTCGGCGCGGCCGCCGCGGAAGCCGTTGCTGGCCACGTCGGGATCGCCGAGCGCGACCACCCGGACGCCGCGGGCCGCGAAGGCCCCGAGCAGCGCCGCGGTGGCCTCGGTGGCCTCCTGGGCGTCGTCGACCACGATGAGCCGGAGCGCCGCCAGGTCGCCGAGTGCGGCGGCGTCGGCGGGGTCGACGAGGCTCCGACGGACGATCGCGGCGGCGTACGCGCCGAGCTCGGCCGAATCGAACTGGGTGGGCCGGAGCTGCTCCTTGACCTCGGCGTACTCCGCCAGGAATCCCGCGGCGGCGCACCATTCGGGGCGCCCGGCGAGCCGGCCGAGGCGGTCGAGCTCTGCGGCGTCGACGCCCTGCTCGACGGCGCGCATGAGCAGGTCGCGCAGCTCGGACCGGAACCCGCGGAGCGCCCGGACCTCCTCGGAGAGGACCTCGGGCCATGCCGGCCCGCCGCCGTCGACGGCCTGCGCCTCGAGCAGCTCGCCGATGACCTGGTCGTGCTCGGCGCCGGTGAGCAGCGTCACCGAGCGGCCGCTGCGGGCGCGCACGAGGTCGTACGCGACCGCGCTCGCGGTGCGGGCGAGGGCGCCGCGCGTCGGCACGCCGAGGCGGACCGCGAGCGTGTCGCGCAGGCTCGATGCGGTGCGTCGGGTCGCGGCGAGCGCGAGGACCTCGCCCGGGTCGCCGCCCGCGGCCACGTACTCGGCGACGAGGTCGACGGCGAGCGTGGTCTTGCCGCTGCCCGGCGCCCCGAACACCGCCGCGTGCCCCGGTCCGACCAGGTCGACGAGCGAGGGGGCGGGCTGGACGAGCGGCTGCATGCGGCCAACGGTATCCGTGTCCGCCGACAGTGAACTCGTCGGGCCGGGTGCCGCGCGTGTCGTAGTGTGCTGTCAACGACAGAAAGGCGCACCGTGGACCTTCGCATCGGCATCCAGAACTCCCCCCGCGAGCTCGGCTTCGAGACCTCGCAGACGGCGGAGGAGGTCGAGCAGGCCGTCGCTGCCGCACTGACCGGACAGTCGCCGGTCCTGCGCCTCACCGACTCCAAGGGCGCCGTCTTCGTGGTGCCCGCCGCCGCGCTCGCCTACGTGGAGATCGGCACCGAGTCCGCTCGCCGCATCGGCTTCGTCGGCTGATGGAGCTGCTGTTCATCACGCTCGGCGGCGCCCTGCTCGGCATCGCCGCGCGGTACGCGATCCCGCGCCGGAGCATGCACGGCGTGCTCGTCGTGCCGGCCGTCGGCGCGGCGGTCGCGGCGGTGGTGTGGGTCGCGCTCACGTGGCTCGGCCTCGCGTGGGACGGCGGCTGGATCTGGGTGATCTCGCTCGTCGCCTCGGGGCTGGCGGCCGCGGCCGTCGCGCTGTTCCTCGGTCCGCGCCGTGAGCGCGACGACGCCGAGACGTTCACGCGCCTGGCGAAGGCGGGCGTCGCCCGCTCCTGAGCCGGGCAACGGACGAACCGGATTCGGCAGCGCCCGGCGGGCGGCGACGATCGTCAGGCCGTGAGGCCGAGCGCGTCCATCCGTCGGGTGTGGGCGGCGATGAGCTCCGTGAAGACCGGCTCCACGTCGGTGCCGAGCGCGCCGTTCGCCTCCGCGGCCCGCAGGGCCGACCGTGCGATGAGCAGCGTGTCGCCGACGAGGCTGCGGCCCCACAGTGCGAGCCGGTCGTCGAGCCCGGGCTGCGTGGCGATGGCCTCGGAGAGCTCGCGCTCGATCACCTCCGACGCGCCGCGTTCCTGCAGGATGCCGCGCACGCGCGCGCCCAGTTCGGCCGGGAGCCCCTCGGAGAGCTGCCCGAAGTAGTCGTCGAGCATGCCCGAGGTGATGTGGATGCCGAGCAGGAGCTCGTACCAGTCGGCGCCCGAGGTCGCCTGGCGGAACCGGTCGGTCGCTGGCGCGAACGGCGCCATGACCTCCGCCGGCTCGGCGCCCAGGCGCCGGAGTTCCGCGATGAGGTCGTGGTGCTTGCGCAGCGCGACCCCGGCGGCGGCGCTCAGCCCCTCCTTCGCGGCGAGGTCGGGCGCGGTCGCGACGGCCTTCGCGAGGCTCTCGAAGAACTCGAGCTGGATGTAGGCGGCCTGGCCGAGGAACGCGACCGGTTCGGGCACGATCTCGGTGAAGTCGATGCGCGTGAGCTCGGTCGGCACGACGCGGGGCCGCATGCGCGGCGCCTCGGGGCGCGGGAGGCGCGCGCGGGACCAGTTCGCCATGTCGGACAGCATATCCGGGCGCTCACAGCCGCCTCGGATAGGCTGTGCGTGCACGCGGGCGATGGAACCGCGGCCGTGCGCCTGGGATCGGAACAGGGCGCACCTCTTCATTCCGCATCACCGACAGGCAGACATCTTGACCACGTTCACCGAACTCGGCATCGCGCCCGACATCGTCGAGGCCCTCGCCGGGAAGGGCATCGTCGATGCCTTCCCCATCCAGGAGCAGACGATCCCGCTGGCCCTCTCCGGCCAGGACATCATCGGCCAGGCGAAGACCGGCACCGGCAAGACCTTCGGCTTCGGCCTCCCCCTCATCCAGCGCCTCGGCGACGACCCCGAGGGCGGTGTCAAGGCGCTCATCGTGGTGCCCACGCGCGAGCTGTGCGTGCAGGTCACCGAAGACCTCGAGCTCGCGGCATCCAACCGCCCCACCAAGATCGTGTCGATCTACGGCGGCAAGGCGTACGAGGGCCAGATCGAGCAGCTGAAGGCCGGCGCCCAGATCGTCGTCGGCACGCCCGGCCGCCTCCTCGACCTGGCCAGCCAGCGGCTGCTGTCGCTGAAGAACGTCAGCGAGATGGTGCTCGACGAGGCCGACAAGATGCTCGACCTCGGCTTCCTCGCCGACATCGAGAAGCTGTTCTCGCAGACCCCCGCCACGCGCCACACCATGCTGTTCTCGGCGACCATGCCGGGCCCGATCGTCGCGCTCGCGCGCCGCTTCATGCTGCGGCCGATCCACATCCGGGCGACCGATCCCGACGAGGGCCTCACGCAGGCGAACATCAAGCACCTCGTCTACCGCGCCCACTCGCTCGACAAGGACGAGGTGATCGCCCGCATCCTGCAGGCCGAGGGCCGCGGCAAGACCGTCATCTTCACGCGCACGAAGCGCGCGGCGGCCAAGCTCGTCGAGGAGCTCAACGACCGGGGCTTCAACGCCGCGGCCGTGCACGGCGACCTCAACCAGGACCAGCGCGAGCGCGCGATGGCCGCGTTCAAGGCCGGTAAGAAGGACGTCCTGATCGCGACGGATGTCGCCGCCCGCGGCATCGACGTCGACGACGTGACGCACGTGATCAACCACACGATCCCCGACGACGAGAAGGCCTACCTGCACCGGGTCGGCCGCACGGGCCGCGCGGGCAAGACCGGCATCGCCGTCACGTTCGTCGACTGGGACGACCTGCACAAGTGGGCGCTCATCAACCGCGCACTCGAGTTCGGCCAGCCCGAGCCGACCGAGACCTACTCGTCGAGCCCCCACCTCTACACCGACCTCGACATCCCCGAGGGCACCAAGGGCCGCCTCAAGCCCGCGCCCCCCGCCCCGCCGACCCGGTCGAGCACCGCCGGTCGTCGCGAGGGCGAAGCGGCGACGGATGACGCGTCCCGCCCGGCGCGGTCGCGGTCGCGTCGTCGCACCCGCGGCGGCCGTCCCGACGGCGAGCGTCCGGCGGCGACCGCTGCCGACGAGGGCGCCGCCGCCGAGGTCAGGGAACCGGGCGCCGGCACCCACGACGGCAAGGGACACGAGCACCACGATGGCAAGGCCGCTCCGCGCCGCCGCCGTCGTCGCGGCGGTCGCTCGGGCGGCGGCACCGCCGCGCCCGCAGCGCAGGCCTGACGCCACCGGTCAGCGTGCCGCGCGTTCCCCCGCGCGCGGCACGACCGGCGACGACCCGGTTCCCTCCGCGACGATCCGCGCGACCACCTCGGGGGCGGTCGTGCACTCCCCCAGCCGGTTGGGCTTGCCGAGTCCGTGGTAGTCGCTCGACCCCGTGACGGCGAGCCCGTACCGGTCGGCGAGTCGGCGCAGGCGCGGCTTGGCGGCATCGGTGTTCTCGGGGTGGTCGATCTCGAGGCCGAAGAGTCCCGCGTCCACGAGCTGGCGGATGCGCGACTCCGGCAGCACCTCCTCGGCGCCGCGCGTGCCCGGATGCGCGAGCACGGGCACGCCGCCCGCGGCGCGGATGAGGCGGATGCCGGTGAGCGGGTCGGGCGCGTAGTGCGGCTGGGCGTACCCCGATCGCCAGTGCAGGATGCCGGCGAAGGCATCCGACCTCGTCGCGGCGTGGCCGCGGGCCACGAGCGCGTCGGCGATGTGGGGCCGGCCGATCGTGGCGCCCGAGCTCGTCTGCGCGAGCACGTCGTCCCAGGTCAGGTCGTAGTCCACCGCGATGCGCTCCACGATCCGCTCCGCGCGCGTCAGGCGCGACTCGCGGATGCGGGCGGTCTCGGCGAGGAGGCCCTCGTGCGCGGGATCGACGAGGTAGCCGAGCACGTGGACGCTCGCGAACTGCACGCGGGTCGACAGCTCGATGCCCGGGATCATCATGACGCCGTGCTCCTCGGCAGCGATGCGCGCCGCGGCCCAGCCCGCCGTCGAGTCATGGTCGGTGATCGCGAACGCCTCGAGCCCCGACCGCGCGACGGCCGCCACCAGCTCCGCCGGTGAGTCGGTGCCGTCCGAGACCGTGGAGTGCGTGTGCAGGTCCGCCCGGACGGCGACGGGGATGTCGGCCATCCCCCCATCGTACGGGCGCGTTCACCGCGGACTCCCAGCGGACATGCGGTCGGCTCGTGCCCCGCGGACGGGGGCGCTGGCCTACGCTGGAACGCGATGCTCCCCCGCACCCTCGGCTGGGCGTTCCTGCTCGGCACCGCCGCCGTCGCCGTCGTGCTGCTGTGGCCGCAGGCGTTCGGACTCCAGAACCAGTGGATCGCGGCGCACGTCGTCGCCCTGCGCGGCGCCGCCGCGGTGTGCGCGGCCGTCGCCTCGGCGTTGTTCGTGGCGCTCGCGCTCGGCCGTTCGGCACGGTGGTTCGGGGCGGCGATGGCCGCGATCCTGATGCTGTTCGCCATCGGCAACGTCGGCGTGCTCGCCGTTCGCGGCCTGGGGCTCGGCGGGACGCCCGCGGCCGCGGCATCCGGTTCGGTCACCGTGCTGTCGTGGAACACCCTCGGCGAGGTGCCGGACGCGGCGACCATCGCCGATCTCGCCCTCGCGGAGGGCGCCGACGTGGTGGTGCTTCCCGAGACGACTGCGCAGCTGGGCGAGGACGTCGCGGTCGCCATGCGCGAGGGCGGCAGTCCGATGTGGGTGCACACGCAGGCGTTCGACGAGATCGCGAAGGCGCGCTCCACGACCATCCTCATCACGCCCGACCTCGGCGACTACGAGGTCGTCAACGCGGAGTTCCCCGGCCCGCCGGGGAACACGAACACGCTGCCGAGCGTCGTGGCCGATCCGGTCTCGGGCAGCGGGCCGCGCATCGTCGCGGTGCACGCCGTCGCCCCCATCCGCTGGGAACTGCGCAACTGGCGCAGCGACCTCGACTGGCTGGCCGAGCAGTGCGCGGGCGACGACGTGATCATGGCCGGCGACTTCAATGCGACGCTCGACCACTTCGCCGGGCGCGGGGTCGACGGCGGCGACCTCGGGCGGTGCGCGGATGCCGCGGCCGCGGGCGGCTCCGGCGGCGTCGGCACGTGGCCGACGGGGCTCCCCGCCCTGCTCGGCAGCCCGATCGACCACGTGATGGCGACGCCGTCGTGGTCGGTCGAGTCGTTCCGCGTCATCGAGGGACTCGACGACGCGGGAAGCGACCACCGGCCGGTCGTAGCCACCCTGGTCCGCAGCTGAGCGTCGTCGCCCGGTGCGAGAATGGACCGCATGACGAACACCGGCGACGCCACCGCGACGGCCCACGAGGCCCGCTCCCTCGACGAGACCACGGCCGAGGAGTCCGGCCGCAACGCCAACCGGTCCACCACGCCGGAATCCGAGGGGTTCAAGTCCTTCATCCGCGGCGGCTGGGCCGATCGCGACGAGACGCTGCCGGCGCCGCGCGAGCAGGCGGCGTTCGCCGCATCGCGTCGCGAGCGGGTGTCGGCGGCGTTCCCCGGCCAGCGGCTGATCATCCCCGCCGGCGACATGAAGCAGCGGGCGAACGACACCGACTACCCGTTCCGTGCGCACTCGGCGTTCGCCCACCTCACCGGCTGGGGCTCCGACTCCGAGCCGGGCGCGGTGCTCGTGATGGAGCCCGCGGGCGACGCCGGCCACACGGCGACCGTCTACTTCCGCGAGCGGGCGGGCCGCGACTCCGAGGAGTTCTACGCGAATCCGGCGATCGGCGAGTTCTGGATCGGAGCGCGCCCGTCGCTCGCCCACGTCGCCGCCGACCTGCAGCTCGAGGCGCGCGGCATCGCCGACCTCGACCAGGTGGTCGACGCCGTCGACACGGCCACCCTCGTGCTGCGCGAGGCCGACCTGGCCGTCACGGAGCGGGTCGACCACGCCCGCCTGCGCTACGCCGCCGAGGCCGCGCTCTCGACGAACGCGGCCGACACCCCGTTCAGCCTCGAGGTGAACGCCGAGCACGAGCCCGACGCCGAGCTCGCCCGGGTCCTGTCCGAGCTGCGGCTCGTGAAGGACGACTACGAGGTCGCCGAGCTGCGCGCCGCCGTCGATGCGACCGAGCGGGGCTTCGCCGAGGTGCTCGCCGAGCTGCCTCGCATCACGAGCGAGGTCCGCGGCGAGCGCGTGATCGAGGGGGTCTTCGCGACGCGCGCCCGCCTCGACGGCAACGACGTCGGCTACGCCTCGATCGCCGCGGCCGGCCCGCACGCCACCATCCTGCACTGGACCCGCAACGACGGACCGGTCGTCCCCGGCGACCTCGTCCTGCTCGACGCGGGCGTCGAGCGCGACAGCTACTACACCGCCGACATCACGCGCACGTTCCCGGTCAACGGGACCTTCTCGCCCGTGCAGCGGCAGGTGTACGAGGCCGTGCTCGAGGCGGCGGATGCCGCGTTCCGCATCGTGCGCCCCGGTGCGATCTTCCGCGAGATCCACGCCGCGGCGATGGAGGTCATCGCGAAGCGCACCGCGGAGTGGGGCTTCCTGCCCGTCTCGGCCGAGGAGTCCCTGCGGCCGGAGAACCAGTTCCACCGGCGCTACATGGTGCACGGCACCAGCCACCACCTCGGCCTGGACGTGCACGACTGCGCCCAGGCGCGGCGCTCGATGTACCTGGACGGAGTGCTCGAGGCGGGGATGGTGTTCACCATCGAGCCGGGCCTCTACTTCCAGCCCGACGACCTCACCGTTCCGGAGGAGTTCCGCGGCATCGGCGTCCGCATCGAGGATGACATCCTCGTCACCGCCGACGGCGCCGAGAACCTCTCGGCCGGCATTCCGCGCACGGCCGACGAGGTCGAGGCCTGGGTGCGGGGCGCGCGCGGCTGAGGCCGACGGCCGGCGCTGCGACGGCCGGCGCTGCGACGGAGGTCGCCGCGCCGGCGTCAGGCGCCGCCGGTGTCGCGCTCCTCGCGCGCC
>NZ_LQGY01000041.1 GCF_001620055.1 Agromyces sp. NDB4Y10 | reverse complement strand
GGCCGAACCACATCAGGCTGAGCGCCGCGCCGGTCCAGAGGGCCACGGGCCGCTCGCCCGTCGAGGCCACCGCGAGGTGCGCGGCGGCGACGGCGGTCGCGTAGCCGAGGGCGGCGAGCGCCAGGGCGAGCAGGCCGCCCCGGTACCGCCTGGAGGCGACGACCGCGACCGCCGTGAGGGCGAGCGGGGCGAGCAGCGCGGCGAGCACGATCGGGGCCGGCACGGCCGCGGCGACGAGGCCGCCGAAGGCGTCCTCCCAACGGCCCCAGGTGCCCGACGCCTGGCCGAGCGCGGTCTGCCCCGGGGAGGGCATCGCCGACGGGCGCTGCACTCCGGGGTCGGCGAGCAGCCCGAACGGCGTGCCGCGGGCGACCTGCTCGAGGATCAGGGGAAGGAACAGCGCGAGCGCCGGCAGCGGGATGCCCGCGAGGCGCACCGCGGCCCGGCCGCTCAGCAGCAGCGCGGCGATCCACGCGAGGACCATCGCGGGGGCGAGGCTCGGGGCGCAGGCGATCACGATCGCGAACGCGAGCGAGGCCGCGGCGGCCGCCGCCCACGAGGTCGCTGCCGCGAACATGAGGACGGCGAGCCACGGCAGCAGGATGTGCACGATGACCGCGGCCGGCCGGCCGGCGGCCAGCGAGTCGAGCAGCGGCGGCGCGGCGGCCCACAGGACCCCGCCGAGCACGCGCAGCGAGGTGCGCTCGGTGAGCCTGGCGGCGGCGAACCACCCGCCGAGGCTCGACAGAGGGATGGCGAGCAGCCAGAGGGCGAGCAGCGCCCAGGACGGATTCCAGAAGGCGGTGCTGCCGAGCAGGGCCAGCACGCCCGCGAAGGGGTCCGCGGCACCGGTGAACCCGCCGTCCACGTCGCGCCATCCGTAGGCGGCGTTGCGCCAGAGCGTCGGGAGGTCGTCGGACAGCGGCAGCAGGGCGCCGCCGGCGATGCCGCCGGCGGCGAGCAGCGGGGCGAAGAGCACGCCGGATGCCACGAGCGCGCCGAGCAGCACCCACCCACCGCCGGTCGCGAAGAACTGGACGTCCTCGACGCGGCCTCGTGCACGCTGCCGACGCGCCTCGGCGGCCTGCTGCCGTCGGAGGCGGACCTCGTCGCGGCGGACGCGGAGCGGGGCGATCGAGGACCAGCGCGCCGTCCGCGTCGCGGCCGCCCGCTTGCGTGTCCGGAGCACGCGGCCCGGGCGGGCCATGACGCCGACCGCGGCGCGGAACTCGCCCGGGATCGCCCCGGGCGTCTTGACGAGGAGGTGGCGCAGGGAGCGGCCGATCGCGATCGGCAGGAGCGCCAGCCAGTGCAGCGGCACGAGGGCGGCGGGCGCCCAGGCGAGCCGCCGGTGGAGGCGGGCGGCGCGCGC